>JAJLKH010000135.1:0-45094 GCA_033839205.1 Rhodobacterales bacterium | reverse complement strand
GTCAGGATCGCCAAGGCGGTCAGCACCAGCGCGCCGCCCACCGTCAAGGCGCCCAGGTAAGGATGAAGGACAAAGATGAACACCAGGAAGATCGGCATCCACGGCAGATCGAACAGCGCCGTCAGCCCTGGTCCGGCCACGAAATTGCGCACCGTGTCCACATGGCGCCCACGTTCAAGGGATTCTGCCGTGGAGAAGCCATAGCGCGGCATGTCCATCGTCATCTTGTGGATTTCCGGTGCCGCATCACGGTCAATCCTTGCGCCCAGGTGCTGCAGGATCTGGGTGCGGATCACATCGAAACCGCCCTGGAACATGAAAAGACCCAACGCCAGCAAGGAGATCAGCACGAGGGTCGGAACACTGCCGCTGAGCAGGGCGCGATCGTAGATCTGCATCATGTAGAACGATCCTGTCAGGGCCAGGATGTTGATGATTCCAGAAATGCCCAGTGTATAGAGCGAGGCTGACCGCATTCCTGCTGTCAGACGGGCGATGCGAGCAGTCTTTCTGCCTTGCTTTGTTAGCTTCGTCGACATGGGGCTCTCCATACTGGTCCTGCGTTAGGCGTGCGTGTCACGCCGGTTCGAGACGCCTTTATGCCCTCGCCGCCTTCCGGGCGCGTCCGCGCCAAGTCCAAGTCCTTGTGATACTTTGGTCTGAACTGGAATGCGCCTGTCGGTCAGGGGCTCAAGGTGCTGCGAATGTAACTGCAACCCAGCAGCGCGAGGCCCGGGATCCGGCTTGTCTGGCCGGTCGGGACTCCGCGCGCTCCTGGCTGGCAAGAACCGGGGCTTCTATCCAAAGAGATAGGTTTTGGACGAATGAACAATGCAGAGTTGTCTTGTTCTGCGTTACAACCGTTTGGCTTTAATGAAACTTCGTCGTTCAGGGGCGATGTCAGTTCACAGCGACGATTTGGGTGGACGCGGGAGGACTGAAATCAAGCGCGGTGTCGCGCCTCGCAGGGCAGGAATTGATATCGGGTTCTGACGGGGTTTCAACTGAACAGGACTGCCGGAACTCAGCGAAACTTACGACCGAAGCTTTCTTATCTAAATTTGTATGACTGTCCTAGGTTACCAGAAGGAACCACGCGTGAAGAAGATTTTCGTTCTATGTAACCAACCCTTTTCCAGGACGGGCATCGAGCACACGCTGGCCGACCTGAGTGACTTCGAGGTTGTCGGTTCCTGCGAATTCTCGGATGCGGCACTGTCGATGATCGCTGCGAATTGCCCCGATGTCGTGGTCATGGACCTTGTTGGCCTGTCCTCGCCGATCAATGTAATGGGGAAGGTCAGAAAATCCTGTGAAAACAGCCACATCGTTGTGTTTTGTCAAAGCGGCGTGCTTGATTTCGCGGTCAAGGCGCTGGACGCCGGCGCCGCTGCCATCCTGACGCAGACCAGTGAGCCAATGGACCTGTGCGTTGCTATCCGCCGTGCCTTGGCCGGGGACAATTTCGTGCCGCCCGAAATCGCGATGCAGCTCTTCGCGCATCTGCGCGACACTGAAAAACGCCGCCGTGAGGCCGAACAACTGCGTCTGACCATGCGGGAAGAGCAGGTGATCAAATGCCTGATGGAGGGAATGACCAACAAGCAGATCGCGGATCGTCTGACGATCAGTGAAAAGACCGTGAAACACTATGTGGGTGCGCTTAAAGGCAAGTTTTCAGCGGCAAATCGTCTGGAAATCGTATTGAGCGCCCAGCGTCTGGAAGTTTGAACTCACCGAGCAATCCAAAATGGTGATCTGCTGGCTATAGGACTTTGGTCTGATACCGCGTTAGCCCTTGTGGCGCTGTCCCTAGGGTTGAGTAAGATAGGGTTGCCCTTGGATCGTGAGCTTTCTGGTCACGCTCCGGAATCAGAATTCCAAGGCGGATACGAAAAGCATGGGCCCGACCGTTGCAAACCTCTCAAGACTACCTGCTGCAACCACCGCGAAGATGCGGTTCTCCAGATTGGTTGATCTTGTCCGGCCCGCTTCGCTGAAATGGCAGATCTGCCTGACGATCCTGACGCTGCTGTTCTGTTCGGCTTTTCTGATCCAGATCTGGAATTACAAGAATTTCCTGTCCGGCGAGGTGCAGCGCACCGAAGAAAAGCACCTTGTGATCGCGCAGAACCTTTCGCTGGCGATATCGCGTTACATCAACGATGTGGCCCAGGTCTTTATCTATCTGCAGGCCGATCTGGCACAGGATGACATGGTCACCCGCAGCCATGTCATGATGCGGAAATTCGATCTTGATACCATCACGATCGTCCGGCCGGACAATTCCATCGCGCAGACCACTTCGGCTTTCGGCACGGCGCCGCCCCTGCCAAGGGCAGAGATACTCGACGCGCTTCGCGAGGGCGTCAGCACTTCTCTGTTCGGGGTGCAACTGTCCAACCTGGAGCGGATTGGCGACAGGAAGTATTTCATCCTCGGCTTCAAGTTGCCGGGCGGCGCGCTGGCGATAGGCTATCTTGCGACGGATTACATCAAGTCCCTGCAAGAAAGGATCCTGTTCGGCGACAATGGCCATTCTGCCATTTTCGACGCCACGGGACGCGCGATCGCGCATCCATCGCGAACCGTTGAAGACAACATGATGGATGCCTCGGGCATTTCGGTGGTCGCCCTGATGCTGGAACGCAAGGAAGGCGTGGGGATGTTCTATTCGCCTCCGATGGATGCGGACATGATCGCGGGCTACACCTATGTGCCGGAAACCGGGTGGGCGGTCATGGTGCCGCAGCCGTTTGACGAATTGTCCGATACGGTACATGCCAATCTGCTGGAATCCTACCTTGTGGCCCTGCTGACCGCGGTGATCCTGGCCTTCATGGGGTGGCGGCTGGCGCATCGCATCGTGCAGCCGATCGAACACTTCACGCGCTCCAGCCAGGAGATCACGCAGGGAAATTACAACGTCGACCTGCCCGATCTGGAGCAGTCGTCCAGAGAGATGTCGACGTTGAACGAGTCGCTCAAGAAGATGGTCGCGACAGTGCGCCAGTCCGAACACAGGTTGCGCGCGGCGCTGCGCCTGGAAGAACAGGAAAGTCGGCGCAAGAACGAGTTCATCGTCATCGCCAGCCACGAGTTGCGCACCCCGCTGAACGGTGTTCTGGGCATGTTGTCGGCCTGTAGCGACAGGTCGCAGGACGAGGAACTGCGCGGCTATCTGGATCTGGCGCATGGGTCGGCCAAGCGGCTGAGCCGGATCGTCGACAACATGATCGCCTTTACCGAGGCCAGCGAGGACGAGTTGAAGATCTCGCCCTTGCCCTTCGATGCCCGCTCTGCGCTTGAGACGCTATGCAAGGGTTTTGCAAGGCGAGCAGAGGCAAAGGGGCTGACCTTCGACTTTGCCTGGCCAACTGGCGAGAACCGGCCGCTTGTGGCGGATCGGGACAAGATTGAACAGGTCGTGTCGATCCTTCTGGACAATGCCGTCAAATTCACGGATCGCGGCGGCGTCCTGTTCGCGGTCCAGCTGGAAACCGCGACCGACGGGACAGGCTCCACGCTGGTGATTGCGATCAGGGATACCGGCCCCGGTATGGCCGAGGTCGACCAGGCCCGGATCTTCAAGCCCTTTTCGCATCTGGTCGGAACTCAGGATAACAATCCCTTCGCGCGCCATCATCAAGGGATCGGCATGGGACTGTGCATCGCCAAATCCATGGTGACCGCGATGGGGGGTGGCCTCACGTTTTCAAGCCAGCTGCAACACGGATCGACCTTTGTGGTGCGGATCCCCGTCGAAACACTGATCCCGCAGGGATAACCGAACAACGCATGACAAGAATGGGTATGAACATGGACCGCAAGATGCTCGTGGTGGACGATGACCTGACGAACCGGATGGTCGTCCGATTGCTGATGGAACGGCGTGGTTATCAGACATATGAGGCGTCCAGCGGTCAGGATGCCCTGGACCTGATGATGGAAACGGATTTCGACGTGGTTCTGATGGATCTCAGCATGCCGGTTATGGACGGGTTCGAGGCGACACGCCGCCTGCGGGCCCTGCCATGCAAGTCCGCACAGGCACCTGTTGTCGCCCTGACAGCCCATACGACCCAAAAGGACAAGGATGCCTGTGTCGCGGCAGGCATGAACGGTTTTCTGCCAAAGCCCTTCGATGCCAAGCGGGCCGATCAGCTTCTGTCCCTGCTCAACCTGAGCACGGTCGAAACAACCGATTGAGGTCACACCACCGGTTGTCATGCGACGCTGCAATCTGCCCGCTTCTCATGGTGGGCAGATTGCCTTTGAGCCAAGTCTCTGCGGCACGGAAAGAACGTGACCGCACATGAGCACGGATTTGCTATTCGAGATCTTTGGTTGCAGCCCCATCGGCCCCGGCAACAACCGCCAGGATGCGCAGGATGTCCCGGCCACTGTTGACGCCACGATAACGCGATTGGCAGGTAGCACCGGCTGTGCAGGTCCGGATAGCGTCGGGGTCATCATCAAGCTTGATTTCATCCTTGGGACTATGCGCGGTCCATGATGCGCCGTACAGGTGGCGTGCCCTTGCCGTGGCGCGTTGCATGGTCAGCTCGGCGACGATCACGGGGGCCGCTCTGTCGGGATAGCTCGGCCGTTGAACGATCGCGACGGTCTGGATTTGCGGCAACTTGCCCAGCGGATCGAATTCATGCCGCGCGCGAACCGGATCAATCGAATTAGCGGACGCAGGAACAGGGATGCCCGGACCGGTGCGCAGTCTTTTCCTGAGTCTCTGTGCCGTGTCGGGAGTCTGTGCCGTCTGCCGCCTGTCAGCCTGCTATTCCTGGTCACAAGGCAGCTTCATTATCAGTGGGGCATGGGTTTCAAGGTTAAACGACAAACCACCGACAGCCCAGTTTCCAGCCCTGGCGGAACGCTAAACCGGCGTCTTGCGGGTGTTCGATCTCGCCAAGGCAAAGTGCCGGCACATGCAAACGGCCGCCCCGAGGGGCGGCCGTTCTTTTCATGGTGAGAACTTGCCGGATCAGAACAGGAAGCTTTCTTCCTGCAGGTCGTGATGACCGCTGATCTTGACCGAGAACGTGTCCGTACCCGTGTCACCGGTGACGATCGTCACATCCTCGCCATCGGCGTTGTCATGGCTGAAGGTCAGCTGACCCGCCCCGATGGTCATGTCGCGGCCTGCCAGGGTGAAGGACTGGTTGCCCTCGATCCCGGCATCGGCGTCCAGATCGCTGAAGCACAGGACATCGCCCGCACTGAAGCACCGGATGATATCGCCATCGGCTGCGGCAGCGCTTTCGAAGACGAAGGTGTCGTTGCCTTCACCACCGTCCATCACGTTGACCGCATCGCTTGCGATGATCGTGTCGTTGCCAGCACCACCGATCACGTTCTCGATGCTCCAGATCGTGTCGATGCTGTCACCGACCATGACCGCGCCGCGATCACTGCCAGCGCTGCCCAGGCGGATATTGGCATCCGCAAGGATCGCTGACATGTCCAAGGTGTCGGAGCCTTCATCACCAAAGTAGACATCGTTGCCGTCGTCCACGGTTGCCAAGAAGCGATCGTGGCCCTCGCCGCCATGCACCTCGTCATTCCCGGCGCCACCATTCAGCATGTCGTTGCCGGCATTGCCGAAGATGCGATCCGCCCCGGCTTCACCATAGACCATGTCGGCACCGTCACCGGCCAGGATGTCGTCGTTACCCTCGCCACCGAACAGCATGTCACGGCCTGCGCCACCCATGATGCGGTCGTCGCCTGCGTCGCCATAAGCGATGTCGTCACCGGCACCAGCCAGCAGGACATCGTTGCCTTCGCCGCCGAAGATCATGTCGTCGCCATCGGCACCGTTCAGCATATCTGCCCCGGCCATGCCGTTCAGGACATCATTGCCGGATTTGCCGGTCAGGGTGTCGGCCTCGTTGGTGCCAGACAGAACCATGTCCTCGTCTGCAACGGAGGCCTCTGCAACAACCGGTGCCTCTTCGGCGACGGGTGCCTCTTCGACAACCGTTACCTCTTCAGTGACCGGTGCTTCGGGTGCAACGGGTGCCTCTTCGGTGAACGGAGCTTCGGTGACAACCGAAGTTTCCTCGACAACAGGGGTTTCGATGACGGTCTCTTCAGCCATCGGCACGTCGTCAACCAGGGGCTGCTGCGGTGCAACATCGTCGTCGACAGTACCCGAGGTGTAGCTGAAGATATCCAGCGGCAGATCGGTCATCCCGGTGTTGCGCGCCACGATGTCCCCAAGGGTCACGTTGCCGATGAAGTTGTTGTAGACCGGCAGGTCGCCGATGCGATCGGTATAGTAGAACCGGTCGCCTTCCTGCAGACGGTCCAGCTGTTCGTGGATGATCACCCAGAAGGTATGACCCACGACACCGCCCTGGATGTGGCTTTCGGCCAGGCCACCCACCCAGAGATCGACACGGTCGATGCCCTGGACAATCATTGCCCCGTTTTCACCAGGCACCAACGTGATGTCCGGGTTGGCCATCTGGAAGGCGGCAATCGCGTCGCCTTCAAGCACCAGGTCCGGATAGGCCTGCTGGAACCGCGCGATCACGTCATCCGACAGGTTGTTGCGGCTCTGGAAGTCCTCCCAGGATGCATAGGGCACCATGTTCAGGTCGGACAATTCGATGGCTTCCCGGATATAGGGGTTCGTCGATGCCGCCAGGCTGGACTTCACCTGGTTCAGCGTTCCAAGACCCACATCCCAGCCCCGTGCCACGTTGAAGGCAAAGAGGTCGGCACTGATGCGGACCAGATCGTTGCGCACAGCGTCCACCACCTGGAAGTCGACCTGCTCGGAAGGCTGCTGCACCATGCCGACCAGGATGGCGTTCACACCATACTGCGCATAGCCCGGCTGCGGGATGTATCCCATACCTGCCAGTGCACCCACGGCCTCGGCACCCATGATGTCGACGGTTCCGTCGCGGTTCATGTCGACGCCGAAGGCATTCGGGTCGTTGGTCGGGTTCAGGAAGGCATCGAACAGCGGAACATCGGTCGGCCGACCTTCGGCATCAAGAAGGGTCAGGGTCTGACCGATCTGCGAGTGGCCGAAGCGGTAGGCTGCCGCGGCGAACTCGTGGCTGATGCGTGCATCGGTCGACGGATCGTACTTGTCATGACCGTGACGGCCCGACCCCTGCAGCCCGCCCAGAAGAGCATCGGCGAAGTCGTTGAACACGACCTGCTGATATTCCGCCTCGTTCAGGGCTTTGGCCGCCTGGAACAGTTCCTCCGGGGTGCCCTCGAAGCCCGAGGCCTCGAGCAGTTCCACATGGTAGTTGTGGTTGCGTGCCCAGATGGTGTGCATCGCGGTCAGACCGACGTTTTCATTCGCGCGCCCATCGCCGCCCACGAAGTGGTCAAGCGGGTTCATGAACGGGTTCTTGTCGATCAGAATCGGCCAGGTTTCTCCCATGAAGTTGCCGACCAGATCCGAGATAGTGGCAGCATTGTAGTTGCCTTCGGCATCCAGCAGATCTGGGTAGTACTCCAAAAGGGTGACGTCGCCCATGTCAGTGCCCGTGAACACGGTCCGGTTCTGGATGTGGTGATCCAGAAGTTCCCGCAGCGTCGCCATCAGGCGGAAGCCTTCGTTCGACGGATCCGGCTGACCCAGCAGAACCTGTGCCCCCATGCCGCCATTGCCATCGCTTTCGCGCAGCAGCTGACCCACCAGAGAGGACGAGCCATAGACCTGGTTCTGGTCCACGAAGGGCGAGGTGATGTTCTCGTGCAGAGGCACACCATTCTCGTCATAGCCCACCACGGTGGCGCGGGTCAGGTCGGCCGGATTGTCCGAACCGGGCGCCATGGTCATGCCGGGACCGCCGATCTCGATCGTTCCGTTGCCACCCTTCGGAATGAAGGTCAGGCCGTGATCGAAGTACTGACCGAAGGCCATCATGAACATGTTGGCCGAGGCTGCCTTGGCCGCGTCCGCGTCCTGCGTGCCCAGGGTGTTCGAGATTGCACGCGGATCGAGGCCTTCGAAGATCGGGTTGATCTGACGGTTGCCCGTCGCCTCGTCATACTCGCCATAGCGCGCTTCGGTGATGCGGATATAGGGTTGATCCGCGGCGCCGAAGCCCGGGTTGACCTGGTTGTTTTCCATGCCCAGCAGGTCGCGGCTGCCGATGATGAAGTCGGCTTCGTCATCCGCGGCCACATCGCCTTGTTCCGTCGGAAGTGCAGGCGGTGTGCCCTGGCCCGTGATCATGTACTCGAGCGCATCCACATCGGTCTGCGTCAGGGCAATCTGACCCCGCGGCAGCTGGTAGACACCGGCCTCGTTCACTGTGCCGACATTGACCAGGATGCTTTCGGCAGCCGTGCCTGCCACGACGATGCCGGGCTCGACACCGGGTTCGGCGGGGACGAAGCTGACGCTGCGCTGCCCGTCGGACAGGGTTACCACGCCGTTGGCTTCGGTGCGGACAACATCGGCCAGTACGGTGCCCTCGGGCAGGACGATCACATCCTGTTCGCGGATCGTGCCCACGATGGTGTCGTTGCCGCCGACGCTGCGGAACAGGATCCGGTGCGCCGAGGTCAATGCGCTGATGTCGATGTTGTCATCGCCATCGGTGCCGTTGACGGTGATCGTGTTGAAGGCCAGCGAGGTCGGGTTGAAGTCACCGAAGACCTCGACGTTGTTCACGCCGCCGCCTGTGTTGATCTGGATCTCCTCGATATTGGCCAGCTGTGCGATCACCGCCTCTTCGCCACCTGCAACCATGCGGGTGATGACGATATCGGTGCCCGCCTCCAGCGGTGCGCCGGTCCAGGACCCCGCCGCATAGACGCGGAAGGTCTCGTCCGAGGCATCGCCGTTCGCGGTGAAGGTATCGCGATCCGCGCCACCGTCGACCACATCCGATCCGCCACCGACGCTCCAGGTGATGTCGTCGCGACCTGCGCCACCCATCAGGATGTCATTGCCTGCACCACCCGTGATGATGTCACGGCCGTCACCGGCATCGACCACCAGACGCTGGGTGGACAGGAAGCCCGCGAAGTCGATGATCTCGTCGCCCGCCGTACCGTTCACGAAGATCGTGTTGGGCGCCAGCGAGGTCAGGGCGAAGTCGCCGACCGCGTTGATTGTCTCGATCCCCTGCACACCGTTGATGGCGATCTCTTCGATCCCGCGGATTTCCATGATCGCGGTTTCCACACCATTGGCTGTCCGGGTGATGATGATCTCGGACAGCGGATCCAGCGGCTGCGCGCCGCCCGCATCGACCCAGGCCGCCACCGTGTACATGGTAAAGCCGGTTTCGGTGCCGTCGCCATTGACGATCAGCATGTCGGTGCCGCCATCGTTGACGAAGCCATGCCCGGCCACCACGTCATACCCGCCGTTGGGCGCGTTCCAGGTGATGGTGTCCGACCCTGCTTCGGCAAAGATCAGGTCATTACCGGCCAGACCGTTGATCTGGTCGTTGCCCGCACCCGCCAGGATCACGTCAGGCCCGTTGGTGCCGTCGATCACATCCGCCGCAGCCGTTCCGATGAAGACACCGTTGCTGGCCGGATCGGTGCGCAGGTCAATCTCCATGTCGGCAAAGCGCAGAACCTCGACGTTCCACAGCGTATCGCGCCCATCGCCGATTTCCGGGTTTGGCTGGCCGTTGTTGGCGTCTATCCCCAGGTCGGCCTGGGCCGGGACGGCGATGTGTTCCACGGTCACGCTGCCATCGTCATTGGCACGGACGTTGTAATTTGCCCGCACGTCGAAATAGACAGCCGTATCGGTGTCGCCTTCCTGGCCGCCGTCCAGGATTTCCCGCACGATCTGCAGCTGGCCAGGGTTGATGGAACCGTCGAGCAATTGGTCGGCGATTTCGATCAGGCTGTTCACCGTCTGAAGTTCGACGGTCGGATCATTGGGGTCACGCACCGAGATACGGACGTTCAGGAAGCGGTCACCGTCGATGACATCGTCGCCGCCGCGGCCCTGGATCACGTCGCTGCCGCCGCCACCCAGCAGGATGTTGCCGCCCGTGAAAGTCTGCAGCGCGTCCGTGCCCATCAGGTCGCCCAGCAGTTCGCGCAGACCTTCGATCCGGTCGACGCCCGCCTGGGTCAGTTCGTTGCCAAAGAACGTGGCTTCGTTGATCAGCGGATCAGCACCCGCCGGCAGGTCTGCGCCGATCCGGTTGTCACCATAGATCAGGTCGGCATGTGCGGTTCCCGATACCGCTTCCGCGTTGATGTAGCGGTCGCGGATCACATCAAGGCCGGGCAGTTCCAGACGGCGCGTCAGGTCCACATCGGCCCCCACCAGCGCATTCTTGTGGGCGATCCAGTCATGTCCCAGGTCGGCATCGTTCACATGCACGCCTTCACCCTGGATCAGGATGTCGTCGCCGCTTTCGCCAAGCAGGTCGTTGTCATTGGCACCCCCGTTCAGAACGTCATGGCCAATGACGCGCGAGCCACCAAAGGGATCGCCATTGTCGCCCATCAGCATGTCGAAACCATCGCCGCCTTCGATCCAGTCGTCGCCTTCGCCACCGAACATGACCTCGGCGCCCGGGCCGCCATAGATGAAGTCGTTACCTTCACCGCCGAAGGCTTCGGCCGCATCGTCGGTCCCCATCAGGATCGCGTCATTCCCCGCGCCGCCGAACATCAGTTCGGCGATGCCGCCACCGGCCGAGATGACGTCGTTGCCATCCTCGCCATGCAGGAACGAGACGTCGTCGCCATCGCGGATGATATCATCGCCCGCACCGCCGCGCAGCGTGTTCACGCCCGACCCGCCGATCAGCAGGTCGTTGCCGGCACCACCCCAGAGCGCGTCGTCGCCCAGGCCGCCGACCAGGATGTCACGCTGCGCCGTACCGCCCAGCACCACATGCTCGCCGCCGTTGAACTGCAGCAGGTTGTCGTATTCGCGCGCGCCCTCAACCAGTGCCGCATCCACCGTGGCTGTTGCACGCTGCACCAGCGGTGTGCCCATGCCCGCGAGGAACGGATCGACGTTTTCGGAGGTGGGATCGGCAATCGCCTGCACCGACTGGTCCACTTCGAGGATGTATTCCATCGAAGAGAAGATATCGGCCGGGATATGCGCGCCGCCATCCTGGAGGTCGGTGTTGCGCAGGATGATCGAGGCGAAGGAGTTGTTCTCCAGTTCGGCCAGCATGTTCATGCCTGCGGTCCGCGCCAGGTAGTAGAAGCGGTCGCCGTTCTGCAGGACTTCCATCTGGTGCTGGAAGACGAAACCAAAGCTTGAACCCAGCATGCCGCCGAAGGGCATGATCGCTTCGGCCAGGCCGCCGATCCAGAACTCGACGTTGTTGATGCCGGTTTCAACACCTGTCCAGGCACCGGTGCCGTTGACATAGTCCAGACGGTCCGCCGGAGCGCCTTCGCCACCAAGAACGATGGCTGTTGCAGCCGCGCGCTTATCGTCCACGGTGACCGCGTTCACCACCGTCTCATGCGTGCCATAGGACGCGATGAAATTCACGATCGAAGCCGGGTTCTTCAGGTTCGCGGCATAGTCAAGCCAGTTGTCATAGGGGCGCAGCCATTCGTTGCCGGTTGCGGCAAAGAACTGTTCGCGCGCGGCGTTCAGCGAAGGAACACCGGTGTCCCGGCCGCGTGCGATGTTCAATGCGGCAAGGTCAAGCGGCAGACCGACCAGGTTGTCACGCAGCGCACTGGTGATGAACTCGTCGATATTGGACCCGATTTCACGCGACATGCCGCGTGCCACCGCACCAGCGGCCTGGTCCGAGGTCAGAGCGCCATCCTGATCGAAAGCCACCGGGTTGAGGAAGGCGGTGATCAGATCGGTCGAGGTGTTGACGCCGTTGGGATCCATGGTGTGGACGTTCTCGGTCAGCATCGAGTGACCGAAGCGGTAGACCACATGGGCGAATTCGGCGAGGATCGAGCCGTCGATATCGGCGCTTCCATTGGCCACGAAACCCGCGATCTGCGGCTGCACACGGCGGCCGAATTCTTCGAAGGCCAGGTGCTGATACTGCATTTCGGTCGCGAACTTGGCGGCCTGGAAAAGACGCTCGCCATCCCAGGACAGGGCCGCGGGCGTTGCCGTTGCAAGATCGCCTTCGGTGATCGGCGCCACCAGCCATTCGTTGATGAAGGCCAATTCGCCACTGGCAAGGATGGTCTGCTTCATTTCGTCGACCTGGCGGTTGTGCTCGGAGTGGAACACATGGTGCACGGCGGTCAGGCCGAAGTTCTCGTTGCCGCGCCCGTCACCTGCGATGTAGTGGCGATCCAGCAGTTCGTTGTCATAGGTTGCGTTCTGGCCAAACTGGTTCGGGATGATCGCGTTGCCGGTTTCGGTGTCCGCATCCGGTGTCTTGACGGCGGTTTCGCCGGTGAAACGATCCACGACATAGGTGCCGGGGGCCGCGTTATGGGCGATATCCTCAAGGAAGGCATGGCCGTTGCGCACCGCCTGTGCGGTGTCGACCGGGTTGGCCAGATCACCTTCGATCAGGATATGCTCGGGCGCGCCATCGACCACACCGAAGTCGGGGTTCGGCACGACAAGCTGTGGCAGGCCGTTCGGACCGGGGGTGAAGTTGCCATAAGGGTCGGTGGCCAGAAGGGGGCCATCCAGGACATCGGCATCCGACAGGTTGATGCCAAGGATGTCACGAGCCTGCGCCTTGACGTCACCCCAGGTGGACATGCCGCCACCTGCACCATCCAGAAGATGACCGGTAGCACGCGGCACGCCGTTTGCGTCCAGAGCATATTCGCGCAGGAAAACCTGGTGCGACGGGTGCGAGGTATAGGTCTGGTTCTGGTCAACCCATGGCGTGGTCTTGTTGAAGTGCTCGCGCACGTCATCTGCGGTACCCAGGATCCCGTCGGGACCGGGCTGGTTCGTGGCGCGGGTCAGCACCATGAAGTTGGTGGGCGAACCTTCGACGTAAAGCGGATCATCGGGCTGCAGAGGGATATAGACGGTGCCGCTGCCGCCCTTGCCGACCAGGTCGAGACCATGGTCGAAGAACTGGCCGAACAGCGTCATCCACGAGTTGTAGGGCGCCGACAGGCCTTCATCCGGAGAGACGTCGGGCAACAGGACATTGTTGCCATCCATAGCCACACCATGTGTGGTCAGCAGGGTGTCCAGCGCGGTCTGCGCGGTCACGACCGCGGCTTCAGCTGCGGCCGTCGCAGCTGCCGCTGCGTCAGGACTGTCCGCCGCCGCGAGGTCTGCAGTGGCCGTTGCCAGCGCGGTCTGCGCCAGTGCTTCGCTTGCCAGGGCAGCCGTCAGGTCGCCCGATGCCAGTTCGGCGGCAACGATCGCGCTCTGCACGGCCAGAGTGGCATTTGCCACGGTTGCCATGGCTGCGATCATGTCGGTGCTGGCCGCCTGCGCTGCGGCCAGTTCGCCTTGCGCCGTGGTCACATTGTCGGTGGCCGTGGTCACGTCAGCCTCTGCGGTGCCAACGATGCCGGACAGGCGCGTCACTTCGGCATCGGCCTCAATCAGCGCGGTTTCCAGCCCGGTGAGTTCTGTTTGTACCGATGTCACCGCTCCTGCGGCTGCATCGGCTGCGCTCTGGGCCAGATTGACGGCCGCTTGCGCCGTCTCGACCGCCGTCTGCGCCGCAAGATAGGCCGCGCTGTCCAGCTCGGCTACGGCAAGGTCCGCCTGAGCGGTTGCAAGATCAGTCTGCGCCGCGGTCAGGGTTTCCGCCGCGGTCGTCTGCTCTGCGTTCAATCTGGTGATCGTGCCGGACACTGTGTCGCGCTGCGCTGTGAGGCTGGTCACCAACCCCTGGGCCGTGGTCAGGATTGTCTGCGCGCTGGCGGCCGCGATATCTGCGGCAGCATCCGCGGTGGTGGCCCGTGTCAGGGCTGCATCCGCTGCATCCAGTTCGGCACGTGCAGCAGACCACAGTGCCGCCGCAGCGCTCATCTGTGCGAAGTTGGTCGCGGGGTTTGCAAGGTAGAGCGAAAAAGCCGCCATGAAGGCAGACTGGGCCGAAGCCGATTCCAATACTTCGGCATCATAGGTGGCCTGTGCGGCCTCCAGCGCCGTCTGCGTTTCGGTGGCAGCCTGCTGCGCGGTTGTCAGCTGTGACTGCGCCGTGGCAACCGAGGCCTCGGCCGTGGCAAGCTGGGTGTTCAGATCGGCCAGCTGGGTCTGTGCGGTCGCAAGACGCGCCGCCACATCATCGACGGCGGCCTGTGCCGAGGCCACAAGACCTTCGGCCGTGGTAACCGCTGCCTGGGCATCCTCAAGACCAGTCGGAACGGTCAGACCGGACAGGGTTGCTTGCGCGTCGCTCAAGATGACCTGAGCGCTGCTCAGTGCATCCGACGCGGCTACGCTTTCGCCTTCAAGGCGCGTGACTTCTGCCTGCGCCGCATCGCGCGCCGCCAGCGCCGCCGCTGCGACACCTTCGGCTGCGGTCAGGTTCGTCTGCGCCGCGGTCAGCCCTTCCTGCGCGGTCACAAGTGCCGCTTGCGCCTGCTCAAGTGCTGCCTGGGCCGCGCCAAGGTCACCTGCGTTCTGCAGGGCAACAAGCGCGGCGCTGGCATCCGCCAGCGTCGCCTGTGCGTCGCTCACCGCCTGATCGGCTGCGGCACTGACCGTGGTCATGGATGAGACATCGGCAACTGCCGTATTATAGGCCTGCTGCGCCGAAGTCACAGCCGCCTGCAAAGCCGCCCGCTGCAGCGCAATGGCGGCATCAACGTTGGTTGTTGCAGCCTGCGCATCGCGTACGGCACGGTAGGCCGTGCTGATCTCATTCGCGACGGTCAGCATCGCTTGACCGGTCATGCCATTATGCGCAAGCACGGCCGCAATGGCAGCCGGGTTCGCAAGTGTCTGGTCCGCGACCAGGTTCGAGATGATCCGCGGATCCGCGTCATAGACAGAGCCGCTGGTCTGCAGGTAGGAGGTTGGACCTGCCTGCGGCGCGCGCGGATTCGGATCGGCGAGATGCGCCTCGGCGGGCTGGGTCAGGAAGGTCGAATTCAGATAGCGCGGCATGACCTGGTCGGCAGAGCCCCAGGTTTCACGGCCTTCCGTCAGGTTGTTCATGGTCCCGTCGACAAGTCGCAGGCCGTAGGGAAGCAGGGGGTTCAGAACCAAGTCAGTCAACGGCGTTCCCGCCGCGTGCTGTTCGGCAATCAAAATCTGGTCAAGAATGTGCTTGAGGTCGTTGGTGTTGACGTAAACCATTGTCGTTCTCCTGGATCAATGCGGGGGCGTCCATGGCGGACTGGCGAAATGCCGGTTTCATTGCCCTGAAAGTGGCGGAGATCGAGACGCGCGGGATGCACACTCTGTCGGACCACTTTGTGAACCAAATGCCGATAGTGGGATCAGACCAAGGTCCCGGGCGGGACAGGGCCTGCATCCTGCGCCGATGGTGCATGGCCAACAAAAAAGCCGGCCCTTGTCGGGCCGGCTTTTCCTGCGGGGGGCAGTGCGCCTTGTCACATGGCTGGCGCGGATAATCTTTTTCCCGTGGTTGCAATCAGTGCAACATCATCGGCGCGGGAACCATCGCTGAGATATGTTGCCCAAGCTGGTCGGCGGTATCCGTCACAGCGTTGAAAACAAAGGCGAATGCCATGGCTGAAATGACCAGGCTGGCTTTCGAGAAAAAGGCAGGCAGGATCTGGATCTTGAAGATCGCATCCATCAGATCGGCAAATTCCCGCGCCAAGGGCAGCAGGGCCGCGTTCCATGTTCCCGAAACAGCCGCACGGGCCGTGACACGGGCTTGGCGCGAACCGCGAAACGAGTTGGTTGCGTATTTGTTCATCGAAACCTCCGTGGGCACGACGGGTGGCCCGCCGTATCATTTGCATGCCACCATGAATGCCCCAGGTCCCGTGCCGCTGCATTCGCGCTATGTCCCTTCACGTGTAGGACTTTCGTCCAGCCCCGTACCCGACCCCCGGTCAACCTCCGACGGGGACAGCGAGCATGGCGGACGCTGCGTACATGCGGTTCGGGTCCATCCGCAACACACCTGCGCAACATGCGCTGGAACGTTGACCAGCAGAATTGACAGCTTGCCTTTGGTGCCGTGCGGCGGCAAATAGGACCAATGCGATCCCATAGCTCAACTGGATAGAGCAGCTGACTTCTAATCAGCAGGTTGAGGGTTCGAGTCCTTCTGGGATCGCCAGTAATTCACTGAATGGCAAACACTTGTCGCGCAGAGTTTTTCTGTGCGGACCCCCGGTATTCGGAAGCTGATGCATCCGAATGGCCCTTGCAGGGTTCTGATGCGTCACCTGCGCATGTCCCTGTCTGGGTGATAGAGGTTCTGCGGCGCCGGTGCGGACACAGGCCCGGGACCGGGCTATTCAGGTTTCAGCTTCCGCTTGTGTCGCGCCGGATGCGTCACACAGCTACCTCTGGACATGGGGCCGCGCGATGCGTTTTCTGGAGGGGGCCGATGACCTGCATCTTTTGGTCATCGCGTGCGGAATTGTAGTGTGCAAATGCCGCAGTGGCGCGCAACATAGTGCATCTTGCGCCGCCGCGGCCCGCGGATTGATCCGCGCATCACCACATGAAAGACCAAGAACCGATGACTTCCATGCCACCGCTTCGCAAGGAACGCCATTTCGATCAGCGGGTGGTGGACTGTTATCCGGATCGTCCGGCCAACATTGACGCCATGCTGGCCGAGGCCGTGGCCCATCACCCCGACAGGATCGCGCTGATCGATGGTGCGGTGCGCCTGACCTATGCCGACCTGAACGCCGAGGTGGGACGCGTCGCCGGTGGTCTGGCGGCGCGGAACGTGCGCGCCGGGGACCGTGTTGCCGCCATTCTGGGCAATGGTGCGCCCTTCGTGATCCTGTGTTTCGCCGTGGCGCGGCTGGGTGCGATCTTTGTTCCCCTGAGCATCCGGGATCAGATGCCCGGTATACGGCATGCACTGACGCAATCGGAATCCTGCATCGTGGTGGTCGAGGCGGATCTGACAGGCATCGTTCCCCCGCCGGACGAGACGCCACATCTGCGCGCGCGCCTTGCCATCGGCGCGGCCGAAGGTTTTGACGATTTCGCCAGCTTGCGCGATGCCGCACCCCATGAAGCGCCTTCACCGGCGACTGAGGAGGATGTGGCGACGATCCTTTATACCTCGGGCACGACAGGGGTGCCCAAGGGCGCGATGCTGACAGGTTTGGGCATCATCCATTCCGCGACAAGTTTCGTGACCGTCATGGGCCTTGGCCCACAGGACAGCACCATCGTCACCGTGCCGATGAACCATGTGACCGGTCTTGTCGCCTGCATCCATACGATGGTGCGCGCCGCAGGCACGGCGATTGCGCAACGTGCGTTCAAGGCGCCGCAGTTTCTGGCGCTTGCCGCGCAGGAGGGGATGACATTCTCGGTCATGGTGCCCGCCATGTATAACCTCTGCCTGCATCAGGCCGATCTGTCCGACTATGACCTGTCCAGATGGCGGATCGGTGGCTATGGCGGCGCGCCGATGCCTGCCGCCACGATCGAGCGTCTGGCGGCGGCATTGCCGGGGTTGGGCCTGATGAATGTCTATGGCGCCACGGAACTGACCTCACCGGCGACGATCATGCCCGCCGATCAGACAGCGGCCCGGCGTTTGTCGGTGGGATTGCCCGCGCCGGGCGTCGAAATCTGCGTCATGGACGACGCCGGCCGCGAGGTTCCGCGCGGCGAGGCGGGAGAGCTCTGGATCAGGGGGGCAATGGTCGTGCCGGGTTACTGGCGCAACCCCGAAGCGGACGCCCGCGAATTCGTGGCCGGTTTCTGGAAATCAGGAGACATCGGCAGCGTGGATGCCGACGGCTTCGTTCATGTCTTCGACCGCAAGAAAGAGATGATCAACCGCGGTGGGCACAAGATTTACACCGCCATGGTGGAAAGCGTGCTGACCGCATGGCCCGGCGTGGTCGAGGCGGCGGTGATCCCGCGTCCCTGTCCCATCCTTGGCGAAAGGGTCCATGCGGTCGTGACGATCAAGCCTGGCATGGTGGCCGAAGATGATCTGCGCCACCATTGCGCGGGGCAATTGTCCGACTACCAATGCCCCGAAACCTACTTGCTGACGACAGATCCCCTGCCGCGCAACGCCAACGGCAAGATTATGAAGCGCAGCCTTGCCTGATCTGTCCGGTGGTGGGGCTGGGGTCTTTCGGGGGTGTCGTGCGGCTTTTCAGTCAGCGTCGCTGCAAAGGTAAACAGCGCTCCCGATGACCACGACACTGGCCGCAGCCCCGGCAAGTACCGCGGGCGTGCTCAGTGCCGTGCCGATGGCGGTGCCTGCCGATGACAGCAGGCTGGACAGGCTGGCCGTATTGCCAGACAGGACCATGGCGCCTGAACTATGTGTCATTGCCGATACGGTGGATGACAGCCGGTCGGACAACCTGCCTTCCTCTGTCTGCTCACCTATGCCGACCAGCGCCATGGCTTCCTGTTTTGTCGTGTTGACCAGCTTGCAGGTGCGCGAGGGTTCGGTGCAACGGCCAAAGGCGTCACGTCGGCCCTGGGCGGGCTGCGAATGGCTTTGCGTGTCGGGATCGAAATTTGCGCAAAAGACCAGCCGTTCCTCGGCGGTCAGATCCGGCATCAGATAGGTGATCACCACCGCACCCGGGCAGGTGTTGCGGCGGCTGAAAAACCGCTCGCGGAACGATGAATAAGTGGGCTCTTCATCGTCATAGAAAATCGTGACGCTCTCGCCGTCGATCTTGGTGGTGCATTGCGTAGGGGCTGCCATGGCCTGCGTGCCGCTCAGCCATGCGATGGCCATGGTCATGCCTGCGATGATCGCATGATAGCGCATCTCGTCCTGTCCTCTGATGCCTGCCTGTCGGGCGGGTTTGCCCCGTCACCTTGTCTTGTGCCCCAAGATGGCAAGCCCCCACGCCGCTTTCAAGCCTGCGTGCCGTGGGGCGGCGTCAAACCGCCACTGCTTGCCAGACAAGCCGCAGCGACAGGATCACCAGAAGGCCCAGGATAACCCGGTCGAAGATGACGGCCGACAGGCGTTTGCCCAACCATGCCCCCAAGGGCATGGTTGCCACCAGCGGGATCAGCGCCAGGCAACTGACGAAAAAACGCTCGCCCGTCAGAATGCCCAGCCCGGCCAGAAGCGGGATCTGTACCAACGCCATGGCGAGGAAGAAAATCGAGATAGTGAAGATGAATTGTGGCCGCTGCAGTTTCAGTGCGTTCAGAAAGCTCAGCGATACCGGCGCGGACAGACCCGCCGCCCCCTGCAGGATGCCGCCAAGCACACCCATCGGTGCAGCCAGCCTTTCGGCCCGTGTCAGGCTCAGCACCCAGCCCGGACGCAAGGCGCGAAAGGCGACATAGGCCAGCACCGACAGGGCCACCGCCAGGTTAAGCGCCTCCGAGGGCAGCCAGGCCAGAAGGAAACTGCCGATCCCTGCACCCAGGGCGCCCGCGACCGCGAAATGCAGGGTCAGCGGGCTGGCAAGGGCGTGGCGGCGAAAGCTCCACCCTTGCCAGACATTGGTGACAAGATTGGGGATCGCAAAGACCGCCACGGCGAAAGGGGCGCCAAAGAAGATCGTCATCACCGGCACCGCGATGATCGGTGCACCAGCACCAGTGGCCCCTTTCAGGATGCCACCCAGACCGAAGGCAAGAAAGACGAGAATCAGGCTCATGATCGCGTGACTGTCGGGCAGGGGCGCGCCCGGGTCCAGCCCTGACAGCGGATTACGCCAACGCGAAAAGTGAGACGACGACTTGCCCGGATTTCCGGGCTCCGGTGCCGACGAACAAGGTGCGGTTCACCCAGTCATAACGGGCATCCCCGGTTTCCAGCCGCGCATGTGTGCGCATGTAATAGCTTGCGGGATCCACGTCTTCGCCCCTTGCGACCGCGGCCAGTACCTCGGCGGGGCCATGGCGATAGCCGTAGTTGCGGATCTCGATGGTCGCGCCATCCCCGGTTTCGATCGCATAGCGCGTATCCAGCTCGGCCACGCCATTCGACCAGATGGTCTGCCAGTCCGCGCCCAGGTTCAGGATACGACCGTTGATGGCAGGGCCTGTCACGGTGCCGCCGATGATCGGAATGATCCGGCGTTGCCCGGCCCGGCCCAGGCCCATCTCGCGGATCGGATCGAGCGAGACGAAAAGATCGCAGACATGGCGCAGGGCAGGGGTAGAAAGGGACTGTGTCATGCGGCGCTCCGTGGAGTATCGGGATTGAGTGAAAGATCCTATAGCTATAAACCATAACTACCCAAGCCAGAGCCTGTCCAGCGGATCGGCGCGCCTGGGGCCGGGGGAGGGGGATCATGGCGCAAGCACGTTTCTGGACACCTGAATTTCACATCGACCGGCGCGCCGATGGCACGATCCTGATGCATCATGCGGGACAGGCCCCGCGCCTGGCCGACACGATCGCGGCGCGGATCGGGTACTGGGCGCAGAGCGCGCCGGATCGCGCGGCCCTGGCGCAGCGCGGACCGGACGGGGGCTGGCAGACCATCAGCTACGGCGCGCTCTGGCATCGGATGCGCCATGTTGGTGCTGGCTTGCTGGCGCTTGGTCTTGGTCAGGAACGCCCGGTGCTGATCCTGTCGGAAAACGCGCTTGACCATGCCGTGCTGGCCCTGGCCGGCCAATATGCGGGGGTGCCCACAGCGGCCTTGTCCACGGCCTTTTCGCTGTTGTCGTACAGCCATGACAAGCTGCGCGATGCCGTTTCGCTGTTGAATCCGGGGTTGGTCTATGCCGCTGATGGCGCGCGCTATGGCCGGGCGCTTGCGGCTCTGCCCGCCGGGATGCGGATCGCCTGTTCCGTCAACGCGCCAGCCGGGGCCCTGACCTTCGCGGATCTTGCCGCCTCGGAAACGGCGGCAGCGGATGCGGCCTTTGCCGGGCTCAAGGGCGACATGGTGGCGAAATATCTCTTTACCAGCGGATCGACCGGCAGCCCCAAGGCGGTGATCAACACCCATGACATGATCGCACGTAACCAGGACATGGTCGCCGATTGCTTCCGCTTCCTGGCCGACCATCCCCCCGTGGTGGTGGACTGGGCCCCCTGGAGCCACACTGCCAGCGGCAACAAGGTGTTCCACATGGTGCTGTGCCATGGCGGCACATATCACATCGACGAGGGCAAGCCGACGCCGGCATTGATCGGTCGCACGCTGGACAACCTGCGCGATGTCGCGCCGACCTGGTATTTCAACGTGCCTGCCGGTTATGAAATGCTTCTGGCCGCGTTTCGCGCCGATGCGGATCTGGCCGCGCACTTTTTCAGCCGGTTGGACATGATGATGTATGCGGGGGCCGGGATGGCGCAGCACCTCTGGGATGGCCTGCGCGACATGGCCCGGCAGGTCACGGGCCGCGATGTGTTGCTGACCACGGCGCTGGGGGCGACGGAAACCGGGCCTTTCGCGCTGATGTGCACCCGTCAGCAGGCGGCGCCCGGCAATGTCGGGCTGCCTGCGCGGGGCATGACGCTGAAACTGGTCCCGAACGAGGGCAAGCTCGAGGCGCGTCTGAAAAGCCCTTCGATCACGCCGGGATACCTGGGCGATCCGTTCAACAGCGCCAGGATGCTTGATGACGAAGGCTTCTATTGCCTTGGGGATGCACTGCGCCCCGCCGATCCCGATGACCTGACCCAGGGGTTTTTCTTTGACGGGCGCATCGCGGAAAATTTCAAACTCGCGACGGGCACATGGGTTGCCGTGGGCGCCTTGCGGGCGCGTCTGGTGGATCACTTCGGCGGTCTGATCCGCGACGCGGTGATCCTGGGCGAGGATCGCCCGGCACTGGCGGCCCTGCTGTTTGCGGCCGATGGCGTCATGGATCGCCCCGGCATCATGGCAGAGCTTAAGGCGCGCCATGCCTCTTTCCTTGCGGCTGCAACAGGCAGTTCCAACAGGATCGCGCGGATGCTGATCCTGCGGGATCCGCCAAGCCTGGACCGGGGCGAGGTGACGGACAAAGGATCGATCAACGCCCGCGCCGTGGTCCGACACCGGCCGGATGCGGTGGCGCGGGTCTTCGCCGCCGCGGAAGGAATCGCCCGGGAATAGGCCGCTTCCGGTCTTCGTCCTGCCCGCGATACGCATTCTCGCAGCGTGCCAAGCAAAAAGGCCGCCGGATGATCCGACGGCCCTTGTCTGTCTGTTTGCGGTGCGGATCAGCCGCCGTTCTGCACGATCAGGTCCTTGGCCTGCTGGATCAGGGCACGGCCATCGATCCCCTTGGATTCCATATCGGCCACCCAGCGGTCGACGACGGGCTGCGCCTTTTCCTTCCAACGCGCGACTTCGGCCTCGTCCAGTTGAACGATGTTGTTGCCGCGGTCCACGGCGATCTTGCGGGCGGGCACGTCATAATCCCACATCACCTGTGCCGCGAAGGCGGCCAGCTTTTCACCCGATTCCGCATCGATGGCGGCGCGGATGTCTTCGGGCAGGGATTCGTAGCGATCCTTGTTCATGACCAGAACGATCGTCGCGGTATAAAGCGCCTCGGGGCCGCCGAATTCCACGTGGTTGCCGACCAGTTCCGATACGCGCACGGCGGTGGTCACTTCCCACGGGATCACGGTCGCGTCGATCACACCCTTGGACAGCGATTCCGGGATCGCGGGCAGGGGCATGCCCACCGGCGTCGCGCCCAGTTCGTTCAGCATGTCGGTGATCACGCGGGTCGGCCCGCGCAGCTTCTTGCCGGCCATGTCTTCAAGGCTGTTGATCGGATCCTTGGAATGGATCAGGCCGGGGCCATGCACCCAAGCGCCCAGAACCTTGACGTCCTTGTATTCCTCGGCCTGCAATTCGCTGTCCACCAACTGCATGAAGGCTTTCGAGGTGGCGACCGGGTTGGTCATCATGAAGGGCAATTCGAATACTTCGGTCTTGGGGAAACGGCCGGGGGTATAGCCCACCACCGTCATCACCATGTCCACGGTGCCATCGATCGCCTGGTCCATCAGGTCGGTCGGACGGCCACCCAGCGCCATGGCGTCGTAATGTTCGATCTTCAGCTTGCCACCGGCCCGCTCTTCAACGGCAGTGGCCCATGGCTTGAGGATATGCGCCGGCACCGGTGCGGGCGGCGGCAGGAACTGGTGCAGCCGCAGCGTCACCTCCTGCGCGGAAAGGCTGGCCGGCGCAAGCGCCAAGGCAAATGCGGCCGCAGCAGCGGTCTTCATCAGGTTACGTCTAATCATTGGTTTCCTCCCAGAAACGGGCCGGTTTGGCCGACCCTTCGTTGCATCTTGTGTCAGGTTTCCGACCAGCGCAATTAATTATCTGTCATAGCTAGATTTCACGCCGGCGGGGATCTTGTCAGTTCAGGGTCACAGGCAGGCTGCGCGGACCGCGGAAGCCGAAGCCGTAGAATTGCACAGCCGATGGATCGGGCAGCGTCATGTTCGGAAAGCGGTCGCAGAGCAGCGGCAGCATGATATTGGCAAGCATCCGCCGCGCCACATGCGTGCCCTGGCAGAAATGTGGCCCGTTGCCGAAGGCCTGATGCGGCAGCTTGGGACGGAACACGTTGTAAAGATGCCCGTCCTCGTAGATCTCCTCGTCATGGTTGGCCGAGGCCTGGATCGTCATGACCGTATCGCCCTTGGGGATATGGAAACCCCTGATCTCGGTGTCCTCGGTCACAAGTCGCGATGAGACCTGGATCGGTGCGACCCAGCGCACGCCTTCCTCGAAGGCATCGGCCCACAGGCCATCCCGCTTGACCGCATCGAATTGGTCGGGGTTGATCAGCAGCCCGTAAAGGATCGTCAGCAGCGCATCGCGCGGCTCATTGATGCCGCCGCCGATGGCAATCTTGATGTTCGAATAGATCTGGCTTGTGGGAATCGGATCCTCGGCATTGACCATCACCGACAGCGCGCTCTGGTCGGGATCGGCACGCAGCCGTTCCGACGCTGCTGCAAAAAGGGCATCCATCTCATCATTGGCGGCGTCGCATTGCGCAAAAAGCGCATCCGCCCAGCCGAAGTTCCCCGCCCCGTCGATAAGGATCTGCGACCAACGCTGCATGTCGTCGTCGGACGCTTCGGGAATGCCCAGAAGATGCGTCAGGCAGCGGGCGGCGAATGGCCCGGCCAGCGCGGGAAACAGATCCACCGTCTCGCCTCGCGGCAGGCGGGAAACGTATTCCTCGGCGATCTGCGTATAGATCGGTTCCCAGCATTGCTTGATGTTGCGCGCGGTAAAGGCAGGGGCCATCGCACCGCGTTCTGCGGCATGTTCCGCCCCGTCCTTGCGCATCAGCGTATGGGCGCGAAAAGCGCGCTGCATCGGCGTGTTGGGGTCGTTCGAGCTGAATAGAACAGGGTTGTCCTTGACGTATTTGGTATCCGCAGCCTTGGTCAGAAGCGTGCGCCCCACCGCCTTGACCCGCAGCACCGGCGCCTCGGCGCGCAGTCGTTTGTAGACACTGTAGGGGTCAAGCGTCAGTTGCTGGATGGTGATCTGGTCGTCCAGCGGGGCCTCTGGTGCCACGGGTGTATCCAGCGTCATGGTCCTGCCCTCCCCTGCGTAAACCGTTGGTCGGACCCTATCGGATCGGATCAGATGGGACAATCCGATGGAATCGATACGTGGTATCGAATAAACTGATTTGGAAGGGCTGAGGAATCGCATGGCGCAAGATGGCGACACCCAAGGACAGTGACCCGATGAGCGTGGATTTCGCGGCGCTGCGGGTGCTGCGGCTGGTGCATGACTATGGCTCGTTCTCGCGCACGGCCGAGGTGCTCGGCCTTAACCAGTCCTCGGTCAGCTATACGGTCGACCGGCTGCGCCGCGCCTTTGGCGATCCGTTGTTCGTACGCCAAGGGGCCGGTGTGGTGCCGACCGAACGCTGCGAAGAGATCGTCCGCGAGGCGGCGCGCATGCTGGACGAGTTTCTGGCCCTGTCCACGCCGCGCGCCTTCGATCCCGCGAGGGCGGCAGCCACCGTAACGCTGTCGTGCAACTACTATGAACGCGCCACATTGGTGCCGCTGCTCGTAAGGCGGTTGCGGGCGCTGGCGCCGGGGCTCAAGGTGCAGGTCATCACCTCGACCGTGCGCGGCCGCGAACAGCTCAGCCGTGGCGAAAGCGATCTGCTGATCGGCCCGGTCCATATCGGTGACGCGGGCTTTTTCGGGCGCCGTTTGCTGGGCGATCACTATGTCTGCGTGATGGCGCCCGATAATCCGCTGGGCGACAGCCCACTTGACCAGGCGGGTTTTGCGGCGGCGCCGCAGGTCGTCGTGACTTATGGCGGCAATTGGCGCTCACGCTACCTGATCGAGATGGAGGCAGCAGGCTTTGCTCCCAACATGGTGCTGGAACTTCCCAGCCCGGCCACGCTCAAGGCGATCCTGCCGGGCACCGACCTGATCGCCACAGTGCCGCTGCGCACCGCGCGTTCCTTCGGCCAGGGCCTCAGGATCGTGGATTGTCCCTTTCCCGCGCCTTTCGCGATCGACCTCTACTGGACGGCGCGCACCCATCATTCACCGATGCATCGCTGGTTGCGCGGCCTGATCGGCCAGATCGCCGCCGAGATCGAGGCCGAGGCCCCCCCGGATCCGTGATCACCCCGGAAAATGGCAGGCGACGCGACTGGGCCCCATCGGCTCAAGCTGGGGTTGGACCTTGCGGCAGACCTCCTGCGCCTTGGGGCAGCGATCGGCAAAAGCGCAGCCTTTCGGCGGGTTGATCGGGCTTGGGGGATCGCCACTGATCTTGACGGGGCGGACATAGCCGCGTGACTTGCGCCGCGCAAGGCTTGGGGCGGCCGACAACAGCGCCTGCGTATAGGGATGCTGCGGCGCGTCGAACAGCGCGTCGCGCGGCGCCATCTCGACGATCTTGCCCAGGTACATCACCGCCACATCGTCGCAGACATGGCGCACCACGCCCAGGTCATGGCTGATGAAAAGATAGCTCAATCCCAGTTCCGCCTTGAGCCGCGCCAAAAGGTTCAGGATCTGCGCCTGGATCGCCACGTCCAGCGCGGATACCGGCTCGTCGCAGACCAGCAGCTTGGGGTTCGTCGTCAAGGCGCGGGCAATGGAAATCCGCTGTCGCTGGCCGCCGGAAAACTGGTGCGGGAACAGGTTCAGCTGATCGGGCCGCAGGCCGACCAGCCGGAACAGTTCCGTGACCCGCGCGCGGCGTTCATCCGGCGTGCCGATCTCCATCAGGTCCATCGGTTCACGCACGATATCGGCCACGCGGGCGCGCGGGTTCAGGCTGCTGTAGGGATCCTGGAAGATCAGCTGCACATCGCGGCGGCGCTTGCGCATCGCCTCGTCATCCAGTTGCAGCAGGTCTTCGCCCTGGAACATGACCTTGCCGCCCGCCGCCTCGACAAGGCGGATCGTGGCCATGGCCGTCGTCGTCTTGCCCGATCCGCTTTCGCCCACGATGCCCAGGGCACGGCCCTGTTCCAGGCTGAAGGACACTTGCCGCACCGCCTCCAGCACGGGGCGCGGGCCGAAGAAGCCCTGTCGCGGCAACGCAAATTGCACGGTCAGGTCACGCACATCCAGAAGCGTGGTCATATGCGGCCCTCCGCGACGGCATGGCAGGCGACGGGGTGATGGCCATGCGCTTGCAACTGCGGCTTCTCGCTGTCGCACCGCGGGGCGCGATGCGCGCAGCGTTCGGCAAAGGCGCAGCCCGCTCCCAGCATGTGCAGCGGGGGCACGACGCCGGGAATTTCGCGCAAGCTGTCCTCGCCCTTGCCCAGGGCCGGGATGCACGAGATCAGGCCGCGCGTATAGGGATGCTGGGGCAGGTCCAACACGTCATCGGCGCGCCCCTGTTCTATCACGCGGCCGGCATACATCACGGCCACGCGGTCAGCCATTTCGGAAATCGCGCCCATGTCATGGGTGATCAGGATGATCGCCGCGCCGAAATCGCGCTGGATCTCGTTCAGCAGGTCAAAGATCTGCGCCTGCACGGTCACGTCCAGCGCGGTGGTGGGCTCATCCGCGATCAGCACGCGCGGCCGACAACTGACGGCCATGGCGATCATCACGCGCTGGCGCATGCCGCCCGACAGCTGGTGCGGATAATCCCGCGCGCGCCGGTCCGGGCTGGGAATGCCCACCCGGTCCAGCAGGGCCACCGCGTCTCGAAACGCCTGGTCCGCGCTGACCTTCTGATGCAGCATGATCGCCTCGGCGATCTGGTCGCCCACGGTGAAAACCGGGTTGAGGCTCGTCATCGGCTCCTGGAAGATCATCGCCATCTCGGCCCCGCGCAGGGCGCGCATCCGCGCCTCGCTGGCCTGGGTCAGATCCTCGCCCGCCAGCCGGATCGCGCCACCCGCGATCTTGCCCGGCGGGCTGGGGATCAGCCCCATCACCGACAGCGCGGTGATCGACTTGCCACAGCCGCTTTCGCCGACAACGCCAAGCGTCTCGCCCGCGTTTACCGAAAGCGAGACGGAATCCAGCGCCGTTACCGGCCCGTGGCGCGTGTTGAAGGTCACGCGCAATTCCTCGATCTGCAGCAGCGCGCTCATCTTTCCCTCAGCTTCGGATTGAAGGCATCGTTCAGACCGTCACCGATCAGGCTGACCGAGAACACGGTCAGAAAGATCGCAAGGCCGGGAAAGGTGACAGGCCACCAGGCATCCAGGATATAGGCGCGGTTCGACCCGATCATCAGGCCCCAGCTCATGGTGTTGGGATCACCCAGACCCAGAAATGACAGCCCCGCCTCGAACAGGATCGCGACGCCGATGGTCAGGGTCGCCGACACGATCAGGGGCGGCGCTGCATTGGGCAGGATCACCGTCCAGATGATGCGCCGGTTCTTCGCGCCGATGGCGCGGGCGGCGGTCACATATTCCAGCTCCTTGATCTTCATGACCTCGGCGCGGGTCAGGCGTGCGGTCTGCGGCCAGCTGACCACGCCAATGGCCATCGCTATGGTGAAAAGGGTGGGGGAAAACAGGGTGACCAGGACCATGGCGAACAGCAGCGTCGGCAGGACCTGGAAGAACTCGGTGATCCGCATCAGCAGGTTGTCCACCCAGCCGCCGTAGAACCCCGCCAGCGCACCAAGGCTGACGCCGATCACCATGGTGATCGCCGCCGCCGCCGCACCAACCGCAAGGGTCGGTCCGCCACCCGCAATCAGCCCGGCGAAGATGTCGCGCCCCAGGTAGTCGGTCCCGAGCGGGAATTCCGGCGTGGCGCCGGGCGGCTCGTGCGGCGCCCAGACGATCTCGAACGGGTTGCCCTCGTAGAAGAATGTCCCCCACAGCGTGGCCAGGATGATCGCTGTCAACATGATCACCCCCGCCACCGCGGGGATATTGCGGCGGAACATGCGCCAGGCCTCGCGCGCGGGACTTTCAGCCTTGAACGTGGTCGCCTCGGTCACGGCCTGCTCCTTCCGGCTGCTTCTTCTTGCCTCAAATATCCCGGGGGAGTCGCCGCCCACGGGGCAGCGACGGGGGCTGGCCCCCACTGCCACGCCCTTGCCGTTGCGCTGCCGCTCATGACTTGCCCCTCAGGCGCGGATCCGCCAGCCGGTAGCTGAAGTCGGTCAACAGGTTGGCCACCACGACCATGGCGCTGGCGAAGAAAAGCACACCCATGATCGTGGGGTAGTCTCGCCGCAGGATGGAATCAAAGGCCAACCGCCCCATGCCGGGCCAGTTGAACACTGTCTCGACCAGAAGCGCGCCGGAAATCAGATTGCCGAACTGCAGACCCGCGACCGTCAGGATCGGCAGCGATGCATTGCGCAGCGCATGCTTGAACAGCACCGACCGTTCCGAGGCCCCCTTGGCCCGCGCGGTGCGGATATAATCCGATCCCAGCACCTCCAGCATCGAGGCCCGGCTGAGACGCGCATATTGCGCAAGATAGATCAGCGCGAGCGTAAAGGCCGGCAACACAAGGTGATGGGCCACGTCCAGCGCGCGGGTCACAAAGCCCGCTTCGCGCAGCCGCACCGATTGCATCCCTTCGACCGGAAAGATCGGAAAGACGCTGGCGAAAAGGATGATCAGCATGATCCCGGTCCAGAAGACCGGCACGGCATATCCTATGGTGGCAAAGACCGACACGAAACCCGACAGCACGCCGTTTGGCCTGCGCGCGGCGATGACCCCAAGGAAGACCCCCAAAAGGATCGACAGGATCTGTGCGCAAAGCACCAGCAGGATCGTGGGTCCGATCCTGTCGCCGATCAGGGTCGCAACCGGCTGGTTGAAGAAGAAGGATTGGCCCAGATCGCCTTGCAGCACATTGCTGATATAGATGCCCAGCTGGGTCAGCACCGGCTTGTCCAGACCATAGTCGGCCCTGATCGCGGCCAGCAGTGCCTCGTCCGCGCCACCCATCTCACCCGCGATCACCACTGCCGGATCGCCCGGTGCCAGCCGGATCAGCAGGAAGTTCAGCACCACCACGCCCAGCATCAGCAAAAGACCGTAGAACAGGCGCCTCAGCAGGTAGGAGGGTGTCATGACATATCTCGATCGCCAGAAAAAAGGCGGGCCGCCGCAGGATGCGTACGGCCCGTGCCCCGGTTCAGATCACTTGGACCACTCGACGCGGTCCATCGGATGCATGGTGCCCCAGATGCCCATGGGGGCATTCACCAGTTCCTTCTTGTAGGCCGTGTGATAGGGGGTCGCATTGATGAAGTAGATCGGCACATCCTGCGTCACCAGGGCCTGGAACTCGGAATAGAGCGCCTTGCGCTTGGCGAAATCGCCTTCGATCGCCGCCTGGGCCAGGATTTCGTCGACACGCGCGTTGGAATAGCTTTGCGTGTTCGACCAGATCACGCCCTGGCGGATGTTGTCGGTCAGATAGGTGCGGTGCACCCCGATCACCGGGTCGCCCCAGTTGAAGACCACGTCCATCGTCAGCTCGAAGTCATGACCGCCCACGCGGCCTGCCCAGGTCGGGAAATCGGGGGCGGCGCGCACGGTCACGTCGATGCCGATCTTGTCCAGCTGGGACTTGAGGTATTCGGCGATGCTTTTCTGCTGTTCTGCCGGGCCGGGGATGTAATCCACGGTCAGCTCCATCCCGTCGGCAAACCCGGCCTCGGCCATCAGTGCCTTGGCCTTTTCCAGATCCACGTCATAGGGGGTGACCGCCGCGGCATCGAAGAAGGGCGAGCTTTCGATGATCGGGCCGCGCTGCGGGGTCGACACGCCACGGTGCAGGGCCTTGGTGATGAAGTCACGGTCAACGGCATAGGAAATCGCCTGGCGCACCCGGACATCCGACAGTTTCGGCGACTTGGTATTGAAGGCCAGCCAGTTGATCGGACCGACGGCGGCATAGCCTTCATTGGTGACGTTCAGGTGGTCGGCTTCGCTCAGGCGCTTGATTTCCTGACTGCCGGCCATGAAGGGATAGACATCCGCCTCGCCGTTTTCCATCGCGATCAGCAAGGCAGAGGGGTCGTTGATGATGCGGATGATGATCTCGTCCAGCACGGGGCGGCCTTCGATGAAGAAATTCGGGTTCTTCTTCAGCACGATGGCTTCGCCGGGGGTGAATTCCGACAGCATGAACGGGCCCGAACCGATCGGGGCCGAATTCGCGGGATGCGCCTTCACGTCCTGCCCGTCGCCATAGACATGCTTGGGCAGGATCGGCGCCAGCGCAGGCGACAGGGCCAGCAGCAAGGCGGGGTGCGGGGCGCTCAGCTTGATGACGGCGGTATGGGCATCGGGTGTCTCGATTGCCTCGACCGGGGCGAACATCGACTTGAAGGGATGGTTTTCCTTGATCGTCATGATCGAGAAAGCGACATCTTCCGATGTGACCGGCTTGCCGTCATGGAAGGTTGCGTTCTGCACCAGGTTCAGTGTCACGCTCAGCCCGTCATCGCTGACCGACCAGGATTCCGCCAGGTATGGCTGCGGCTCCCAGTTCTCGTCATAGCGCAAGGGCGAGGCGAAGATCTGTGTCGAAGGCACCGCTGTGGCAATTCCCGACTGCACGGCGCCGTTCAGGTGACGCGGGACCTGGCTCGATGCGATCACCAATGTGCCTTCAGCCTGCAAAGGGGTGGTGGAAAGGGCCGATGCGGCTATCACCGCCGCGCCCATCAGGCGTGTCATCATTTTCATGTCTGTCTCCCGGTTGTGGCGTGGGTCTTTGTTTTATTCCCTTGCAGCAAAGGCTAGCGGTGACCCTATCCTCGGAAAACAGCGTTTTCTGTGGATGAAAAACCTAAATTTTGGGGGAATTGACCGTTTGCTTCGCGGCCTGCCCGATGTCACCGGGTGTAAGGATGAGGTCGTCGAAAATCCCCTGTCGCGCAAGATCCGCGCTGATGTCCAACACGGCCTGCACGATTGTCGACCGACGCGAGGCCTGGGTATAGGCCACGCCGAACTCGGGTGTGTCCACCTGCCCCTCGATAGGGCGGGCGATATAGCCGTTCGATCCGTCGCGGTCCGCCTTCGAGCAGATGTTCAGGATCGAATATCCGAACCCTGCTGCAACCAGCCCCCGCAAAACCGAACTGGATTTCGTGGTATGCACCACGTTCAGTTCCAGCCCGTGATCGCGGAACACCCCCCGGAAATAGCTTTTGGATGTGGGCAGATCCAGCAGGACCATCGGCAGGCCCGACAGGTCGAACAGGCTCACGCATTCCTTGCCGGCCAATGGCGAATCCAGCGGCAGCAGTGCCCAGGGCCGCGCCATGAACAGGGGCTGGAACGGCCCGGTTTCCGAGCCGCGCCGCCGGTATGTGAGTGCAAGATCGATCCGTCCGTTCTGCAACAGGTCTTGCAGCGCCTCAAGGTGATCCTCCTTCAGGTCGATCCGGATCGCGGGATAGATCTTGGACACATGCTTGAGCACGCGCGGCAGCACATAGGGTGCCGTTGGCGCATAGCAGCCCAGGTGCAGCGTGCCGGTCGGATCGCCAGACAGGGACATCAGATCGGATTCGAAGATCCGCGCTTGTTCCAGGAAATCCGCGATGCGCGTCGCCACCACATGTCCGGCCTCTGTTGGCTGTACGCCCTTCGCAGGCACGCGGCGAAACAGCTCCATCCCCAGACTTTGCTCGATCGCGTCGATCGAGGCGGTGATCGAGGATTGCGAGATATGCATTTCGGCCGCGGCGCGCGAAATGGACCCGCTGCGCACGGCGGCATCGAAATAGCGTAGCTGCTTGAGCGTAAAACGCATCGCATTCCCCCATCGGATCAAGTTTCTCCTGACAGTAAAACCATTTTCCCACAGGACAAAGCTCGTTTACGCCTTGAGATAAAAAGGGGGTGGCGATGTCCGGGATCACTGTCTTTCAGGCTGCAAAGATCATCACCATGGACCCGAACCGGCCCACGGCCACCCATGTCGCGGTGCGCGATGGCCATGTTCTGGCCGTGGGTGACGCGACCTGCGCCGATCAGTGGGGCCGCGTGCGTCACGACAGCCGGCTGGAGGGGGCCATCCTGATGCCCGGCTTTGTCGAGGGGCATAGCCACATGTCGGAAACCTGTTTCTGGGATTACACCTACGTGGGTTTTCACGACCGTGTCGATCCGGACGGCCAGCCATGGCCCGGCCTGACCGAGATCGGCGCGGTGCTGGCCCGCCTGCGTGATGCAGCAGCTCAACTTCCTGCCGATGCGCCGCTGATTGCATGGGGGTTCGACCCGATCTTCCTGTCCTCCGCCCGGCTGACCCGCGACCACCTGGACAGTGTGACGGCCGATCGGCCGGTGGTGGTGCTGTTTTCCTCGGGCCACCTGATGTGCGTGAATTCCGCAGCGCTTGCGGCAGTGGGTTACGATCGCGCCAGCAATGTCGAGGGCATCCAGCGCCGACCCGACGGGGAACCCAATGGCGAGCTGCATGAGATGGCGGCGATGTTCCCGGTGATGCGCCGCATCGGCATGGATTTCCGCACCCGCTCCCATCAGCGCGCCTATGTCGATGCCTTCGGGCGGATCTGCCGCCGGTCAGGTGTCACTACCGCCACCGATCTGTTCGCCATGGTCACGCAAGAGGGCGCCGAAGCCCTGGCCCAAGCCACGGCGCGCCCCGAATATCCGGTGCGGATCGTACCTGCCGTGTCGACCCTGCACAGCACCCCCGAAGAGGTGCGCGCCCAGATGTCAGACCTGCGCCAGGTGAACCATGACAAGTTGCGCTTTGGCCCGGTCAAACTGATGACCGATGGCTCCATCCAGGGGTTCAGCGCGCGCATCCTGTGGCCGGGTTACGTGGGCGGGCAGCCGAACGGCATCTGGAACATGCCGCCCGCGCAGATCAACGCCACCTGCGCAATGATGCAGCAGGCCGGCATCCAGATGCATATCCACACCAATGGCGACGAGGCCAGCACCGTCGTGCTGGATGCGCTCTCGGCGGCGGCTCGCGCCCATCCCTGGCCCGGCGCCCGCCATGTGCTGCAACATGCGCAGATGATGGGGCCGGCCCTGTTTGCGCGCGCAGCCGAACTGGGTGTTTGCGTGAACCTCTTTGCCAATCACATCTGGTATTTCGGCGATCAGCACGCGGCGCTGACCATCGGGCCTGACCGGGCCGCGCGCATGGATGCCTGCCGCGCGGCGCTGGATGCGGGGCTGACCATGGCGATCCATTCCGATGCCCCCGTCACCCCGATGGGCCCGCTGTTCACCGCATGGTGCGCGGTCAACCGTCAGACCATGTCGGGGCGCGCGCTGGGGGCGGCACAATGCATCTCGGTGCCCGAGGCGCTTTACGCCATCACCATGGGCGCCGCCCGCACCCTCAAGCTGGAGGCCGAGATCGGCAGCATCGAGACCGGCAAGCGTGCCGATTTCGCCGTTCTGGCCGACGATCCGCTTGCCATCGATCCGATGCGCCTGAAAGACCTGCCCGTATTGGGCACTGTCATCGGCGGCCACCTCGATGCATTGATTTAGGAAGGAAAGGAACCCGATGTCCGCAATCACCGTCTACAGCGCCCGCAAGATCATCACGATGGATCCGAACCGGCCCGAGGCCACCCATGTTGCCGTCCGTGACGGGCGGATCCTTGCCGTGGGCGGCGCGGATTGCGCCGATGCCTGGGGCGCGGTGCGCCACGATGACAGCCTGAAGGATGCGGTCCTGATGCCGGGCCTGGTCGAGGGGCACGCGCATATGATGGCGGGCGCGATGTGGAATTTCGCTTATGCCGGGTATCACGACCGGATGGACCCGCAAGGCAAATGGTGGAAGGGCAAGTCCGATCTGGATGCGGTGGTGCGCGACCTGTCCGACTATGAAAAGACGCTTGAACCCGGTCAGCCGCTGCTGGGCTGGGGGTTGGATCCGATCTTCTTCTCCGGTGAGCGGCTCAGCCGCAAGCATCTGGACCAGATCAGTACCGACCGGCCGGTCGCGATCATGTTCTCGAATTTCCACCTGATGTGCGTGAATTCGAAGGCGCTGGAAATGGCGGGCTATGACCGCGCCACCAATGCCGAGGGCGTGGTCAAGGATGCCAAGGGCGACCCCACGGGCGAATTGCAGGAAATGGCGGCGATGTTCCCCGTGATGCGGCGCGTCGGCATGGATTTTCGCGGGCTTTCCCAGACCGAAGGCGCGATCCGCAGCTATGGCGCGGTCTGCATGCGGGCCGGGGTGACGACCGTGACCGATCTTTATTCGCAGATGGAGGATTCCGATCTGGCAACGCTGGTCGCGGTCACGGATGATGCGGGTTTCCCGGCAAGGCTGGTGCCGGTGCTGGGGGTGGCAGGGATGGATCCCGCGCAGGCGGCGGCGCGCGCCCTCGCGCTCAAGGCGCAGTCCCGCGACAAGTTGCGGTTGGGGGCTGTGAAGCTGATGACCGACGGATCCATCCAGGGCTGGACAGCGCGGGTGAAATGGCCCGGCTATGTCGGTGGACAGGCCAATGGCATCTGGAACATGGCGCCCGCCGAAATCCAGCGCATGGTCGCCACGATGCAGCAGGCAGGCGTGCAGATGCATATCCATGTCAACGGCGATGAGGCCAGCGCGGTCGCGATCGACGCGATTGCCGAATCCGCCCGCAGCCATCCCTGGCAGGATGCGCGCCACGTCTTGCAGCATTGTCAGTTGATGGGCGTGGACCAGTTCCTGCGCTGCGCCGAGCTGGGCATCTGCACCAACATCTTTTCCAATCACATCTGGTATTTCGGCGATCAGCACGCCGCCCTGACCGTGGGCGAGGATCGCGCTTGCCGGATGAATGCCGTGCGTGCGGCGCTGGATGCAGGCGTACATGTGGCGCTGCATTCCGACGCACCGGTGACGCCGCTGGGCCCGTTGTTCACCGCCTGGTGCGCGGTCAACCGGCAGACGATGTCGGGCCGGACCTTGGGCGCGGCGCAACGCATCACCGTGCCAGAGGCGCTTCATGCAATCACGCTGGGGGCGGCCTTCACGCTGAAGATGGATCACGAGGTGGGCAGCATCGAAACCGGCAAGCGCGCCGATTTCGCCATCCTGGGCGATGATCCCTTGGCGGTCGATCCGATGGCGCTGAAGGATGTGCCGGTGCTGGGCACGGTGCTGGACGGGCGGGTGCACCTGGCATGAGCCTGCCACGCCTGCCCCTGACGGTGATCGGCGGATATCTTGGCGCGGGCAAGACCACGCTGATCAACCGCCTGCTGCGCGAGGATCATGGCCAGCGCGTGCTGGTCATGGTCAATGATTTCGGCGCGATCAACATCGACGCCGATCTGCTTGTGTCGGCGGATGGCGACACGATGACCCTGACCAATGGTTGCGTCTGCTGCACGATGGGGGCGGATCTTTTCATGGCCATGGGCGACGCGCTGGATCGCCGCCCGCGCCCCGATCACCTGGTGATCGAGGCGTCTGGCATCGCGGATCCCGCGCGCATCGCCACGGCGGCCCGGGCAGAACCCGACATGGCCTATGGCGGTATCGCAGTGGTCGTGGATGCGTTGCACTGGGGCGCTCTGGCTGACGACCCGCAGATCGGTGCGCAGATCAGGGGCCAGGTGGCGGTGGCGGACCTGCTGCTCATCTCGAAGGCGGAAGGGGGCGTGCCGCCCGCCCTTGCCGCGCGGCTGGCCGCGCTCAGCGCCGCGCCACAGATCGATATCGCCGATTGCGCCGCCGTGGCGCCGCTGCTTCTGGGTGGGCTTGCACCCTTGCAGGGCAAGCGTGACGGCGGCGGGCACCCCGCCTATGTCGGATGGAGCCATGACGGCGATGAGGTCATGAGCCGCGCCGCGCTGGCCGACAAACTGGCGCAGGCACCGCAGGCGCTTTACCGGATCAAGGGTCTGGTCGCCGCGCCCGATAGCCCCGGTTGGGAGGTTCAGGTCGTCGGCCGCAGTATCGAGATCAAGCCCGCGCTGGACAGGGTCGCGAAGACCCGGCTGGTGGCCATCGGCCCGCAATCCGCGATCGCCCGCGCCGATATCGCCGACTGGTGGTCACAAAGCTAATCCCGCAAAGCCGGTGATCAGCAGGAGGTGCGTGTCGTGTCCTTGCCCTCAGGGCTGCAGAACAGACGATAGAGAAGGCCGATCACCTCATAGGTGTTTTCATCCGCCAGGCTGTAGAAGATCGTCTTGCCCTCGCGCCGGGTGGTTACCAGTCCTTCTTCGCGCAGGCGCGCCAGCATCTGGCTGACGGCGGCCTGCCGGATCTCAAGCAGGTTTTCCAACTCGCCCACGGATTTCTCGCCCGAGCCCAGATGGCACAGGATCATCAGCCGCCCCTCATGGGCCAGCGTCTTGAGATAGGCCGCTGCTGCCTCGGCGCTGCGCGCCATTTCAGAGGGCGGCGCGGGCGGGCTTTGTGTTGTCGTCGTCAATTCTGCCAGGTCCTGCATGGGGTCGCTCAACTCTCTTATCACACACCTCCGGAAAGTGCGATATCACTGCTTGTCAGCCGGAGCACCGCCTTCAAAATGGTTCTCATTCTGATAATCGCAAGGGTCTTCCTGCATTTGCAGGTGCAAACCCGTCCCGGTGAAGGGGTGCGCGCGGGCCAGATCCTCGTCGATCTCGATCCCGAGACCCGGGGTTTCAGGCGGGATCACATGGCCGTTCTCGACCCGGATCATCCCCTTGATCAGACCGTCGTGGAACGGTGTTTCGATGGTTTCGATCATCAGAAGATTGGGGATCGAGGCGGCCAGATGGATATTGGCCGCCCATTCCACGGGGCCTGCATAAAGATGCGGGGCCATCTGCGCGTTGAAGGCCTCGGCCATCGCGGCCACTTTCTTCATCTCCCAGATCCCGCCCGCGCGTCCCAGTGCCGGTTGCAGGATTTCCGCCCCGCCAGTGCGCAGCAGGGTGGCGAATTCCGCCTTGGTCGTCATCCGTTCGCCAGTCGCCAGCGGAATCCGCACCGCCTGTGCAACCTTCTGGAATTCCAGCAGGTTGTCGGGCGGGATCGGCTCTTCGTACCACAGAGGGCTATAGGGCTCCAGCGCCTGGCCCAGCCGGATCGCGCCCGCCGTGCTGAACTGCCCATGGGTGCCGAACAGCAGGTCGGCACGGTCGCCCACCGCCTCGCGGATCGCGCGGCAAAAGGCGACTGAACGCGAAATATCGGACATCGCGGGCATATGCCCCCCGCGCATCGTATAGGGTCCGGCGGGATCGAACTTGACCGCCGTATAGCCGCGGTCCACCGCATCGATCGCCGATTCCGCCGCCATCTCGGGCGATACCCAGAAGGGCCCGTGTTCGTGATGGGGCAGGGGATAAAGATAGGTGTAGGCGCGCAGCCGGTCGTTCATCTTGCCGCCCAGCAGCGCCCAGACCGGCCGTCCGCGATCCTTGCCCAGGATGTCCCAGCAGGCGATTTCCAGGCCCGAGAATGCGCCCATCACCGTCAGGTCGGGGCGCTGGGTGAAGCCAGAGGAATAAACCCGGCGGAACATCTTCTCGATATTCTCGGGGTTCTCGCCCTGCATGTGGCGGCTGAACACATCCGTGATCACCCCGCGCATGGCATCGGGGCCCACCGTCGAGGCATAGCATTCGCCCCATCCCGTGATGCCCGTGTCGGTGGTAACCTTCACGAAGATCCAGTAGCGCCCGCCCCAGCCCGGCGCGGGCGGCGCAGTGACGATGATATCAAGGTCAGCCAGTTTCATCGTCGGTCGCTCCCATCAGCATTTGCGGAACAGTGAAAGATATCGTCAGTCGTTCAGGATGATCACGTTGCGCCGCGCGGCACCTGTCTTGGTATCGGCGATTGCCTCGTTGATCTGCGCCAGTGTCCAGCGGCCCGAAATCAGCTCGTCCAGCTTCAGCCGCCCCTGCTGATACAGATCCACCATCCAGGGGATATCGCGCTTGATCACCACATCCCCCATCTTGGAGCCGATCAGCCCCTGGCCCACGGCGGCCATCACAACGGGTTCATAGCTTGAGGTCTGGCCCGAATGCGGCATCCCCACCATGACCACGCGCCCGCCATAGCCCAGATAGCGCGGCGCCGTGTCATAGGCCGGGATCGCGCCCACTGTCACGATGACTGCATCGGCACCCCGTCCAAGGATCCGCTTGGCGCGGCTCCAGGGTTTTGCGTCCGTCGCCAGGATGCCGTCGGTCGCGCCGAATTCGCGCGCGATGGCCAGTTTCTCCTCGCTCATGTCAACGGCGATGATGCGGCGCGCGCCGGCGATCCGCGCGCCCTGGATCGCGTTCAGCCCCACACCGCCTGCACCGATCACGACCACATCCTGCCCGGCCCGCAGACCGGCGGCATTTACCACCGCGCCCACGCCGGTGATCACGCCGCAGGACAGCAGGGCCGCCACATCCTTACCCATGTCATCGGGGATCTTCACGACCTGGCTTTGATCGACGACAACGGCCTCGGCAAAGGCGCCGCAGGCCATCGCCTGGTGCAGCACGCCGCCATCGGCGGTGCTCAGCGGGCCCTTGTCACCATTGTAGGGGGTTTCGCACAGCGTCGGCTTGCCCGATCCGCAATTGGTGCAGCCGCCGCAGGCGCGGATCAGCGTCACGGCCACGCTGTCACCTACCGCCAGCCCAGCCACACCGGCACCCACGGCCGTCACCCGGCCCGCCGCCTCATGGCCATAGACCGCGGGCAGTGTGCCGCCCCATGCGCCCTCGGCAAAGGAAATGTCGGAATGGCAGATCGCCACGGCGTCAAGCTTGACTTCGACCTCGCCCATCTCGGGGGCACGCAGGCGCACCTCTTCGATGGTCAGGGGGGTGCCGAAGGCATGGCACACGGCGGCCTTGATCATCTGCATGGCGGGTTCCTTTCCGGTCTGGTCCTGTCAGTTCGCCCGAACCTGCCCGCCCCCGATCAGCCGTGCAAGTGCAAAACAGCGTTGTGCGTGTCGCAATTCAGCGCCCCAGGTCGGCGATCCGCCGCCCGCGCGCCTGATAGATCACTGTGGCCAGCGCCATGATCAGCGCCGATAGCAGGAAGGGCGCACCGGGCAGGTAGATCGCGGCCTCGGCGCGGGTGAAACTGGCGAAGGTCTGGGTCATCACAAGTGGGGCCAGCACCATGGCGACGGCTGTCAGGCTGGTCAGCACGCCCTGCAATTCACCCTGCGCATTGTCAGCGACTGCGCGCGACAGGATGCCCTGCAATGCGGGCAGCCCGATCGCCCCCAGCGCCGTGACCGGGATCAGCAGCAACAAAAGCAACCCGGACGAGATGAAGCCAAGGATCACCAGCGATACCACCTCGATCACCAGTCCCAGCAGCACGGTGCGCGCCTCGCCGAAGGCGCGGATCGCGGGGCCGATGAGCGTGCCCTGCACCACGGCCAGCGATATGCCGTAAACGGCCAGCGAAACACCGATCAGCCCCGGCGACCAGCCAAAGCGCTCGGCGGTGAAATAGGCCCAGATCGCCGGATAGACGACCGTTGCGAAATGATAGAGGAAATAGACCCAGATCAGCGCGCCCACCCCCGCCAACCGCGAGACCGAGCGGATTGCACCGAATGGATTGGCGCGGCGCCATTCGAAGGGGCGGCGGATCCGGTCGGTGACCGTCTCGCGCAGCACCAGCCATCCGAAACCGGCATTGGCCAGCGCCAGCAGGGCCGCTGCAATGAAGGGCGCGCGCGTGCCCCATTCCGCCAGCAGCCCGCCGATCACCGGCCCCAGCACGAAGCCCACGCCGAAGGCCGCGCCGATCAGGCCGAAGTTGCGCGCCTTCTCATGCGGTTCCGAGATGTCGGCCATATAGGCCGATGCGGTCGAATGCGTGGCGGCGGTGATCCCGCCCACGATCCGCCCGGCCAGCAGCAGCCAGATCGAGCCCGCCAAGGCCATCACAAGGTAATCCGCCGCCATCACCAGCAGCGAGGTCAGCAGCACGGGCCGCCGCCCGAAACGGTCCGACAGCGCGCCAAGGATGGGGCCGAACAGGAATTGCATCGCGGCAAAGGCGGTGGACAGGATCCCGCCCCAGACAGCCGCCTGCGCAAGGCTGCCACCTGTCGTTTCGCGGATCAGGTCGGGCATGACCGGCAGGATCAGCCCGATCCCCATGGCGTCGATCACGACGGTGATCAGGATGAACAGGACCGGCAGGCGCATCGGCAACTTTCGCGTTTCGTGACCGCCTGACACTAGGCTTGTCCGCGCAGCGGGAAAAGCCCTGCCGCGAGGGCAGGTTCAGCGCGTGTAAAGCACCGGGAACCAGTCCTCGCGCAGCTTCTGGCCTGCCTGCATGTCATGCCCCGGAAACGGCGGCGAGGTGCGGCCGGGCCGTTCAACATAGCGCGCATCATCGCCCACCAGCCGCAGTGAAAAGGCGCGGCGGCGTTGCGTGGTCTCGTTCCCGCGCGCGCCGTGCAGGGTGCTGTAGTGAAAGGCAACCGCGTCGCCCGGCTCCATCGGCCATTCGCGGATCTCCATGCCTTCGGCGTCGGGATCGGGCACCGGCATGTAGGCATCCGCGTCGGGATAGAAATTCTCCTCAGACAGCCAGCGGGTCGGCAGCACCGGGCGCGGCCAGAGGTGCGAGCCTGCAACGCAGCGCAGGCTGGCCTTGGTCACCGGATCAAGGGGTGACCAGAAACTGACGGTCTGCCGTCCTTCGACGAAGTAATAGGGGCCGTCCTGATGCCATGGTGTCGGCTTGGATGTGCCCGGCTCCTTGACCAGGATGTGGTCGTGAAAAAGCTGCACGGTCTGCGATTCCATCAGGTCCGCCGCGACCTCGGCGGCGGGGGAGGTGCGGATGACCTCTTCGAACTCGGGGATGCGCTGCCAGTTGCAATAGTCGTCGAAGAACCGCCCGCCTTCGCCTGCTTTCAGGTTCTCGGCAGCATAGGGGCCGGGCTCGGCCATATTGCGTTCGATCCCGGCGGCAAGCGTGTCGACGTGATCCTTGAACAGCCCCTTGATCAGGACGACGCCGTCGCGCCGGAAGTCATCGATGTTTTGCTGGGTCACAAGCGGATGTGTCATCGCTATCGGTCCTTCGTGGGTTCGGCGGCAGTATCAGGGCAAGGGGGCGGTGCGGTAAAGCGTGACCTTCAGCCCGCCGTTCGACACGGGCGGGGCGGGGGGCAGGAAGGGCAGGGCCGTTGCCTTGGCCAGGGCGGGATCGCTGGTCACGATGCCGACGCGCCAGCCGCGGAAACGTTCGGTCAGGGTCTTTCCCAAGGCGCCATACAGGGCGAAGAGCAGCTTTCGATCGCCGATCCGCGCGCCGTAGGGCGGGTTGACCATCACAAGGCCGGGCGGGCCATCGGGGCGGGGCAGGTCGCTGATGGCGTGGCAGTGAAAGCTGGTGATCCCGGCCACGCCGGCCCGTTCGGCATTGGCCGTGGCCGCGCGGATCGCGCCGGCATCCCGATCCGAGCCGTAAAACCGCAGGGGTGTTTCGCGGGCAGGCGCGGCATTTTTCAGGATGTCCCATGATGGGACATCAAAATTCGCCAGTTTTTCAAAGGCATAGCTTCTGGCGCGTCCGGGGAGGAGGCCAAGGGCCATTTCCGCCGCCTCGATCACGAAAGTGCCCGAGCCGCACATGGGATCGACCACCGGCTCGGTGCCGTCATAGCCGCATTGGCGCAGGAAAAGGGCTGCAAGCGTTTCGCGCAAGGGGGCCTTGGCCATGGCCTGCTTGTGGCCGCGCTTGTGCAGGGACATGCCCGTGGTGTCGATGCTGAAGGTGCACAGATCATCCTCGATCCGGACCTTCAGGCGCAGTTCGGAGATATCCTCGGGCGCATCATCGGTGGCGGGTCCGGTCAGGACCTTGACACCCAGAGTGTCGCGCAGGGCTTTTTCGATCCGCTGTCTGGCGGCGCCCGCGTGATAGATCTTGGAGGCCTTGCATGTCGCCTCGACCCGCACGGGCACATCGGGGCGCAGCACCGCAGCCCAGTCGAAGCGGCGTGCGCGCTTGTCCAGCTGTGCCAGATGCATGGCGCGGAAGCTGCCGATCCGCGCCAACACGCGGGTGGCGCCGCGCAGGGACAGGTTCGCGCGCCAGACATCGGGCCAACCGCCTTGAAACGTCACGCCGCCCGGCACGGTCACGGGCGCCGGGAAGCCAAGCTGCGCGGCCTCTTCGGCCAGCGCAGGCTCAAGCCCGGGAGGGACGGCCAGAAAGATCTCGAACGTGGTGCTGTCTGTCATGCGCCTGCTTATCCGCTGCAGGTTGACCCATGGCAAGGGCGAAGGCAGAAAGCTTGCGCAAACAATGGGCATGGGCCGAAATCGTTCGACTGCTCTTTGGAGAGTGAGCAAATTTTTTGTATGCGAGATGTTGCATTCGAGATAGTTTGTGCACAAGCAGAAAGGCTAGATCATGTCCGACCACGTCGCCGTTCCGAAGCAGGTTTTGAGCCAGGCTATCGCAACCGAACTGGAGGCAGAGATCCTGCTGGGGCAAGTGGCGGCAGGAACGCGGCTGGACGAGGTGGCGCTGGCCCGGCGCTTCGGCGTGTCGCGCACACCCGTGCGCGAGGCGTTGCAGATCGTGGTCGCCCGCGCCCTTGCCCTGCGGCAGCCTTACAAGGGTGTTGTCGTTTCCGACATCTCGCCCGAACGGATCGACCAGCTTTTTGAAGCGATGAGCGAGATCGAGGCGCTATGCGGCCGGTTCGCGGCGCAGCGGATGACGATGGAAGAGCGATCAGCCCTTCTGAGCCAGCATGAAGCCATGGCGCACATGGCCGAGGCGGGCGACGCAGAGGCCTATGAGACGGCCAATACCCGCTTTCACCAGATGATCTACGAGGGCAGCCATAACGAGGATTTCGCCGAGATGGCCGAGGCGATGCGGATGAAGCTGTCACCCTTCCGGCGGTCGCAGCTGGCCGATGCGGAACGCATGGCGCGATCCACCGCCGAACATGACCAGATCGTCGAGGCGATTGTCGCGCGCGACGGTCAGACCGCCGAAAAGGCGCTGCGCCGCCATCTGCTGAGTGCGGCGCAAGCCATGTTGCAGAAATGGAGGCGCCAGAGCCTGGAGCCTATCCCAGTGCCGTCCACAGCATCCTGAGGGAGGTAATGGTCAGAAAGAGGGCGAAGGCGCGCTTGACCCATTTGGCGTCCAGCGCGTGGGCCAGTTTCGCCCCGCGCGGCGCCATGAAGGTGGAAGCCGGCAGGATCAGCGCCGCGGCGACAAGATTGACATAGCCCAGCGACAAGGGCGGGCGCCCCGCGACGCCGAGTCCGGCGATGACAAGCGCCACGGCGGCAGGTATCGCGATGATCAGCCCGAAGGTGGCCGCCGTGCCGACCGCGCGATGCACCGGCACGGAAAAGGCCGTCAGCGTGGGCACGCCAAGGGTGCCGCCGCCAATACCCATCATGGCCGAGACAAGGCCGATCCCCGCGGCCAGCGCCGGTTGCCCGACCTTGCCGGCCGGAAGGTCAGGGGCCAGCACCAGCGATTGCCGCCGCGCGAGGTTGACCGATACGGCCAATCCCACGATGCCGAAGACCAGCATCAGCGCCGCGGCGTTCACCAGCCCGGCAAAAGCCCCACCCGCCAGCGCGCCCGCCGCCATCCACGGGCCCCAGCGACGCACGAGCGCCATGTCGACTGCGCCGCGCTTGTGATGTGCGCGCGCCGATGTGATCGAGGTTGCGATGATGGTTGCAAGCGATGTTGCCACAGCCATGTGCATGGCGAGCGCGGGGTCGAACCTTGTGAAGGTGAAGACCCAGAAGAGCACCGGCACGATGACGATACCGCCACCCACGCCGAGCAGGCCTGCGAGAAGTCCACCCAAGCCACCGGCGAGTACCACGCCTCCGACAAGGAGGGTGATTTGCAAAGTCGTAAGCAGTTCCAAAGTATTGTCCGTTCTTTTCCTTGGTCAGAAGGCCAGCGCCGCGCCGTCGGCGCGGGGGTCTGATGCGGCCTCGATCAGGCCTTCGGGGTGCAGCACGACGGCACCCGCATGGCCGGCGGTGTCGGAATAGGGGGCGATCATCTCGATCTCGTGGCCGGCGTCTTTCAGCGCGGTCACGAGGGCCGGATCGAACCTGTCTTCCAGTTTCAGGGTCGTGGTCGTCTCGCCCCAGGTCTTGCCCAGCAGCCAGCGCGGCGCGGTGACGGCGGCTTGCAGGTCCTGCCCGTAAAGGACATGGCGGGTGAAGACCGCGGCCTGCGTCTGGGGCTGGCCTTCGCCGCCCATCGTGCCGTAGGCCATCACGCGCCCGTCCTTGAGCTGCGCCAGCGCCGGGTTCAGCGTGTGGAAGGGGCGGCGGAACGGGCCAAGCTGGTTCGGACCCGCGGCCAGCGAGAAGCCCGCGCCACGGTTCTGGAAGAACACGCCCGTGTCGGTGCAGGTCAGGCCCGATCCGAATTCCCAGAAGACCGACTGGATGAAGCTGACAACCATGCCGTCGCTATCCGCCGCGCCCATCCAGATCGTGTCGCCGGGTTTCGCCTCATGCGGCCAGGGCAGGGCGCGGTCCATGTCGATTTTCGCCGCCAGCGCATCGAGATGATCCGCCTTGAGCCAGTCCTGCGCGGGGGTGGCCATCTGGTCGGGATCGCCCAGTTCGGCATTGCGCTGGATGAAGGCCTGCTTGGTGGCCTCGATCAGCCCGTGCAGATGGGCAAAGCCTTCGCCCTGGGTGATGCCGAGGCGGTCG
>JAJLKH010000134.1:0-4263 GCA_033839205.1 Rhodobacterales bacterium | reverse complement strand
GGAAATGGCGCTGATTGCCCTCAGCCTGCAGGCCAATCCTGCCTTGGTGACAGCACATCACATCTATCGCATCATCCTGACGGTGATCGAGATGTCGGTGATCGCCCGCTGGAAGGCGCGCCGCACATGACCGAACCCGATGCGCTTTGACAAGCGGCACCGGGTCAGATTAACTGAACTGACGTTCAATTCGAAGGGAAGAGGGTTCACATGCTGATGCAAGATACGGCCGCCGTCATCACGGGCGGCGCGTCCGGCCTGGGCGAGGCAACCGCCCGCCTGTTCCGCGCCTCGGGCGCACAGGTCACCATCCTTGATCGCGACGCCGCGCGTGGTCAGGCCGTGGCCGACGAGATCGGGGCACATTTCGCGCTGACCGACGTGACCAGCGAGGAGTCGGTCAAGGCCGCGATTGCCCTTGCCATGGACAAGATGGGCAAGATCAACGCCGCGATCAATTGCGCGGGCGTGGGAACCGCGGAAAAGACCCTGGGCCGCGAAGGCCCGCACAGCCTTGATCACTACAACCGCGTGATCGGCATCAACCTTGTCGGCACCTTCAACGTGGCCCGCCTGGCCGCCGCCGAAATGGCCAAGAACGCGCCCACCGAAGATGGCCAGCGCGGCGTGATCGTCAACACCGCCTCGGTGGCGGCCTTCGACGGGCAGAAGGGCCAGGTGGCCTATGCCTCATCCAAGGCGGGGATCGCGGGCATGTCGCTGCCGATGGCGCGGGACCTGTCGCGCGAGGGCATTCGCGTCATGGCGATCGCGCCCGGCATCTTCCTGACACCGATGCTGATGAGCCTGCCGCAGGATGTGCAGGATCAGCTGGCCGCCGACGTGACCTGCCCGCGCCGCCTGGGTCGCCCCGAGGAATACGCATCCCTCGCGCGCTTCATCGTCGAATCGGGCTATCTGAACGGCGAGACGATCCGCATCGACGGCGCGCTGCGCATGCGTTGAGCATCGCCGCGCAAGCTGTTGTGAACTTGATGAAACGGCGGGCCTGGCCCGCCGTTTCTCATTGCCTCAACCGTCGCTGTCGCGCCGCATTCGCGCGGCCATCACGTCAAGCCCCCGCGCCTCGAACGAGGCCACGACCCCCGCATGATCCACCGCCTCGCGGTTCTGGCTCAGCTTGGCCTTGGCCGCGATCCCGGTGATGTCGATCCGGAACGCCACGATCGCAGCCAGCATCCCCTCCATGTAGTCGCGCGGCGCATCCGCCATCCGCCATGCGGCATCCCCGTTCATCCGCCGCTCATGATCGCGGGTCAGACGCCCGACAATGGCGCGCTTGGTCTTGTCGTCATGCTGAAACGTGATCGCCCCCGCCACATGCACCACCTGGTAATTCCAGGTGGGCACATGCCGGTGATGGTCCTGCTTTGTCGGGTAAAGATTGGGCGAGACATAGCCATCCTGCCCGCGAAAGATCGCCAGGACCGGCGTGCCGTCAGGGATGATCCGGTGCATGTCATTGTTCAGGGCGACATGTCCGACGAGGGCAGCATCGCCATCGGCCATCACCGGAACATGGTTCGCCACAAGCCCCTGTTCGGTTTGCGCCACGATACAAGCCAAGGGAAAGGCCTCGATCAGCCCCGCCACTTCATCGGGGTGCGTTTCGCGAAAATGCTCAGGCATATACATGGGATTGCACCCCTTTCCTGAAGTATCACATCAACCTTCGGCCTTGGCCTCCAGCGTCAGCCACTCCTCCTCGGCCGCAGTCAGCGCATCCTGCCGCTGCACCAGCGCTTCGGTCGCCTTGCGGAACTTGACCGGCTCCTTCGTGAACAGGTCGGGCGCGGCCAGATACTCCTCAAGCTTGGCGATCTCGGCTTCCAGCGCCGCGATCACACCGGGCAGCGCCTCAAGGCGGTGCTTCTCGGTAAAGGACAGCTTCGGTTTCGCGGCAGTCTTGGCCGGTGCCGCCGCAGATGTGGCAGCGGGCGTCGTCGCGGGCGCCTCGGGCGCCTTGCGCTTGCCGTCATAACTGACCGAGTTCCAGCCAGGCGTACCGCCCCCCTCGCTGCGCTGCGCCTGGTAATCGGTCCAGCCGCCGGCATAGACCGTGGCGCGCCCGTCGCCTTCCATCGCGATGGTCGTCGCGGCCACACGGTCCAGGAAATCGCGGTCGTGACTGACCAACAGAACGGTGCCGTCGTAATCGTCCAGCAGTTCCTGCAGCAGGTCCAGCGTCTCGATATCCAGATCGTTGGTCGGTTCGTCCAGAACCAGCAGGTTACTTTCCTTTGCCATCAGCTTGGCCAGAAGCAGCCGCGCCTTTTCGCCCCCCGACAGGCTGCGCACCGGCGCCCGCGCCTGCCGCTCGTCGAACAGGAAATCCTTGAGATAGCCCACCACATGCCGTGGCTGGCCGCGCACCAGCACCTGGTCCGCCTTGCCCGACACGCGCATCTCGGGATCGCCGGTCAGACTGTCCCAAAGGCTCATCTCGGGATCCAGCTGCGCGCGCGCCTGATCGAAGATCGCAGGCATCAGGTTGGTGCCCAGCCGGATCGTGCCGCTGTCCGGCGCCTCTTGCCCCATCAGCATCTTCAAAAGCGTGGTCTTACCCACGCCATTGGGCCCGACAAAGGCAACGCGGTCCCCGCGCTGGATCTTGACCGAGAAATCCCGCAGGATCACCTTGTCGCCGTAAGCCTTTGAAATACGGTCAGCTTCCGCCACCAGCTTGCCGGACTTCGCACCCGATTCCAGCGACAGAGCCGCCGTGCCCTGGCGTCTGATCTGGTTTGACCGCTCCTCGCGCAGCGCCTGAAGCGCGCGCAGACGGCCCTGGTTGCGCTTGCGCCGCGCGCTGATGCCCTCGACCGCCCAACGCCCCTCGGCCTTGATCTTGCGGTCCATCTTGTGGCGCTGCATGTCCTCTTCTTCCCAGACCTTGTCGCGCCAGACCTCGAACCCGTCGAACCCGGTCTCCTGCCGCCGCACCATGCCCCGGTCGATCCAGAAAGTCGCGCGCGTCAGCGCCCGTAGAAAGGCGCGGTCATGGCTGATCAGCACGAAGGCCGCGCGGGTCGTCGACAGCTCGGTCTCCAGCCAGGCGATCGCCTCGATGTCCAGATGGTTGGTGGGCTCGTCCAGCAGCATCAACTCGGGCGCCTCGGCCATCAGCTTGGCCAAAGCCGCGCGCCGCCGCTCGCCGCCCGATGCGGTGCTGACAGGGCGCGCAGGGTCGAATTTCAACCCCTCGCCCGCGATCTCGACCTTGTAGGCCTCGGCCGGGTCCAGCCCGCTGGCGGCATAATCGCCCAGCGTGGCAAACCCTTCCATCTGCGGGTCCTGTTCCATGTAGCCCACGGTCACGCCGGGGGTCACGACGCGGGTGCCCTGGTCGGCCTCGACCAGACCGGCCATCACCTTCATCAGGGTGGACTTGCCCGATCCGTTGCGCCCCACCAGCGCCAGCCGGTCGCCCGGCTGCACCACAAGCGACAGGTCGGCAAAGACCGGGTCTCCGCCGAAGGTCAGGGAAATGTCGGAGAGCTGAAGAAGGGGTGCGCGTGCCATCCTCGCCTGCTATCCGGGCCACGGCGCGCCGTCAAGCGCCGCCAAAACCCAGTGGCGAGGCTCAGGCCATCACCGCGCGTAACAACCGTTTGCGCGCCTCGGGAATGGCGCGGATTTCCAACCCGGTAAAGACATGCAGCGTGTTCATCTGCGGGTCGATCACCGCATGGTCACTGACCCATCCGCCCATGCTCAGATAGGTGCGCAGCAAGGGCGGCATGGCCTGCATGGCGCGGCGTTTGTCCGGCGCGCGCGTGACCCGCGCACCAAAGGCATAGACCTGCGGCGCCTTGATCCCCGGGCGCCAGTCACGCGGGGCAAGGTGGTTGGTCTTGAGCAGCGCGAAGGCATCCAGGTAGCGGCTCTGATCGGTTCCGCGAAAGGACGAACAGCCGAACATCATTTCGATGCCCTGCGCATCCACATGGCAGGTCAGCGCCGCCCAGGCCAGGCGCAGTATATCTGGGTCATGATGATCGGGATGGATGCAGAAACGCCCGATCTCGATCATGGGGCCAGCAAAGCGGGTCAGGGCAGTCAGATCATAGAACTGCGCGGCGTAGCTGCGCCCGATCTGGGCTCCGTCCTGCAGATCCAGCATGCGAAAGCAGCACACAAGCTGCCCGCTGCGCATATCCTCGACCATGGCATGGGTGCAGATGGCGTCGAAGGCGTCATGATCCAGCCCCGGCTCTGCCCCCCTGTCGGCATCGCCATGAA
>JAJLKH010000133.1:0-9946 GCA_033839205.1 Rhodobacterales bacterium | reverse complement strand
GCCAGATGGAAAGTCATGCGGAAGTCGCCGTCAAACTGCTCGGCCGCCTTTTCCTGCGAGGTCAGCAAAAGCCGGGCAACCTCGTATTCATCCTTGTAGGCCAGCAGTTTGTGATAGCCCTTGGCGACCGCCTCCTTCAGGCGCGGATCGCTGATGCCATCCACCATCTTGCGATAACGCTTGGCCAGCCGCTTGCTCTGGTAGGCGACAAGGTGATCGGCACGGAAGGCGATCTTGTCCTCCAGCGACTTCGGCAACTCGATCACCTTGGGCTTGAGCATGCCTGCCGCCTGATCGGGATGCAGCGCGGCCCAACGTCCCAATTCGAACGCGCGCTGGTTCTTTTCGACCGCCGCACCGTTCAGCTTGATCGCATGCAGAATCGCCTCATGGCTCAGCGGGATCAGACCCCGCTGCCATGCGGCCCCGAACAGCATCATGTTCGAAAAGATCGAATCCCCCAGAGTCACGCGCGCCAGCTCTGATGCGTCGAACAGCATCACCCTGTCCTGCAACCGCGCTTCCAGCGCCAGCGCAAGCCGGTCCGAAGGCAGTGCGAATTCGGTGTTGCGGGTGAAATCGCCGGTGATGATCTGGTGGCTGTTGACCACCGCGCCGGTGCGACCCGTGCGGGTCAAACCCAGCGTCTTGGCCCCGGCCGATACGACCAGATCGCCCCCGATCAGGGCATCGGCCTCACCGGTTGCCACGCGCACGGCACTGATATCATCGGGTTTTTCCGCGATACGGCAATGGATATGCACCGCGCCCCCCTTCTGGGCAAGGCCGGCCATTTCCATCATGCCCGCGCCCTTGCCGTCGATCTGCGCGGCCTGCGCCAGCACCGCGCCGATGGTGACAACGCCGGTGCCGCCCACGCCGGTGATAACCACGTTGAAAGTGCCGTTGATGGCGGGCAACGCGGGCTGCGGCATGTCAGGCAGATCTACCGCCGCCGTCGCGGCCTTTTTCGGGGTCGCCCCTTCCAGGGTCACGAAAGACGGGCAGAACCCTTTCAGACAGCTGAAATCCTTGTTGCAGCTGGACTGGTCGATCGCCCGCTTGCGGCCCAGTTCGGTTTCCACCGGCACGATCGAGACGCAGTTCGATTGCACACCGCAATCGCCGCAACCTTCGCAGACATCGGTATTGATGAACACGCGCTTGTCGGGATCGGGGAATTTGCCGCGCTTGCGACGGCGACGTTTTTCGGCGGCGCAGGTCTGCACATAAACGATCGCCGACACGCCCTTCAGCTTGGCATATTTTTCCTGCACGCTGTCCAGCTCGGCGCGTTCGTGCTTTTCGACATTGGCCGGGAAGGTGGACAGGTCCACCTCTTCCTTCTCGTCGTAGACCACGGCGACATTGGGCACGCCCATCGCCTTCAACTCGGCCACGATCCGCTGCGCGGTCAGACCGCCCTCGTTGCCCTGCCCGCCGGTCATGGCGACCGCGTCGTTGAAAAGGATCTTGTAGGTGATGTTCACATCCGAGGCGAGCGCCGCGCGGATCGCCTGGATGCCCGAATGGTTATAGGTCCCATCGCCCAGGTTCTGGAACACGTGATCGCGGGTCGAGAATTTCGCCTCGCCGATCCAGTTGGCGCCTTCGCCGCCCATATGGGTCGCGCCGATGGTCGACCGGTCCATCCACTGCACCATGTAGTGACAGCCGATACCGGCATAGGCACGGCTGCCTTGGGGTACCTTGGTCGAGGTATTGTGCGGGCAGCCCGAACAGAAATAGGGCAGCCGCGAGGCCAGTTCCTGCGCGTTGTCATTGCGCCGCGCATCGGCCAGCGCCGACAGACCGGCCTTGATGCCATCGGTGCCGCGACCCTCGTCGATCAGGATGCCGCCCAGTTTCTCGGCGATCATGATCGGGTCCAGCGCGCCGCGCGTCGGGAATAGCTCTTCGCCATGCATGGACCCTGCCCCGCCGCCCTTGTGCCAGCCCCAGACGCGTCGGCCATGGCGGTCGTCGAAGATCGCTTCCTTGATCTGCACCTCGATCAGCTTGCGCTTTTCCTCGACCACGACGATCAGGTCCAGCCCTTCGGCCCAGTCGTGAAAGCCTTTCATGTCCAGCGGGAAGGTCTGGCCGATCTTGTAAGTGGTGATGCCAAGGCGTTCCGCCTCGGCCGCGTCGATGTTCAGCAGCGCCAGCGCATGCACAAGGTCCAGCCAGTTCTTGCCGGCGGCGACGAAACCGATCTTGGCGCCGGGCTTGCCCCAGACGCGCTTGTCCATCTTGTTGGCGTGGGAAAACGCCTCGGCCGCGAAACGCTTGTAATCGATCATCCGCGCTTCCTGCGCGTGGGGCGTGTCGATCAGGCGGATGTTCAGACCGCCCTCGGGCATCTCGAACTCGGGGATCACAAGGTTCATGCGGTCCGGGCGGCCATCGACGACCGCCGTCGCCTCGACCGTGTCCTTCATGGTCTTCAAGCCCACCCAAAGCCCGGAAAACCGCGACAAAGCATATCCGTAGACACCGTAATCCAGGATCTCCTGCACGCCGGCCGGGCTGACCACTGGCATATAGGCATCCACCATCGCCCATTCCGACTGGTGCAGCACGGTCGAGGATTCGCCGGTATGGTCATCGCCCATCGCCATCAGAACGCCGCCATGGCGCGACGATCCCGCCATGTTCGCGTGGCGCATCACGTCGCCCGAACGGTCCACGCCGGGCCCCTTGCCGTACCAGAGCCCGAAGACCCCGTCGAATTTCCCCTCGCCACGCAGTTCCGCCTGCTGCGCGCCCCAAAGGGCGGTCGCGGCCAGATCCTCGTTCAACCCTTCCTCGAAGGTGATATCGGCGGCGGCAAGCTGCTTGGCGGCGCGATTCATCTGCATGTCGACCGCGCCAAGCGGCGATCCACGGTAGCCAGTCACGAACCCTGCCGTGTTCAGGCCCGCGGCCTTGTCCCGCGCCTTCTGGATCAGCATCAGCCTGACCAGCGCCTGGGTCCCGTTCAAAAGGACCTGCGCTTTCTCAAGGTCGAACCTGTCGTTCAGAGTGATTTCCTGCCGGGTCATCGCGCATCTCCCCATCTGAGCGATCTTGTATTAACTATAACGCGATATTAGGTCACAAATAATGACCTACCAAACTATTTTTTATCAACCTGTTGGGTTATATGAACATAGGGCGGGTCAACGGGTGGTGCTTTTGGTCTGTTTCACGCAGACGTTACTCTGGAATGGATTGTTGCGCTTATGGATTGGGACAAACTCAGAATCTTTCACGCCGTGGCCGACGCAGGCAGCCTGACCCATGCGGGTGATACTCTTCATTTGTCCCAATCGGCGGTCAGCCGGCAGATCCGCGCGCTGGAAGACAGCCTGAACACCACGCTGTTTCACCGCCATGCACGCGGACTGATTCTGACAGAACAGGGCGAATTGCTGTTCGAGGCGACCTCGTCGATGGCAAAGCGGCTGGAAACGGCGGCCGCACGCATCCGCGACAGCGAAGAAGAAGTCTTTGGCGAATTGCGCGTGACGACCACAACAGGCTTCGGCAGCCTGTGGCTGGCCCCGCGCCTGACCCGGCTCTACCAGAAATACCCGGACCTCAAGATCGACCTGATGCTGGAAGAGCGCGTGCTTGATCTGCCCATGCGCGAGGCCGATGTCGCCATCCGCATGAAGGAACCAAGCCAGGCAGACCTGATCCGCAAGCGTCTGATGCATATCAGGATGCGGCTCTACGCCTCTCCGACTTACCTTGCCAAGCGCGCGGCCCCCGAACGCATCGAAGACATCGCAGGCCACCGTCTGATCTGTCAGAACCCGCAATCGGCGCAGGTCGGCGCGGGGGCCAACCTTGTGCAGTTCCTGATGACGCATGACATCCAGTCCACCCTGACGGTGAACAACTACTTCGGCGTGCTGCAGGCGGTGCTGCATGACCTTGGCATCGGTGTGCTACCCGACTACCTGACCCATGATTTTCCCGAACTGGTGCGAATCCTTCCCGACATCGAATCCGTCGAAGTGCCGGTGTTCCTGGCCTATCCAGAGGAACTGCGTCAGTCCAAGCGCGTCGCTGCTTTCCGCGACTTCGTGCAGGACGAGATCGTCAGTTATCGCAAACAGATGAAAGATCAGGAAGTTAGCTAACAGGTTAAGTAAGCTATGCACAAGGCGCATAGCCGCATTGCTGTAATGCAGCATATTTTACCTTGATCGTTCATAAAGGGATGCCTAATTCAGCAATTGACGGCGATGCTGCTTAGGCTGGCATCACCATCATACCTCCCTGTTGGACTTTGGCCGAGCTTAGTGCTCGGCCTTTTTTTTCCAAACAGGCGAAAAGCGGCGCTGCCGCGCCTCGGGCCGTCCTATCGCTGCCGACGCAGCGCCGCCACAGGGGCCTGGTCCACCGTTGCACGCCATGCATCCATCCACAAACCGTCGATGCGGGCCAGACCGGCAGGATCGATAGTGTCGCCCTCTTGCCAATAGCGGCCCGATGGAACCCGCGCGCCCAGTGACTGTTCGGCGCGCAGGGCCGCGCGCACGGCCTGTTCATGCACCTGCAACGGGCGCACCATATCCAAAGCGCCGATGCGCGCGCGCGGAAACACCAGTCGGCTCTGATCCTCGGACAGGTTCACCACGGCACAACCCTGCCGCGCCGCAAGCAGAAGCACGCGGGCAGATTTGGCCTCGAGGCTCTGCAAGGTCATGTCGGGGCGCAGCGGATCCGCCGTGCCTGTGCCATAGAAATGCGTGTTGACCGCAACAGGATAGACCATGTCACAGCCCAGCACCGACAGGACACGGGGCCGGTGGCGCCACAATGCCCAATAGGCCGCCGTGAACGCCATGGTCCCGCCCGCATAGACCACCCCGCCATAGGCATTGTTGGCAGGGATGTAATCCCGTGCCGTCACGATGCCCTGTCCGGGCAGAAGGCAATCGGGATGCCGTTCTGCCGGAAAATCCTCGGGGTGGATCAGCGCATCCCAGTCAGGTCGCACCCGCCAGGCATTGTTGATCGCCAGCACATGCCCCATGGCCGCCCGTGGCCAGCCTTGTGCCCTGATCACATTGGGACCGCTGCCCAGGATTGTCACAACATCCATCTGTCGCCTCTGCCGTTACCTGCCGGCAGAGCGCCGACCGAGCGACAGGTAGTGCTCTGGACGACCCGGACGAGGTGTTTTTCGCGCCTGCCGCCCGCTTTCTGTGGCGCCCTGCCCCTTTCCCCGCGCAAAGCCTTGTCGTAAAGAGGCGGCGCAGACCTGCCCAGGGGGACGAAAGACATGCAAGACATGGTGCAAGAACCGGCCATCACGCCCGAGCTGATCGCGGCGCACGGGCTCAAGCCCGACGAATACGACCGCATCCTCCAGATCATCGGACGCGAACCGACCTTCACCGAGCTTGGCATCTTCTCGGCCATGTGGAACGAACACTGTTCCTACAAGTCCTCCAAGAAATGGCTGCGCACCCTGCCCACCACCGGCCCGCAGGTGATCTGCGGCCCGGGCGAGAACGCGGGCGTGGTGGATATCGGCGACGGGCAGGCCGTGGTCTTCAAGATGGAAAGTCATAACCACCCCTCCTATATCGAACCCTACCAGGGCGCGGCCACGGGCGTGGGCGGGATCCTGCGCGATGTCTTCACCATGGGCGCGCGCCCTATCGCGGCGATGAACTCGCTGTCCTTCGGGCAACCCGATCATCCCAAGACCCGGCAGCTGGTGCATGGCGTGGTCGAAGGGATCGGCGGCTATGGCAACGCATTCGGCGTGCCCACCGTGGGCGGCGAAGTGCGGTTTCACCCCGCCTATAACGGCAACTGCCTCGTGAACGCCTTCGCCGCAGGCCTCGCCGATGCCGACAAGATCTTCTATTCTGCGGCCTCCGGCGTGGGCATGCCCGTCGTCTATCTTGGCGCCAAGACCGGCCGCGATGGCGTGGGCGGTGCGACCATGGCCTCGGCCGAATTTGACGACAGCATCGAGGAAAAACGCCCCACCGTGCAGGTGGGCGACCCCTTCACCGAAAAGCGCCTGATGGAAGCCTGCATGGAACTGATGCAGACCGGCGCCGTGATTTCCATCCAGGACATGGGCGCGGCCGGCCTGACCTGTTCCGCCGTGGAAATGGGCGACAAGGGCGACCTCGGCGTGCGCCTCGATCTGGAAAAGGTGCCCTGCCGCGAAACCGGCATGACCGCCTACGAGATGATGCTCTCCGAAAGCCAGGAACGCATGCTGATGGTCCTGCGCCCCGAGAAAGAAGCCGAAGCCAAGGCCGTCTTCGACAAATGGGATCTGGATTTTGCCATCGTTGGCGAAACAATCGCCGAAGATCGTTTCCTGATCATGCACAATAACGTCTGCAAGGCGGATCTTCCGCTCAAGGCACTGTCGGGCACGGCCCCCGAATATGACCGCCCCTGGGTGGAAACGCCGCCCGCCGCGCCGCTGGGCGATGTGCCGGGGATCGACCCGATCGACGGTCTCAAGGCGCTGATCGGCAGCCCGAATTATGCCGCGAAGCATTGGGTCTATGAACAATATGACAGCCAGGTCATGGCCGATACCGTGCGCATACCGGGTCTCGGCGCGGGCGTGATCCGCGTGCATGGCACCGACAAGCTGCTGGCCTTCACCTCGGACGTGACCCCGCGCTATGTCTTCGCCAACCCCTTCGAGGGCGGCAAGCAGGCCGTGGCGGAAACCTACCGCAACCTGACCGCCGTGGGCGCCAAGCCGCTGGCCACGACGGACAACCTGAACTTCGGTAACCCCGAGAAGCCCCAGATCATGGGCCAGTTCGTCGGCGCGATCAAAGGGATCGGCGCGGCCGTGTCGGCGCTGGACATGCCGATCGTGTCGGGCAACGTCAGCCTCTACAATGAAACCGATGGCAAGGGCATCCTGCCGACGCCGACGATCTGCGCCGTGGGGATCATCCCCCATATCGACCAGGCCATTCTCGGCCAGGCGCGCGACGGCCATGTGGCGCTGCTTGTGGGTGACACCCACGGCCACCTGGGCCAATCGGCCCTCCTGGCCGAAGTGTTCCACCGCGAAGAGGGCGATGCGCCCCATGTCGATCTCGAGGCCGAGCGCCGCAATGGCGATTTCATCCGCGCCAATCACGCCTTCATCCGCGCCTGCACCGACCTGTCGGATGGCGGCCTTGCCATGGCCGCCTTCGAAATGGCCGAGGCCGCAGGCGTCGGTGTGCAGATCGACCTTTCGGATACGCCCGCGCTGTTCGGAGAAGATCAGGCCCGCTACCTCGTGGCCTGCAACTTCGACCAGGCCGAGGCTCTGATGATCGCTGCCGGCCAGGCCGGCGTGCCGATCCAGACCGTGGGCAAATTCGGCGGAAACGCCGTGCGCTTCGGCAAATCCGAGGCCCCGCTGGCCGATTTGTCCGCCCTCTATCGCGGCGCGTTCGAAGAGGCCCTGGGCTGACAGCCCCAGCTTCTTCTTGCGTGAAATTGCCGCGGGGGGATGGTTCAGCGCAGCGGACCCCGGGGGGCAGACAGCCCCCCTCCCCGGCCCGAGGCCCGGATCACGCCTCTTCGATCTTCCACTCGTGGGTCAGGGTGGCCGTCTTTTCGAACATCTTCGAGGCCGAGCAATATTTCTCCGCCGACAATGTCACCGCCCGTTCGACCAGCGCGGGTTTCAGGTCATGGCCACGGATCGTGTAGACCAGCTTGACCGCGGTAAAGACCTTGGGCTCCTCGTCGGCGCGGGTGCCCACCAGTTCCACCTCGCAGCCGGTCACGTGGGCACGGGCCTTTTCCAGGATCATCACGATATCGAAGGCCGTGCAGCCGCCCAGGCCCAGCAGCATCATCTCCATCGGGCGCGGGCCGATATTGCGCCCGCCCGCCTCGGGCGCGCCATCCATGACGACACCGTGGCCTGATCCTGTCTCGCCCAGAAAGGCGCGTCCGTTGATCCAGCTGACCTTGGCTTTCATGCGATCCTCCATCTGATTGCCGCGCAGCTTTGGACGATCCCGCATCGCTTGTCAAAGCGGCCCGCGGACAAGACCCACCCTTGCAGGGCGCGCACCAAAGGCATAAATCTGATGCAAATAAACAGGAGCATCCCAAATGGCCATCGAAGCACAGGAAATCGAAGACCTGATCCGCGCGGGTTTCCCGCAGGCCAAGATCACCGTCACCGACCTGGCCGGGGACGGAAACCACTATGCGGCCGAGGTGATCGACGCCTCCTTCAAGACCATGAACCGCGTGCAGCAGCAGCGCGCGGTCTATGCCACGCTGAAAGGCAAGATGGACGGCGCCAATGGCCAGCTTCATGCCCTGGCCCTGACCACCAAGGCCCCGGACTGACCCGGACCAACCAGACAGACACCCGAGGCTGCGCCTCGCCTGACCAAGGACAAGACTGATGACCGACGCGACAACGCAGATCAAGGAAACCGTCACGGCCAATGACGTGGTTCTGTTCATGAAGGGCACCAAGGAAATGCCCCAGTGCGGCTTCTCCAGCCGCGTGGCGGGTGTGCTCAATTACATGGGCGTGACCTACAAGGATGTGAACGTCCTGGCCGATGCCGAGATCCGCCAAGGGATCAAGGATTTTTCCGACTGGCCGACAATTCCGCAGCTTTACGTCAAGGGTGAATTCATCGGCGGCTGCGACATCGTCACCGAGATGACCCTCTCGGGCGAGCTTGACCAGCTGTTCGAAGCCAAGGGCGTGTCCTTCGACAAGGACGCCGCCGACAAGATCCGCGAAGCCAACGCCTGATCTGTCCGCGATCCCGAAAAACCAAAGGCCCCGCGAGGGGCCTTTTTTCTTGTGTTTCCGGGCTTGGTGATCAGCCGGCCTTGTCTTCCACGGCATCGGCCAACGCTTCTGCCCGCGCGGCCAATTCGGACAGGGTTTCGGTGACCTCGGGCGGGATCACCGCCACCTGGATCTTCTGCGGCTCAGGTGCCGGGCGCGCGGCAAGGGCAGCAAGCTCTGCCTCCTTCTCGGCGACCTTCGTCTCGGCCTCGCGCAGCTTGTCCTCAAGACCCGCGGTCTTGTCGGCCAGCATCAGACCTGCCATCAGCAACATCCGCGCTTCGGGCAGACGGCCGATCTGTCCCGCCAGCACCGAGGCCTCGGCATCCAGCATCTGGGCTGCAGCGTGAAGATAATGCTCCTCGCCATCCTGGCAGAAGACCTCGAAGGCGCGGCCGCCGATCCGGATTTCCACTTCGGGCATCAGTTCGCCTCCTCTTTGTCCTGCAACAGCGGCTCCAGGGCACCCTTGATCGCCTGCACCTCGGCAAGGTCCACCTGGCGCGCGGCACGCATGGATTCCAGCTCGGCCATCATCGACTTGTTGATCAGATGCGGCTCGCCCACGCCAGCCTGGTTGGCGGCGCGCAACGCGGCATTGCTGTCCTGCAGCTGCGTGTTGACCTTGCGCAGGCGGGCCAGCTCCCCGTCCAGCTGCTCCATCGCCTCGCGCAGTTTCGCCAATTCGGCCTCGGCACGGCTCGCCTGGGCCTCCTGCTTCTGGCGCAGGGCGCGTACGCGCTCTTCCAGCTGGGCATTGGCCAGCTTTTCCTCGGCCAGTTGCGCGCGCAATGTCTCGGTCTCGTCCGCAGCCTCGGCCTCGGGCGCGTCACCGGCAGGTGCCGCTGGCCCGGCGGCCTTGTCCAGGTTCTCGATCCCCTTGGCGATGCGTTCCATCGCAAAGGCGATCCTGCGTTCCAGTTCGGCGATGTCGTTCATGGTCCCACCTTTCACCCGAAATCCGCTCTCCCCGTTGCGGTCGGCCTGACCCGAATCATAGGACGGCGACCTTCGGGAAACTCTAGCAACTGGATAGGCAAAATGCGCCCCCTTTGCCACCAATGGGTTACAGCCTTCGCTTGAACTTGCGCGGCAGGCTGCTATCACACCGGCCAACGCATCCTGTCATATCGTCAGACG
>JAJLKH010000132.1:0-5000 GCA_033839205.1 Rhodobacterales bacterium | reverse complement strand
GCCTTTCGCGCGGCGGCGCGGGCGCGGCGCTGCCTGATCCCGGCGGATGGGTTCTATGAATGGACCAAGGGCGCGGATGAGGCGCGGCTGCCCTGGTATATCCGGCGGCGCGACCGGGAGCCCATGGTCATGGCGGGTGTCTGGCAGGACTGGGGACCCGAGGAGGCGCGGATCGCGACCTGCGCCATCGTGACCACCGCCGCCAATCGCGATATTGCGGCCCTGCATGACCGGATGCCGCTGATCCTGGAGCCTGCCGACTGGGCGTTGTGGCTGGGCGAGGCGGGGCATGGCGCGGCGGCGCTGATGCGACCCGCGCCCGAGGCCACGCTGGAGGCATGGCGCGTGGACAAGGCCGTCAATTCGAACCGGGCCGAGGGCGAGGCGCTGCGCGCCCCGATCGAGGCCTAGCCCTTGGTAGCCGGGTCCAGCGTGCCTTCGGCGCGCATGTCATCGAGCACGCCGCGCGCCACGCGGAAGCTGTCGATCATGGCGGGCACGCCGCAATAGATGCCGACCTGCAGCAGCACTTCCTTGATCTCGTCCGGCGAGAGGCCGTTGTTGATGGCACCCCGCACATGCGCGCCCAGCTCGTGCGGGCGGTTCAGGGCTGCCAGCATCGCGAGGTTGATGGTGGAGCGGGTCTTGCGGTCAAGCCCGTCGCGACCCCAGATCTCGCCCCAGCAATAGGTGGTGACGAGTTCCTGCAATTCGCGGGTGAAATCGTCCATGTTCGCCACGGCGCGGTCCACATAGGCATCGCCCAGGGTTGCGCGGCGGATCTTCATGCCCTTGTCATGGGTTGCCTTGTCCATCTTCTTGGTCCTTTCAGTGCTGCGGTGCTGGGGGCAGAGTGTGGCGCAGCCCGGCGAGGTTGCAAGCGCAATCCGCGCGGGCCAACGGGCCGATCAGCCTGCGGCGATCCGGATGCCGGGCTGCGGAATGGTCCAGGCGCTGCGGAAGGCCGCGTCAAGTACCAGCACGTCGGGGATGCGGGCCTCGACCGGTGTCTGGTAGAGCGCACCCTGTGCCGGGGCCGAGGACCATGCGATGATCAGGGGTGCCGCCAGCATCGGCACGAGCACTGGCGCCAGCCAGGGCAGCAGCGTCGGCGACAGCAGGAAAGCGAGCGCGCCGCCCGCGAGGCCACCGATCACGATCCAGCTGCTGGCCTGCCAGGCCTCGGGCAGGGTCATGCGCCCGTCGCCGCGCGCCTGCGCGGGCCAGCCGCCGTCGACACCGGCCACGACCTGCATCACCGAGCGGGTGTTGAACATCAGGAACACCGGGGCCGAGAGGGCGGAAAAGGCAAGCTCTGCGCCGACGGAGCGCGCCGCGGCCAGCGCGCCGCCGAAGCCCGACGCCCGGTGCCGCAGCGCTGCATCGAGCAGGATCAGGAGCTTGGGCAGGAACAGAAGACCCACGATGCAAATCGCCAGCGCCACCGCCTGCGAGGTCTGCGAGACCGGGATCACCGGCCAGCGCCAGCCTTCGATGGGGAAATAGTTGATCGGCGGCACGAAGAGCGGCGCCGCGATCGAGCAGAGCAGGAACGCCAGCCAGATCACCGGCGAGAGATAGGCAAGGATGCCTTGCACGAAGACAAAGCGGCTCCAGGGTTTGAGGCCCGGTGCCGCGAGAAGGCGCGCGTGTTGCAGGTTGCCCTGGCACCAGCGGCGGTCGCGCTTGGCGTGCAGGACCATGTTTTCGGGGCCTTCCTCGAAGCTGCCGGTCAGGTCGTCATCGACGCGGACGGTCCAGCCCGCGCGCGCCAGCAATGCGGCCTCGACATAGTCATGGCTGAGGATATGGCCGCCAAAAGGGGGCGGGCCCGAGAGTTCTGGCAAGCCGCAGCTTTCGGCGAAGGCGCGCACCCGCACGATGGCATTATGCCCCCAGAAGGGGCCGGTGCGCCCCTGCATCATCGCAAGGCCGCGGCAGAAGATCGGCGAATAGAAGGCGGCGGCGAATTGCTGGATCCGGCCAAAGCGCGAGCGGGCGTTGACGATCTGCGGCAGCGTTTGCAGCAGGCCAAGATCGGGCGCGGCTTCCATCCGGCGGACCATCTCGACCAGGGTGTCGCCTTCCATCAGGCTGTCGGCATCGAGGATCACGGCAAGGTCATAGGCGGCACCCGAGCGGGTGATGAAATCCTCGATATTGCCGGCCTTGCGCCCGCGGTTGTTGTCACGGCGGCGGTAGAAGATGCGCCCCTCGGCCCCGGTGAGCGCCAGCAGGCGCTGAAAGCCCTTGCGCTCGGCCTCGGCCGTGGCTTCGTCACGGGTGTCGGAGAGGATCGCGAAATGAAAATGCGCGGCCATGCCGGTGCGCTGCAACGACGCCTCCATCGCGGCGATGCGCGGGAAGGTGGCGGCGGGATCCTCGTTATAGACCGGGACGAGGATCGCGCAGCGCGAGGTCAGCGGGCCATCATGGCGCGGCACGCGCGGCGGGCGCGTGGTCAGCCCGGCGAAGGCCTGCATCGCGCCCCAGGCCAGCCAGAAGGTCGACACGAGGATGAGCCCGGCGCGCAGCACATCCATCAGGTCAAGACCGTCGGCGGCCCCGTAGCGCAGGAACAGAACGAACCCGCCGCAGCCGATCAGGATGCTGGTGCTCAGCAGGACAAGCCTGATCAGACCCACCCGCCAGTCGGAGGGTGTCCGCATGGCTCAGGCCTCGCGCGAGGGGCGCCGGGCCGGGCGAAAGGCTGCCAGCACCATGGGCAGGATGCGGCGCGGTTGCTGTTCCAGGATCTGGGTCGGCATCGCCATGGGCGCATCGGGCGGCGCCATCGGCGCGCGCGCCTCGGCCTCGGGATCTGTCAGGAATATGCCGGAAAGGTCATTCATCTTGCATTGATCCACTGATAAAGCCAGTTTTCCGTCAGCTTGCGTCCGTAACCCGCCAGGTGGGCGGACATTTCCACGACCGCGTCATCTTCGGCGCTGAGGTCAAGGAACAGACGCCAGACACCTGTTTGCGGCACCCTTTGCAACACACTGCTGATCACTTCGGCGTTAGAGACCGAGACGATCGGGGCGATTTCGGCCTCGGGGCCCAGCTTGTCCAGGAAGCCGCCCCGGAAATCGACCACGAATTTGCGCAGCCCGTCCTGCACCTCGACCCCGGCGACGCCGCCATGGCCCGCGCGTGTCACTTCGACATGGGCGATCGGGTCGGCAGGATCAAGCGGCAGGTCGCCCCAATGCATCCGATAGGCGAATTCACGCGCGTCCCCGGCCTTTGCGGGGGCTTCGGGCACCCAATAGGCCACGATATTGTCGTTGGCTTCGAGATCCGAGGGGATTTCGACAAGGCGCACGTAGCCAGCCCCCCAGTCACCGATCGGTTCGATGTCCAGCGAGGGGCGGCGGTGATAATTCGCCTCGATGTCCTGGAACTGCTCGAAATCGCGTTCGCGCTGGTGCAGGCCGAAGCGGCGGGGGGCGGTTTCGGGGAAATAGCTGCCCGACAGGCGCGGCGGGTTGTTGAGCGGCCGCCAGATTGCCTCGCCATCGGCGCGCAGGATGCGCAGCCCGTCGCTGTCATGCACCTTGGGGCGGAAATCGTCGAACTGCGTGTGGTTCTTTTCCGAATAGAGATACATCGAGGTGAGGGGCGCGATGCCCAGCTCTTCGACATCCTCGCGGAAGAAGAGACGCGCGGTGACCTCGATCGTGGTGGTCGCACCGGGAAAGAAGACAAAGCGGTAGGCGCCGGTCACGCTGGGGCTTTGCAGCGTTGCATAGACGGTGATCAGGCCCGCACCTGTGCCACGCTCCATATAGAAGCGTGAGAAGCGGGGGAATTCCTCGCCCGCGGCGGTGGCGGTGTTCAGGGCAAGACCGCGCGCCGACAGACCGTAAGCCGATCCACGCCCCAGCGCGCGGAAATAGCTGGCGCCGACGAAGGCCACGAGTTCATCCATCACATCGGGACGGTTCAGCGGATGGTGCAGGCGGAAGCCCGCAACGCCGGGCATGTCGGTCAGCGGCGGAATGCGCGTGCCCAGATCGTTGAGGTATTCGAAATCCTCGGTGGTAAAGCGCATCTCGGTCGCCTGGCCATCGGCCACCTCGTAAAGGATCACCGGTTCCTTGAAGAGCCAGCCCATCGGGAAGGCGGCAAGGGCAAGCGTGCTTGTCTCGCCGGACCAGCGCATCCGGTCGGGGCGGAAGCGTACAAGGCGGTAATCATCATAGTCGAGTTCCGCAAGAAAGCCGCCCACGGGTTCGGCCGGCTGATGCGGCGCTTGCGCGAGGGCGCGCATCTCGTCCGTCAGGATGTCGAAGGAAAAGGGTTGCGGCGCGGGCTGGGCCGCGGCGGATGTATCCTGTGCCGCGAGGCGAAGGGGATAGGTGCATGCGACCGCTGCCGTAGCCGCGAGAAGATGCCGACGTGTAAGGGTGATGGACGAACGACCGAAGTCAGACATTTTCTTTTCAAACCTGAAGGTTTACGGCGCCGAAAGCCGGCGCGCGTTCGCCGGGCTTATATGTGTCGGGCATAATCCAAAGCAAGCGGGATTGCAGGCAATTCTGATCGATTCGAGGGCAAAGAGCGGGGCGCTGCCTACTTTATATGCGCAAACCCGCGGTTACCCGCCGAAACGGGCGATTTGGGTCTGTGTCATACCTGTATGAGGCGGGTCTGGCCGCCAGTTCAGGGCATCATCTTGCGATCTGACCCCTCAAGAGAGGGCGAGTCGTGGCCGCGATTCCCGCAGCCCCTGCGCGAGTCGCGCCCGCGGCATGCTCCAGGGGAGTGGCAGGGCAGGGCAAGGCGGGCGCGCGGAACGCTGGCCGGTGCGCTGCGCAACATCTGCGGGACAGCGCAGGCCCTTTAGAAAAAGGGGATTGGCGCTGCTGCAACAGGCAGCCGGCGGCTTTTCTCATCCGATTTTCGCAATTCGTCGATTTTCCTCTTGCGGCTGGAATCGGTTATCACTAAATAGCCCCTCACGGCGACGCAGAGACGCGGCGCTGTTGACCGGACGG
>JAJLKH010000131.1:0-12788 GCA_033839205.1 Rhodobacterales bacterium | reverse complement strand
GCCGAGATCATCGCGGTCAACAAGAAGGAACGCGCGGTGATCGAGGCCGATGCCGAGGTGGCCGTGCGCCAGAGCCAGCTGGATGCGACCAAGCGCAAGCTGACCATCAGCCGCGAGGAAGAAGAGGCGATGATCACCCAGCAGCGCGAGATCGAGATCGCGCGGTCGCGGTCGATGGCCGAAACCGCCGAGGAGCAGGCGACATCCGAGAAGCGGCGCGAGGCAGCGCGTATTGCGCGGGAGCGCGAGGTGCGGCTGACCGAGATCAACAAGGACCGCGAATTGCGCGAGCAGAGCCTTGCCGCCGAATTGGCGACCGCGCTGGCCAAGACCGAAAACGCGGTGCGTCTGGCCGCCAAGCGTGTCGAGGAAGCCCATGCCGAGGCCGAGGCGATTGCCGCCACCGCCGCCGGGGCCGAGGCCGAGGAAAAGGTGCGCACCATCCGCGAACAGGCCGCCGCCGACCGCGAAAAGGTGCTGGCGCTGATCCGGGCCGCCGAACAGGCCGAGGTGGACGATACGCGGGTGCGATCCGAGGTGGGCACGCTGCTGGCGATGGCCGAGGCCGAGGCCAAGGCGATGCTGGAGCGCGCCGAGGCGCAGAAGGCGAAACTGATGGCAGAGGCCAAGGGCCGCGCCGCCGTGATCGAGGCCGAGAATGCCCAGAGCGCCGAACTGATGGCGATGAAGCTGGACGAGGCGCGTATCAGGACCCTTCCCGAGGTGGTCGAGCGCATGCTCAAGCCCGCCGAGAAGATCGAAAGCATCCGCATCAACCACATCACCGGCATGGGCCATTCGGGCGCGGGCGGCGAAGGTGGCGGCGGCGGCGATGGCAGCACGGTCAACCAGCTGGTCGATGGCGTGTTGTCGATGGCGCTTCAGCTTCCGGCGGTTCAGCGGCTGGGCGAGGAAGTGGGCATGAACATAGGGGACGGTGTGCGCGGCGTGACCTCGCAACTGGACCGCCGCAGCAGCGGGTCATCCCGCAGCAAGAAAACGGACGGCAAAACGTCCGACACCAAGGACTGATGCGGTCAGGGCGTGCGACGCCGGCTGCATCCGTCATAACCCCAACAGGAGAGACTGCCATGACTTTTTCGCGTAGGAGTTTTCTTGCCGGATCTTCCGCACTGGCCCTGTCATCGGCCCCGATCATCGGGCGCGCGCAGGGTAGCGACAAGATCATCTTCGCCTCGATCCTCGACCTTTCCGGGGGTCTGGACATCTATGGCGCGCCGATGGCCGAGACCACCAAGATGGCGATCGACGACATCAACGCAGCCGGCGGCCTGTTGGGCCGCGAGGTGGAGCTGAAGCTGTATGACGCCCAGTCGACGATCCAGTTCTACACCCAGTACGCCACGCAGGCCGCGGCGGGCGACCGCGCGCATACCGTGCATGCGGGTATCACATCGGCCAGCCGCGAGGCGATCCGCCCGACGCTGGCGCGTTTCAAGACCCTTTATTTCTACAATACCCAGTACGAGGGTGGGGTCTGCGACTACAACACCTTCTGCACCGGATCGACCCCGGCGCAGACCGTGGCCAAGGTCGTGCCCTATGCGATGAACAAATGGGGCAAGAAGGTCTATATCGTCGCGGCCGATTACAACTATGGCCAGATCACCGCGCAGTGGATGCAGCGCTTCGTCAAGGAAAACGGCGGCGAGACGCTGGATGTGGAGTTCTTCCCGCTGGATGTCACCAACTTCGGCCCGACCATCAACAAGATCCAGACGGCCAAGCCCGATTTCGTGATCTCGGCGCTGGTGGGCGGCGCGCATGTGTCCTTCTACCGCCAGTATGCGGCGGCGGGCATGAACAAGGAGATCCCGATCGCCTCGACCACCTTCGGCGTGGGCAACGAGCAGACGCTGATCTCGGCCGAGGAAGGCGACGGCATCATCGCGTCCTATTCCTATTTCGAGGGCGCGGACAACCCGACCAACACCGAGTTCCTGGCGCGGCTTGAGGCGCGTCTGGGCGCGGGCCGTCCGGTGATGAACGAACTGGCGGTGCGGTCCTACGAGGGCGCGATGCTGTGGGCCGAGGCGGTGAAGATGGCCGGCACGCCGGATCGCGACCCGGTGATCGAGGCGCTGCGGTCGGGCCTGACCTACAACGGACCCTCTGGCGCGGTGACGGTCGATCCGCAGACGAACCATTGCAACATGAACGTCTATATCGGCGATCTGAAGGATCAGAAGTGGAACATCGTGGAAAGCTACGAGGCCCAGCCGCCTGCGGATACGCAGCTGGTCTGTGACCTGGTGGCCAATCCCGACCAGTCCACCTTCCTGTTCGAGAACGGTCTGGCTGCTGCCGGGATCGAATAACATCATGCGGGTCCGGCCCACGGGCCGGACCCCCTTGCCTCGGAGCGCCTTACGTGGATCTTGTCGTCGCCGTCCTGTTCCAGCTGATCTATGTGATCTCGAACCTCGCGCTGATCAGCCTGGGTCTGGCGATCATCTTTGGCATGATGCGCGTCATCAACCTTGCGCATGGCGAATTCCTGATGCTTGGCGGCTATACCGTCGTCGTGGCCACCAATGCGGGGATCAACATCTGGGTGTCCATGCTGATCCTTGCGCCGCTGGTCGTGGGGATCATTGGTGTCATCGTCGAGCGCCTGCTGATCCGCTGGCTTTACGGGCGCATGGTGGACACGCTGCTGGCCACATGGGGCCTGTCGCTGCTGCTGGTGGGGATCGTGACATCGATATTCGGGGCCTCGACCGGCACGACCGTGTCGCCGCCGCTTGGGGTGGTGCGGATCGGGGATTATTCGGCATCGGGCTATGAGCTGTTCCTGATCGTCGTGACCATCGTGCTGCTGTTCGCGGTCTGGCTGACGCTGCGGTTCACCAAGCTGGGCCTTCTGGCGCGTGGCACCATGCAGAACGCCGAGATGGCATCGGCCCTGGGGGTATCGACCAGCCGGATCTACATGATCACCTTCGGGCTGGGCGCGGCGGTATCTGGCCTTGCCGGCGGGTTGCTGGCGCCGATGACCGGGGTTCTTCCCACGATCGGGGCCACCTATATCGCCAAGGCTTTCATCACCGTGATTTCGGGCGGATCGGCGATCCTTGCGGGCACCACCGCGGGATCGGTGCTGCTGGGCGGGATCAACGGCATCTTTTCCTTCATCGCGGGGTCCACATTCGGTGAGATCGCGCTTCTTTTGGCCGCCATCATCCTGCTGCGCCTGATGCCGCGCGGGATCACGGGCCGCTTCTTCCGGAAATCGCTATGAACAGCGGCATGTTGCGCCAGATGCGCCCCACATTCGTCTATGCCCTGCTGGGTGTGATCTTCATGTTCGCAGCCCCCAACGTGCTGCAACTGTTCACCATCATCAACCTGACCACGGCCATCGCTCTGGCGGTGCTGGCGCTGAGCCTGGCGCTGATCTGGGGCTACGGCGGCATCCTGTGCTTCGGGCAGGTCGCGTTTTTCGGGTTGGGCGCCTATGTCTACACCATCTCGGCGATCAATTTCGGCGGCTCGACCTGGGCGATCCTGATGGCGGTGCTGGTCACTTCGGCCTTTGCCGCGGCGCTGGGGTATTTCATCTTTTACGGCCGGGTGTCGGACGTTTACCTGGGCGTGATCACCCTGACCGTGACGCTGATCTTCTTCTCATTGATCCGGCGCACATCGGGGCCGGAATACAAGATCGGCAACGCGCTGCTGGGCGGGTTCAACGGCGTGTCCTCGCCGCCCATCAACCTGCCGTGGAACCCGTCGTCCTTTCTGTTTCCCGAGCAGGTCTTTTACGTGGCGATGGCCGCGCTGATCCTGTGCTATGTCTTCGTGGGCTGGCTGGTGAATACCAAGTTCGGGCGCGTCTGCGTGGCGATCCGCGAGAACGAGCTGCGCGCCGAATTGCTGGGCTATGACATCCGCGCCTACAAGCTGGGCATCTTCACCATCGGCGCAGGGATCGCCGCCATCGGGGGCGTTCTGTTCTGCAACGGTGTGGGGCGGATCACGCCGGATGTGTTCAACCTTTATAACGCCGCGCTGACGATCATCTGGGTGATCGTGGGCGGGCGCGGCACGCTGATCGGGCCGATCGGCGCCACTTTCGCGCTGTTCTACCTGACCTCGGCGCTTGGCGGGCAGACGGTTCTGAACAACAACCTTGTGCTGGGTGTGATCCTGATCATCTTCGTGTTGCTGGTGCCCAAGGGCGTTGCGCCGACGATCATCGACTGGGTCAATGCGCGGCGCAAGAAGGCGCCCACGCGGGCGCGGCGGCGGCGCGGCAGCCGGGCGGAGGGCGCGCAATGACACGGCAACGCGGCGATGTGGTGGTCGAGACCCGTGACCTTTGCATGCATTTCGGCGGTGTGCGCGCGGTGGACCAAGTGGATTTCACGCTGTTCGACCGGGAATTGCGCTGTCTGATCGGTCCCAATGGCGCGGGCAAATCGACCTTTTTCAAATGTCTGACCGGTCAGTTGGTGCCCACATCGGGCGAGGTGCTGATCCGCGGGCAGGATATGACCGGTGCCGAGCCGTTCGAGGTGGCAAGCCTGGGCGTGGGCATCAAGACGCAGGTGCCCAATGTCTTTGACGGGCTGACGGCAGAGGAAAACATCTGGCTGTCGGCGCGGCGATGGCATGGGGATGCGCGCGCGCGGGTGCTGACGGGCGAGACCATCGAGCGGCTGAAGCTGGGCGATATCCGGCGCACGCTGGTGGGGCGGCTGGCCCATGGGCAGCGCCAGTGGGTGGAGCTGGGCATGGTCGTTGCCGCCGAGCCATGGCTGGTTCTGCTGGACGAGCCCGCCGCCGGCATGACCCACGAGGAAACTTACAGAACCGCCGAGTTGATCGAGGAGATCAACAAGACCTCGGCGCTGATCGTGGTGGAGCATGACATGCAGTTCATCCGCATGATCTCGCGCACGGTGACGCTGTTTCATGAGGGGCGCATCCTGATGCAGGACACGATGGAGGCGATTTCCGCCGACAAGCGGGCGCGCGAAGTCTACCTGGGGCACCGGGCATGAGCGCGCTGTTGAAAGTTTCGGGGCTGCGCGCGGGCTATGGCCGCGTGCCGGTGCTGCATGGCATCGACCTGTCGGTGAATGATGGCGAGATCCTGGGCATCCTGGGCCATAACGGCATGGGCAAGTCCACGCTGCTCAAGACGCTGATGGGGATCATTCCGGCCTCGGGCGGGAGCATGATCTTCGACGGGCAGGATATCGGGCGTCAACGGTCATCGGGGCGCGCGCAGCTGGGTATCGGCTATGTGCCGCAGGGCAGGGGGATTTTCCCTAATCTCAGCGTGCGCGACAACCTGCGGATGGGGATCGCGGCCCATGATCTGGACGAAGATGCCGCCATCGACCGGGTGCTGGCGGATTTCCCGCGCCTTGAACGGCTGCTGGAGCGTGATGGCGGCGCGCTGTCGGGGGGCGAGCAGCAATTGTTGGCACTGGCCCGCTGCCTTGTGTCCGAGCCGGACCTGATCCTGCTGGACGAGCCGACGGAAGGAATCCAGCCCTCGATCATCGACGAGATCATCGACCTGTTGAAGGAGCTGAACCGGCGCGAAGGCTTGAGCATCGTGCTGGTCGAGCAGAGCCTTGATTTCATCACCGCCCTGTCGGATCGCGTGCTGCTGATCCAGAAGGGCAAGATCATGGGCGAGGTGTCGGGATCGGAGGCCGCAGACCCCGCCCTGATCGAGGAATTCACCGGCCTGGGGGCAGGGGGCGGCAAGACGGCCAAGCCCGCATCCGCGTCGGGCGGCATGTCGGCCTTTTCGCAGGACAAGTCCCGCCCCGCCGCCCCGCCGCCCCACGCCGCAAGACCGGGTGCCGCAACACCCGCCCAAAGACCCGCCGCCGCCCCCGCACCTTTGCAAGAAAGGATGTCATACATGACCGTCCAGCGCCCAACCCTGTCGCAGATGAAGGCCATCGTCGCCGAACTGGGCATGAACATGTCGGATGAGCGGGTCCAGGAATTCCTGGACGTGATGCAGGGCACGCTGGATGCCTATGACATCGTGGATGCGCTGCCTGACTACCTGCCGCCGGTGCTCTATCCGCGCACGTCGGGATACCGGCCGACGCCGGACGAGAACCCGATGAACGCCTGGTACGTGAAGACCGAGATCAAGGGTGCGCCGCGCGGGCCATTGCTGGGGCGGACCGTGGCGCTGAAGGACAACGTCTGCCTGGCGGGCGTGCCGATGATGAACGGCGCATCGACCCTCAAGGGATATACGCCCGATATCGACGCCACCATCGTGACGCGGCTTCTGGATGCGGGGGCCACCATTACGGGCAAGGCGCATTGCGAATATTTCTGCCTGTCGGGCGGCAGCCATACCAACGCGACGGGCGCGGTGCACAACCCGCACAAGCATGGGTATTCGGCGGGCGGATCATCATCAGGGTCGGGCGCGCTGGTGGGGGCGGGGCTGGTGGACATGGCCATCGGCGGGGATCAGGGCGGGTCGATCCGGATGCCCGCGTCCTTCTGCGGGGTCTACGGGATGAAGCCGACCCACGGGCTGGTGCCCTATTCGGGGATCATGCCGATCGAGACGACGATCGACCATACCGGGCCGATGACCCAGAACGTCATGGACAACGCCCTGATGCTGGAGGTGATCGCCGGGGCCGACGGGCTGGACCCGCGCCAATATGACGTGCGCACCGACAAGTATACCGCCGCCGTGAACCGGGGTGTATCGGGCCTGCGGATCGGGGTGGTCAAGGAGGGCTTTGGCCATCCGCAATCCGAGGCGGATGTGGATGCATCGGTGCGCGCGGGAGCCGAGATGTTCCGCCGCCTTGGCGCCACGGTGGATGAAATCTCGATCCCCTGGCATCTGCACGGGCCCGCGATCTGGACGCCCATCGGGCTGGAGGGTCTGACCAACCAGATGATGCTGGGCAACGGGTTCGGCACCGGGTGGGAAGGGCTCTATACCACCTCGCTGCTCGATTATCATTCGAACTGGCGCAGCCGGGCCGATGAGCTTTCAGACACGCTGAAGATTTCGATGTTCGTGGGGCAATATCACCTGAAGCACACGCGCGGGCGCTATTACGCCAAGGCGCAGAACCTGGCGCGGCAGCTGCGCGAGGAATACAACAAGGTTCTGGCCTCGTATGACCTGCTGTTGATGCCCACGACGCCGATGAAGGCCACGCCGCTGCCGCCCGCGGATGCGCCGCTGGCGCTGTGGACGCAGCGCGCGTTTGAGATGCTGCCGAATACCTCGCCTTTCGACGTGACTGGCCATCCGGCCATGTCGATCCCCTGCGGCATGTCCGACGGTCTGCCGATAGGTCTGCAACTGATCGGGCGGCGCTACGAGGAAAGCACGATCTACCGCGCGGCGGGTGCCTTTGAACAGGCCGGCGACTGGCGCAAGATGTAAGGCGGGACTGGAACGGATACATGTCGGCAAGGGTCACATCGCGGCCGGGCATCCGCCCCGCAAACGGGCTGTCGCATGTGGCGGGGGCCACGGATCGCCCGCTGATCGAGGCGACGATCCCCGCGTTCCTGGCCGAGGTGGTGCGCCGGCATGGGCAAAGGACGGCGGCGGTGTTTCGCCAGACCGGGGACCGCTGGAGTTACACCGAATTCGCGCGGCTGGTGGACCGGCTGGCGGCGGGGCTGCTGTCGATCGGGGTCTACAAGGGGGATCGGGTCGGCATCTGGTCGCCCAACCGGCCCGAATGGTTGCTGGCGCAATTCGCCACCGCCCGGATCGGGGCGATCCTTGTGACGATCAACCCGGCCTATCGCACATCCGAGCTGGACTATGCACTGAACAAGGCGGGCGTGTCCTGCCTGATCGTGGCGCCGCAGTTCAAGACATCGGACTATATGGCGATGCTGGCGGAACTGGCGCCTGAGATGGCCGACTGCCCGCCGGGGCGGTTGCGCGCCAAGCGCCTGCCCAAGCTGCGCGCGGTGGTGCAGATGGGGCCCAAGCCGCGCCCCGGTGCGCTGGCCTTTGAAGAGCTGATGGAACGGGGCAATCGCGCGGTGCGCGCGCGGCTTGATGCGATCAGCGCCACCCTGCATCCCGATGATGCGATCAACATCCAGTTCACATCCGGCACCACCGGCGCGCCCAAGGGCGCCACGCTGAGCCACCGCAACATCGTGAATAACGCGATTTCCACGGCGCGGGCCATGCGGCTGCAACCGGGCGAGGGGCTGTGCATCCCGGTGCCTTTCTACCATTGCTTCGGCATGGTGCTGGGCAATCTGGCGGCCTGTTCCTATGGTGCGAAGATGGTCATTCCCGGCGAGGCTTTTGACGCGCGCGACACGCTGGCGGCCATCGACGCGGAAGGCTGCGCCGCGCTGCACGGGGTGCCGACGATGTTCCAGGCGATGCTGGATCATCCCGACTTCGACAGTTTCGACATGCGCAGCCTGCGCACGGGCATCATGGCGGGCGCGCCTTGTCCCGAACCCCTGATGCGCCGGGTGATGGAGCGGATGCATTGCCGCCAGATCACCATCGGTTACGGCATGACAGAGACCAGCCCGATTTCGTTCCAGTCCGCGGTGGATGATCCGGTGGATCGGCGCGTGTCCACCGTGGGGCGCATCCAGCCCCATGCGGAATGCAAGGTGGTTGGTCCCGACGGGCATACGTTGCCGATTGGTCAGCAAGGCGAGTTGCTCACGCGCGGCTACCTTGTGATGAAGGGCTATTGGGACGATCCCGAGCGCACCGCCGAGGCGATCCGGGGCGGCTGGATGCATACAGGGGACCTCGCCACGATCGACGCCGAGGGCTATTGCCGGATCACGGGGCGGTCCAAGGACATGCTGATCCGGGGCGGCGAGAACGTCTATCCCGCCGAGATCGAGGAATTCCTGACGACACATCCCGATATTTCGCAGGCGCAGGTTTTTGGCCTGCCCGATCCGAAATACGGCGAGGAGGTTGCAACTTGGGTGATCCTGCGCCCCGGAGCCAGCATGACCGACGAGGGGCTGCGCGACTGGTGCCGGGGCAAGATCGCCCATTACAAGGTGCCGCGTTACGTGCGTTTCGTGACCGAGATGCCGATGACCGTGACCGGCAAGCCGCAGAAATTCGTGATGCGGGACAAGATGATGGCCGATCTGGGCCTGTCCGGCTGACAAGTTGGGGAAAGAGCGATGTTCACATTGACGGCGATCTTGCGGGCCAAGGCGGGACATCAGGATACCGTCAAGGCGGAGTTGCTGAAAGTGGGCGATTACGTCCGCGCGCATGAACCCGATACGGCCAGTTTCTTCGTGACCCAAAGCGCCGAGGATCCTTGCGTTTTCGTCACGCATGAACGCTTTGCCGACCGCGCGGCGATGGACCGGCACAACAATGGCGCGGGATCGCAGGGCTTTTTTGCCGCTGCCGGCGATCTGCTGGACGGCCCCGCCACCGTGGTGACGGGGCCGGAAGTTTTCGCCAGATAAACGCCTTACAGCTGCACGCCCTTCGTCAGTGCACCGTCGATCACCAGATTGGTGCCGCTGGTGAAGCTGGATGCGGGCGAGGCGAGGAAGACCACGCCGCGCGCGATTTCCTCGGGCCTGGCCATGCGGCCCATCGGGTTCAGCGCCAGCGCGTCGCGGAACAGGTCGGGGTTGTTCTTTTCGATGGACTGCCAGATGCCGCCGTCGAAATAAGTATTGCCCGGCGAGACGGTATTGGCGCGGATGCCCTTGGGCGCCAGTTTCATCGCCAAGCCCTGCGCGTAATGCACAAGCGCGGCCTTGAAGGCGCCGTAAGCGGGGCCGGTGAAATCGACCTCGCGACCCGACACGCTGGAGATCAGGGTGATCGAGGCGGCATCGGATTTTTCCAGCCAGGGCATCGCGGCATTCACGAGCCGTACCGAATGCATCATGTCAGTCTCGTAGCCTGACTGCCACGCGGCTTCGTCATCCGCCACGGCGAGGGCGGAGACGTTCGCCACCACGATGTCGATCCCGCCCAAAGCGGCGGCGCTGTCCTGCACCCATGATTTCAACGCATGGGCGTTGGATACATCCACCGCGCGGCCAAAGGCGTTTGCGCCCTTGGACTTGAGCGCCTCGACCGTGGCGGTCACGCCTGCGGCGTCGCGCGCGCAGACCGATACCGCCGCGCCCTCGGCCGCGAAAATCTCGGCGCAGTGCAGGCCGATCCCCTTGGTGCCGCCCGTGACCAGCACGCGCTTGCCCTTCAATCCCAGATCCATTTTCACATTCTCCCTTGTTCGGAACGGCCTCAGGCCAGGTATTTCTTCAGCATGGAGGCACCCAGTGAATATTTCGGGTCCACCATATTGCCGACGCGCATCTTTCCGGCCTGTGTGGCGAGGAAATAAGCCTCGGATTCCTCGAATCCGTAGTCATCGACCATCCAGCGGATCAGGTCGCGGTAGGCCATGCGGGCGGCATCCTCCATCGGGCGGGCGCTGCCCACGGCCATGATGAAATCCTCGGTTTCCAGCCGCACGCCGGGGATGGACCAGCCCTTGATCAGGTCGATCTGCACCGTCACGGTGGCGGGGATTTCCACGGCCACGCCGCAGAGTTCGCCATCGCCCTGCCGTCCGTGGCAATCACCGATGAAGAAATAGCCGCCGTCACGTTGCACGGGGAAATAGATCACCGCGCCGGGGGCCACATCGGGCAGGTCCATGTTGCCGCCGTAATAATCGGGCACGAGGGACGAGATCGCCTCGAGTTCCGGCGATACCCCCATCGTGCCGACGAAAGGTTCGTAGGGCAGGGTGATCCGGTCCGAGAATTTCACGCCATCGGGGGTGACCTCCATCTTCTTGACGCGTTCGGCGATGGGCGCGTTCAGATGGGTGAGGCTGGAGGCCACAAGGCCGCCGAAATCGGGGATCAGCGCGGTGGTGCCCGCAGGTTGCGGGCCGCGCGGCAGAAGGCTTTTGACATGGACGGCCAGCACATCGCCCTTTTGCGCGCCCTCAACGGCGATAGGGCCGTTCTGCGGGTTGACGAAGGGCATGTTCAGCACCTTGGAGGGCAGGTCGTCTTCGGTCTTGACCGCGCCGCCAAAGGCATCGAGCGTTTCCACCGCCACCACGTCGCCGGGCGCGATGCGCAGGACCGGATCGGCATAGGGGCCGTAGACATAGTGATAGGCGCCTTGCGCCTCTTCGGTCAGGTGATGATGCGCGCCTTCACGGGCCCGCGCGACGCCGCGCCGACCCATCACGGATGATGCAAGCCAAGTCATTCCAGGAACCTCCCGATTGTTTGTTTGTCAGGAGAGTAAGGTCTGTCGAATGCTTGGCAATACCCCGGCGGGCGAATCGGACCAATTTGAAAAACGAATCGGTGGATTGGTTCGGCGAAGGCCGTGCAATCCGTCATTGATCGCGGCTGTTGATGAAAAAATAAGCAAAAACAGTGAAAATTTTTGTGAAACTGACCGCGATTGCAGGGCTTGAGTTTTTTCCTTGCGCTGCCCGTGCGGATGCCGATGAATGAACCCATTCCAAATTGGTTCGTAAAGGTTCGCAATGCCCGACCGCGATCAAGACAACTCTTCCCTGGCGCTGGAGCGTCTGCGCGCCATGTTGCGGGATGTTCCCGCGACCGGTGACAGCCGTATCCCGACCGAGCGGCAGCTGGCGGAGACACTGGGCATCAGCCGCCGGTCCGTGCGCCGCGCGCTTGAGGTGCTGGAGGCCGAGGGTCTGGTCTGGCGCAAGCAGGGGGCCGGCACTTTCGCGGGCCCGCGCCCCGACACGCTGGAGGATGCGCCCGCGACGGATGCGAATTTCACCGAGGTGATGGAGGTGCGTCTGCGGGTCGAGCCGCAATTGGCGCAGCTTGCGGCCTTGCGCGCCTCTGCGTCGGATGTGGCGCGGATGCGCGATATCCTGGGGCGGCTGGATGCCTCGGACGATGCGGATTCGCGCGAATTGTGGGACTCGGCCCTGCATCGCGAGATTGCGCGCGCCGCCGGCAACCGCTTTTTCCTGATGATCTTCGATTCGATGGACCGGGCGCGCCATGACGAGGCCTGGCGCGCACTTCGCGAGCGCGCCCGCAGCCGTGCCAACCTGGCGGTCTATGCGCGCCAGCACCGCGAGCTGGTCGATGCCATAGCCGATCATGACCCCGTGCGCGCCGGTGCCGCGATGCGGACGCATATCATGGCCCTGAACGACGGCATCCTGCGGATGACATCGCTGGAGGCGCTTGATGACGCGTCCTGATCCGGTTCTTGATGTGCGCGACCTGTCGATCCGTTTTCGCGGTCAGCCCGTGGACCTGATCGACGGCGTGAGCTTTTCCATCGAGCGCGGCAAGACCCTGTGCCTTGTGGGCGAGTCCGGTTGCGGCAAGTCCGTCACGTCGCTGGCGGTGATGGGGTTGCTGCCCAAGCGCGCGGCCAGCGTGACCCAGGGCGCGGTGCGGTTTGACGGGCGCGACCTGCTGGATCTGCCGGAGCCCGAGATCGAGGATCTGCGCGGGAACCGGATGGCCATGATCTTTCAGGAGCCGATGACCAGCCTGAACCCCGCCTTTACCGTGGGTCATCAAGTGGCCGAGGCGGTGCGCCGCCACAGGAACTGCACCCCCGCCGAGGCGCGCGACCGCGCGCTTGAGATGTTCCGCAAGGTGCGGATGCCTGCCGCCGAGAAGCGGCTGGATGATTATCCGCACCAGATGTCGGGGGGGATGCGCCAGCGCGTGATGATCGCCATGGCGCTGGCCAATGATCCTGAACTGCTGATCGCGGACGAGCCGACCACCGCGCTGGACGT
>JAJLKH010000130.1:0-5762 GCA_033839205.1 Rhodobacterales bacterium | reverse complement strand
CTAGAAGCGACTATCAAGCTTGGGACCGCGCTGCGGATATGCGCTTTGTTCAGGCATGCTGAAATAGCGTGGCGCCACCAGCATGTCGGCCAGGGTATATGCATCGAAGGTCGCGATGAAATTGGCAAGCGCCTCGTTCATCACATTGGGCAGTTTGCAGCCCGGCGTGATGCGGCAGGCATTCCCGGCCAAGAAGCATTCGGCCAGTGCGAAGTCAGGTTCTGTCTTGCGAATAACATCGCCAAGGTTGATCTGGTCGGGATGCAAGGCCAGCCGAAACCCGCCGCTGCGACCACGCACCCCTTCAAGAAAACCGGCCTGGATCAGCAGCAGGACAACTTTCTTCAGATGGGCCCGCGATATGCCGTAGATTTTGGAGGTCTCTTCAATCGTGGTCAGGTCGTCTTTTTCCAGCACCGCCGCATGCAGCATCACACGCAAGGAATAGTCGGTAAATTTCGTCAGACGCATGGCTGGCTCCCTTCTATGGCATGATCTTCGGTGACTGACGCGTGGGCAAGTGCCGAGAGATGCGACAGTTTCACCCTTAAAAGAGATATTCTAATTGATCCATATCAAGGTTGATCCCTTCCGCATCGGGCAAGTTCCGCCCCATGAGACCGATCACCGCCTCTTTTTCGATCTGCATGATCCTTGCGCTGGCCATGGCCCTGGGCGCTGTGACAACAGGGCGTGCCGCCGGGATCAGCGTTGTGATGCAGGGTCTGACGCAGATGGTCATCTGCGCGGATGGGCAGGGTCCGAAGACTATCCTGGTCGGGCCCGATGGCGCGCCGGTCGAACTGCCGCACCCCTGCAGGATGCTGTGCGATGATTGTCTTCAAGCCGGAACGACCGCAGTGCTGACCCAGGCCTTCCGACATGACCTGCCTGCGCAAACAACAACGCGTCGTCGTGTGCGGAGCGCAAGCCTCATTCTTCCCTCGCCTGTTTCGTGCCACCGCTGCCGCGCGCCGCCGGTTCGGTCGGCCCTTGTCTGAAAGCCTTCCTTATGTTTCGCCTGCCTCTGTCCACCCATCCCCTGACGCGCCTACTGGCCCGTGTCTTCGCCATCTGGATCGCCCTCGTGGCATCGGTGACGGCCCTTGCAGCGCAGTCTCCCTATCTGCCCACATTCCTGGAAAAGGTTCCCGCCGCGACCCTGGTTGCCGGGGCCGATGCCTATGGTCCCATGCGTGGCGATCTGCCCGTGGCCCCGGTGTTGCGCGGTGGCGAAACGGTGGGCTGGGCCTTCATCACTTCGGATTTCGTGGGCACCACGGGCTATTCCGGCAAGCCCATCCATGTGATGGCCGCTGTCGGACTTGATGCCAGGCTGACCGGCGTTCAACTTGTCAAGCATTCCGAACCCATCGTCCTGATCGGCATTCCCGAGGCGAAAGTGGCCCGGCTGGTCGCGGATTTCGTGGGCCTCGATTTGGTGGCCGAGGCCGAGCAGGGCGGTTCGGCGCATGAGCTGGACATCATCTCGGGCGCGACCGTCACGATCATGGTGATCGACGATTCCATCGTGCGCTCTGGCATCCGTGTCGCCCGTGCCCTTGGCCTCGGCGGGCTTGAGCCGCTGTCTGCCCCGACCGGCCCGCAATTTGAACTGAAGCTCGACGCACAGGCCGCCGAGGACTGGTTCACCCTGACAGGCGACGGAACCCTGCGCCGCATGTCGCTGGACGTGGGACAGGTCAATGCCGCCTTCGCCGCGATGGACGACCCCCGCGCTGCCGCCCGCGCGCTGACGGCGCCGGATGGCGATACCTATATCGACATGTATGCCACCCTGATCAGCGTGCCCGCCATCGGCCGCCGGCTGTTGGGCGAGGCGGAATATGCCAATCTGCAAAACTGGCTGCAGGAGGGCGAGCACGCGATCCTTGTCGCCGGGCGCGGCATGTATTCCTTCAAGGGGTCGGGCTATGTGCGGGGCGGCGTCTTCGACCGCATCATCCTTGTGCAGGGGGACAATTCCGTGCGCTTCCGCGACCGTGGTCACCGCCGCGTCGGCGAGATCATGGCCGAGGGCGCGCCCGTCCTGTCCGAGATGGACATCTTCAAGATCCCCGCCGATGCCGGTTTCGATCCGGCGCAGCCGTGGCGGCTGCAACTGCTGGTGCAGCGCGACGTGGCCGCGATCGAAAGGGTCTTCACCACCTTCGATCTGGGCTACCAACTGCCCGCCTCCTATCTGCGCCCTGTCACCGCCCCTGTCGCCATCGCGCCCGCGGCCATCCCCGAAGTCAGCGAGAACGCCGCGCAAACCGCTCTCTGGACGCGGATCTGGCGCGACAAGACGGTCGAGATCGCAGGGCTGGCCGCGATGCTGGCTGTCCTGACGCTCGGCTTCTTCTTTCAGGGCTACCTGACCCGGTCCGAACGCGCGGTCACATGGTTCCGCATGGGTTTTCTGACGGTCACGCTGGTGTTTCTTGGCTGGTATGCCAATGCGCAGCTTTCCGTCGTCAACCTGATGGCGCTGTTCGGCGCGCTGACCACGGAGTTCAGCTGGCAGGCCTTCCTGCTGGATCCCTTGACCTTCATCCTGTGGTTCGCCGTGGCTGCCGCGCTGATCTTCTGGGGGCGTGGCGCCTATTGCGGCTGGCTTTGCCCCTTTGGTGCGTTGCAGGAGCTGACCAACCGCATCGCGCGCCGTCTGGGCGTGCCGCAATGGACCTTGCCCTGGGGCCTGCACGAGCGGCTCTGGCCTGTCAAATACATGATCTTCCTTGGCCTTTTCGGTGTCTCGCTTGCCTCGATCGAGCAGGCCGAACACCTGGCCGAGATCGAGCCCTTCAAGACTGCCATCGTGCTGAAATTCGTCCGCGCTTGGCCCTTCGTCGCCTATGCGCTGGCCCTTCTGGCCGCCGGGCTGTTCGTGGAGCGTTTCTACTGCCGCTATCTGTGCCCGCTGGGCGCGGCACTGGCGATCCCCGCACGGCTGCGCATGTTTGACTGGCTCAAGCGCTACCGCGAATGCGGCAACCCCTGCCAGACCTGTGCCCATGAATGCATGGTGCAGGCCATCCATCCAACTGGAGAGATCAACCCGAACGAGTGCCTGAACTGCATGCACTGTCAGATTCTCTACCAGTCGGAGACCAAATGTCCGGTCGTCATCAAGAAACTGAAGCGCCGTAGCAGCGCCTCGGACAGTGCGGCAGCGCTGGACCGGATGATCGAGAACCACCCCAACATGAAGAAAGGGAAAACAGCATGACAACCGATAGCAACAAGCACGGCATCAGCCGCCGGGGCCTTCTGGGTGCCACGGCAGGAGGGGCTGCGGCGCTGGGTGCGCTGGGGGGATCGCGCATGGCGCTGCTGGGCGGGGCCGCAGGTGTGGCGACCGCATCGGCAGTGACACCCACCACGGCCAGTGCCGCCACCAATGGCGCACATCTGGCGCCGGGAGAGCTGGACGAATATTACGGCTTCTGGTCCTCGGGCCAGACCGGTGAGGTGCGCATCCTCGGCATCCCCTCGATGCGTGAACTGATGCGCGTGCCGGTCTTCAACCGCTGTTCGGCAACCGGCTGGGGGCAGACCAACGAGTCTCTCAAGGTCCTGACCGAAAACATGAGCGAGCGTACGAGGAACTACCTCGCGGCCAATGGCAAGAAGGTGCATGACAACGGCGACCTGCACCACGTCCACATGTCGTTTACCGAGGGCAAGTATGACGGCCGGTTCCTGTTCATGAACGACAAGGCCAATACCCGCGTCGCCCGCGTCCGTCTGGACGTGATGAAGGCCGACAAGATCCTGGAAATCCCGAACGCCAAGGCGATCCATGGTCTGCGCCCGCAGAAGTGGCCGCGCACCAACTATGTCTTTGCCAATGGCGAGGATGAGGGACCGATGGTCAATGACGGCCAGATCCTCGACGATCCGTCGCAATACGTGAACTTCTACACCGCCATCGACGCCGACAAGATGGAGGTCGCGTGGCAGGTGATGGTCACCGGCAACCTCGACAACACCGACGCGGATTATGACGGCAAATACGCCTTCTCGACCTCCTACAACTCGGAAATGGGGATGAGCCTTGCCGAGATGACGGAGGCCGAGCGCGATCACGTCGTCGTCTTCAACATCGCCGAGATCGAAAAGGGCATTGCCGCCGGCGATTTCATCGAGCTGAACGGCGTCAAGGTGATCGACGGGCGCAAGGGCCAGAACAAGAACTATACCCGCTATATCCCGATCCCGAACAACCCCCACGGCTGCAACATGGCGCCTGACAAGATCCACCTTTGCATCGGGGGCAAGCTGTCGCCCACCGTGTCCGTGATCGACGTGCGCAAGCTGGACGCCGTGTTCTATGAGGGCGCCGAGCCGCGTTCCGCCGTTGTGGCCGAGCCTGAACTTGGTCTTGGGCCGCTCCATACCGCCTTCGACGGCAAGGGCAACGCGCTGACCACGCTTTTCCTGGACAGCCAGGTGGTGGTCTGGAACATCGAGGACGCGGTCAAGGCCTATGCCGGCGAAAACGTCGATCCGATCCGCTCCAAGGTGGATGTGCATTACCAGCCAGGTCACAACTCGACCTCGATGGGCGAGACGCTGGACGCGGATGGCAAGTGGTTCATCTCGATGAACAAGTTCTCGAAGGACCGTTTCCTGAACGTCGGCCCCCTCAAGCCCGAGAACGAGCAGTTATTCAGCATGGACGGCACCGACCTTACCTTGCTGCATGACGGCCCGACCTTCGCCGAGCCGCATGACAGCATCATCGTGCACCGCTCGGTCGTGAATCCGCGCAACAACTGGGACCGCAACGATCCCATGTGGGCCGACACACGCGCGCAGGCCGAACAGGATGGCGTCAATATCGACGAATGGGCCGATACCGTCGTGCGCGACGGCAACAAGGTGCGCGTCTACATGTCGAGCCAGGCCCCGTCCTTCAGCATCGAGACTTTCACCGTGAAGGAAGGTGATGAGGTGACGGTCATCGTGACCAACCTTGATGACATCGACGACCTGACCCATGGCTTCTGCATGGGCGATCATGGTCTGGCCTTCGAGGTGGCGCCCCAGGCAACCGCATCGGCGACCTTCGTGGCCGCGAAACCGGGGGTCTACTGGTATTATTGCCAGTGGTTCTGCCATGCCCTGCACATGGAAATGCGCGGGCGCATGTTCGTCGAACCGAAAGGCGCCTGAGCCATGATGCGCCTTCTCCTGACGCTGGCCCTGCTGCTGTCGAGCGGCCTCTGCGTGCCGCTGTCGGCCGCTGAACGGCTGGTGCCGGCGCAGGCGGGCGCGCTGGTCAACGCCATCGCCGTGGCTGATCCCGGCGATGTGCTGATCCTTGCACCGGGCCGTCATGATGGCCCGGTGACACTGGACCGCCCCCTGACGCTGGACGGTCGGGGACAGGCGACGGTGGACGCAGGCGGCATCGGCAGCGTCATCACCGTCACGGGCACCGATATCACTGTCCGTGGCCTGACCCTGACCGGATCGGGAAGCGATCACGATGCCATCGACAGTGGCGTGCAGATCAAGCGGACCGCGGCGCGCGTTCTGATCGAGGACAATGCAATCCTTGGCAATCTTTACGGGGTCGATGTGCATGGACCCCGTGATGCCACCGTGCGCGGCAACCGCATCCTAGGGCGCAGCGATCACCATATGAACAGCCGCGGCAACGGCGTCTATGTCTGGAACGCCCCCGGCACCATCATCGAGGATAACGACATCCGCCTTGGCCGCGACGGCATTTTCGTCAACGCGTCGAACGA
>JAJLKH010000129.1:0-26250 GCA_033839205.1 Rhodobacterales bacterium | reverse complement strand
TCAGATGTCGTCGAGCCGCGCGCGGAATGTCAGCTCGATCCGGCGGCGTTGCCCGGACCCGTCGCGCCGGGCATTGGCGCGCAGGAAATGCAGGTTGACGAGCCGCCCCCGGTCGAGCGGCAGATCGGGGTCGAGCAGCGCGTCGCAGACCGCTGCCGCCGCCTGCTTGGCCTGCTGGAACCCCGCAACATCGGTCATGACGGTCAGCACGATGTCATGTTCGGCCCCGCGCGCGGTCTGGTCGGAGCGGTCGCGCGCGGCTTCGGGCCCCAGCAGCAGGTAGAGGGGCGGCACCGGCCCGGCGGGCATCGCATCATAGATCGCCCCGTCCAGAAGTGCCGTCAGCGCGGGCGCGGCTGACAGATGGGCAAAGATGGCCGCCTGAAGTGCGGCCGCAGCGGCATAGCTCATGGGGCCACCTCTTCTTGGGTGAAGCAGGTCAGGTAGCGGCCCGTCGGATCGCTGTCGCTGACTGCCAGGATGGTGAAGATGCGCGCGCCCTCGCGCAGGCGCTGATCGGGGCGCGGCCGCATGTCGGACCCATGAGGGGCCGCGCGCAGCGTCATGCGATGCGCGTTGCGCGAGAGGGTCTGACCGCCTTGCATGACCTCGCGGCCCTGCAAGGCCCTGACCTCGACCCAGACCTCGCCCAGGCTTTCCCAGGTTTCGACAAAGCCGCCTGCGCCGTCGGGGCTGCGGGCGGGTTGTTCCAGCGCCATGCGGCGGCGCAGATGAACCCCGGTCATGCCTGCCCCCCGATACCCGGCACGCCCAGCGAGAGGCGCAGGCTGCGATAGCGTTCGATCAGGCTGGTCACACCAAAGGGCATGCAGCCGCTGCCAAGCCCGGTGTCCTGCCGGTATTCGTAGAAATGCGCGGCCAGCAGCAGAACCGCCTGGGCCAGATCGGCGGGCAGACCGGTCCAGTCATCCGACAGCCCGGCCCGAAACCGCAGAACGGCGCTGCCGCCTTGCGGAATGGCCGGCAACACGCCGCCCGCAGCACGCAGGCAGGGGCGCTGCATGTCGCGTTCCAGACGCCAGCGGATGGCGGGCACAGGGGTTTCGTCGCCTTGCGGGTCACGCAACAGCAGCGATGTGATCTGGGTCACCGGGGCCAGTGGCAGCGGCTGTCCCGCGGGATCGGCCCAGCGGGTCAGTTCCAGCACGAAGCCGCGCACCAGCAGCACCTTGGCGATCCGCGCCTCGATCGCCGCGATGGCCGCGCGCAGGAACCCTTCGAGCAGCGCGTCCTGCAGGTTATCCTCGGCAAAGCCGGTGCCCAGATGCAGATGCGCCTTGAACGCGGCCAGCGGCAAGCCCGCGGAAGGCAGCATCGTTTCTTCCGTCAACATCATGGAAAATCTCCAGTTCTTGCAACCTGCATTGGTCGCGCCCGTCATCGGGACGCCGGGACCCGCAGGCGCGTGGGAAGGCCGGGGACCCGGCCTTCCGGTCACAGGGATCAGGCGACGGCGAAGCGCAGCAGCTTGATCGCCGCGAAATCGCTGACATCGCCGCCGACACGCTTGGTGGCATAGAACAGCACATGCGGCTTGGCGCTGAAGGGATCGCGCAGGACCCGCAGATCGGGGCGTTCGGCGATGGTGTAGCCTGCCGCGAAATCACCGAAGGCGATGGCATGGGCGCCGCTGGCGATGTCGGGCATGTCTTCGGCGATCAGCACCGGGTATCCCAGTAGGCGCGCGGGTTCGGCGGCGGCCAGACCGTCCGACCACAGGAAGCGGCCATCGTTGTCCTTCATCTTTCGCACGGCGCCCGCGGTTTTCGAGTTCATAACGAAGACCGCGCCCGCGCGGTATTGCGCGCCCAGTGCATAGACCAGATCGACAATAGCGTCGGCCCCGTCAAAGGCGCCATCCGCCCCGGTGGGCACGGTCCCAAGGTTGCCCCAGGCCCAGACATCGTTATCGACCGTGGCATGGGTCAGGAAGCCGCGCGGCTTGTCGATGCCATTGCCACTGACGAAGGCGGCGGCCTCGGCGCGGGCGAAGCGGTCAGCGATGCGGCCCGCCAGCCAGCCTTCGAGGTCGAAGGCGCTGTCATCCAGCAGGCGCTGGCTGGCCTTTGGCAGGGCGCTGAGTTCATGCAGCGGGATGGTGATGCGGTCGATCACGGGCGTGCCGGTTTCCACCGTGCTGCCGGTTTCGGTGGCCCAGCCGTGGCCGATGTCGGAGTGATCGACCAGCACGTCATAGGATGTGGCCTCGACCCGAACGACATTGGCGATGGCCCGCAACGAGGCGCCAGAGGTCAGGACGGACTGGATCCGACCAGCCGTTTCGGGATCGACAAGGTAGCCGCCATCGCCTGCAACGGCGGTCGACATTGCCTTGCCCTCAAGGATCAGGCCGCGCAGCGCGTCATCGTCGCCATTGCGCAGATAGGCGGCGAATGCCTTTTGATGCGGGGCCTCGCCCTCGGCATGGCGGGACAGGATGGGGCGGGCACCTGTATGTGCCTGCATGGTCCGGGATTTTTGATCAAGCATGGTCAGTCGCTCTTCCTGCTGTTGAAGCCTTGTGTGAATTTCGGCCCGAAAGCCTTTCAGATCGCTTATGAATTCCGTCACTGCGGATTTCAGCCCGGCGGTCGGGGACAGGTCGTTGGACAGACCTTCCCCGGTCCGAGACGTCTTCTCGGTCGTCATTTTTTGCATCCTTTTGTTGTTGCCTGATCCCGGCGCGGTCAGCCTTGCGCCAGGATCTGTCGCCCTTCGCGGAACAGGGCGGCCAGGTCGCGCAGCCCCGCATCGTTCAGCCCATCGGCCTTGGCTGCCACCCGTGCCGTGGGCAGCATCGGGAAGGTCACGACGGAGACTTCCCACAGGTCCAGTTCCGTCAGCAGCCTGTGACCTTCGGCGGTCTTGGTGGCACGTATGGTGCGATAGCCGATCGACAGCCCCTCGATCGCGCCGGCGGCGATCAGTGCCGCCGCCTCGCGGCCGCGGGCGACACCATCGAGCAGACGGCCCTTGACGCGCAGGCCGCGCGCATCTTCGGCCACCTCTTCCCAGAGGCCGATGGGCTGTGCCGGGTCGTGCTGCCAGAGCATGCGCACGCGCCGGCCTTCGGCCGCCATCGCCCTGAGCGAGGCCGCATAGGCGCCGCGGGCCACGACATCGCCGCCCTGATCGGGCGCATCGAACAGGCTGGCATAGCCTTCGATCACCTGGTCGGTTCCTTCGGTGGTCAGCCGCAAGCCGATGCCGGGCTGGCAGAACTTGCGCTCGAGTTCCATGTCCATCAATCGTCCTTTCATGGCAGGCCCGCCAATGGAGCCGCTGTCATTATCGACTGGAACGCCTCGGCCAGGATCACGGCCACGACGCCGTAGACCGTCAGCCACAGCCGCTTTTCCAGCTTGTCGATCAAGGCTTCGAGTTTCTCGGCGCGGCGGTTCAGCCCTTCGATATGCAGGTTCGAGACACGTTCATGGGCCTCGAGGCGCAGGGCGGGGGCGCAATCGAAGGCTTCGAACCCGTATCGGGCCGCGTCGCGCGGGGCCACGCGCGGATCGCTCATTCCGCGGCCTCCTGCGCGCCAGGTCCGGCCAGCGCGCGCGCGGGAAGCCCCAGAAGCGCGCGCTTTTCCGCGTCGGTCAGAAAGGTTGCATCGGCCACGCGGCGCCATTGCAGGTCACGTTCGGCGGCAAGGGCGGGCACCTGATCCAGATCGGGATGCAGATCCAGCGCCTCGCCGGTGAAGCGCGACAGCCATTCGGCAAGGGTCGCCACGACGCGCGTGGCCATCGGCAGCACCGTCAGGCGGTAGAGCGCGCGGTTCGCCTCCTGATAATTGGCGAAGGTCGCATCGCCCGGGATGCCCAGAAGCATGGGCGGCACGCCGAAGGCCAGCGCGATTTCGCGTGCGGCACTTTCCTTGGTCTGCTGGAATTCCATGTCCGAGGGCGAAAAGCCCATCGGTTTCCAATCCAGACCGCCTTCCAGCAGCATGGGCCGGCCTGCATTGCGCGCTCCCTGATGGTGGCTTTCCATCTCGGACACCAGCCGGTCGTATTGATCTGCGCTAAGGCTGCCCTGCCCTTCGGCGCCGCGATAGACGATGGCCCCGGACGGGCGCGCGGCATTGTCCAGAAGCGCCTTGGACCAGCGGCTGGCGGCATTGTGCACGTCCACCGCCTGCGCCGCCGCCTGCAAGGGCGAAAAGCCATAGTGATCGTCCTGCGGATGGAAGCTTTTGATATGGCAGACCGGAGCCAGCGGCATGCTGACATCGAAGCGATGTTTGCGCCCGCCGACGTTGTAGTCATAGGCCACCGGCCAGCCATCGGGGCCGGGGATCAGGCTCATGCGGTCCGAGCGAAGCACATGCAATTCGGCCAGCGCGCCTGCATCCGTCGTGACCAGTTCAAGATAGCCATTGCCGGTCAGCAGAAGCTGCGCATAAAGCGCCTCGAGCAGTTCGGCACGGCCTTGGGCGGGGTTGGGATTGGCCAGCAGGGTCAAGACGGGATGCGTGTCGAACCGGCGCCCTGCCCCCTGCAGCACCAGCGGAAGCGCCGCTGCCGCCTCGGCCAGAAGCTTGACGCAGCGAAAGCCGATCGGGTTGCCGGTATAGCCGGTGCGCGTCAGCGAGACGGTGTCGCGCGGGGTCCAGGCGACGCGGCCTGCGCCCTGAAAGGCGAGCACGGGACCTGCGGCGCTGGCCTTGTGCTCGGGCGCTGCCTGATCCGCGCCACCGCGTTTGAGGAATTGAAAAACCATGACCTGCTCCCTGATCCTGCCGCTGTGCGCGGGATCGGATCACCCCCGCCAACAGCACCCTTGGCGTGCTGGCGGGGACTGTCCGACCCGGTGTGCAGACAATGTGACGAAAAGCTTAACAATTCCGGATCAGAGCGCGCGCACCTGCGGTCGTCGCCATTGGGCCGAGGGGGCGATGATCAGCTCGTGCAGGGCCCAGACCAGCGCATCAAGGCGGTCCGGGCTGCCCTTGCCGACATAGCCATGCGCCGTCATCGCGCACATCTGGTCCTCAAGCGTGTCGAGCGCGCCGTGATGAAAGACCCGGCCCTGTTCATAAAGGGCGGCCACGGGCTCTGCTCGCGCCGCCTTGCCGCGCGAAGCATGCAGTTTGCGAAAGGGCACCAGCGGATCGACCTGGCGGATCACCGCCTCGACCATGTCACCGCCCTGGTTCACCTCGGCCACCAGACGTTCGGCGCCCCATCGCTCCATCACGGAGATCGCGCGCTGCGCCCATTGCATGGGGCTTGCGCCCGTCATGCTGGCATCTTCCAGCACATAGGCGCGCCAATCCTGCACCGGGCCGCGCGTGACCGCCCCCACCGCGACGATGCCGCATTCATCCGAGCCGCCATGGCCGGTCGTGGCCGGATCGACCGCCACGACAATACGGTCCAGTTCGGGCAAGACAGGCGCGCGGGCCTGTTCCAGTTGGGCCCCGGTCCACAGCGCGCCTTCGGCATCTTCGAGCAGCACACCATCCAGTTCCTGCCGCCCCAGCCGGGTGCCGGCATAGCGGATCCGCACCTCTTCGAGGAAGGAGCTGGCGAGGTTAGCCGCGTTCGCCTCGGTCGGGGCATGGGTGACGACCGTGCTGGGCAGTTTCAGAAGCTCTTTCAGGACACCCACGTTGCGCGGGGTTGTGGTGATGCAGACCTGCGGATCATCGCCAAGACGCAGCGCGAATTGCAGCATGTCCCAGGTTTCGCTGCCTTTTTTCCACTTGGCCAATTCGTCCACCCAGGCGCCGTCGAATTGCGGACCGCGCAGGGATTCCGGCTCATGCGCGGAAAAAGCCTGCGCGGTGGCGCCGTTCGGCCAGATCAGCATGCGCCGCGTGGCGTGCCATTCGGGCCGCCGATCAGGCGGGGAACAGGCGAGGATGCCGCTTTCGCCGAAGATCATGACCTCGCGCACCTGGTCGAGTGTTTCGCCGACAAGGGCGATGCGACGGCAGCGGCCATGATCGAGCGGGCGCGAGCCTTCGACGCTGGCGCGGATCCATTCCGCCCCGGCCCGCGTCTTGCCCGCGCCGCGACCGCCCATGATCACCCAGGAGCGCCAGTTGCCGTCAGGCGGCAATTGATGCGGCATGGCCCAGAAATCGAAGAGGAACGGCAGCGCGAGAATCTCGGCCTCGTCCAGTTCGTCAAGGAACGATTTTTGGACCTCGACAGGTTCGCAGGCGATCCAATCGGCACCTGAGCTGAGATCGTGCTGCGTCGAAGTCAATGGCATATTCATGGGCGATACCTGTAGCTGCCTTGCGATATGTTTCAATTTCGGTCTCCACGTCATTTGCTTGTTTCAGCCAGTACCGGATGTCGGACAGCAGGCGCGCACCCTCGCGGATCGCGCCATTGTCGCCTTCGGCAAAGCGGGACTGGCAGTCGATGAGTTCCGATTTCATGATCCCCAGTTGGAGGTCGATGAGATCGATCCTGGCCTGCAAGGCCGTTGACCTGTCTTGCAATGGGTCATCGGGCCCCGCGCGGGGGGCTGTTTCTGACATGATGCTTGCTGTGCCTCGCTGTTATGTGTCCCGGACCGCAAGACATGAAAAAACGGCGACCGGGTTTCCCCGGCGCCGTTCACGCATTTCTTCCAGCGTTCACAACCTATACGCTAGACCGCGCGCAATGTCAAGTTTGCTGGACAGTCGAAAACTTACAACCGTCCGATATTGTTAACAAATTCCTAACAAGAGCGCTGTGCCGCCCGACAGGTTCAGTCGGACTGGCCCTGCTTTTCCTGCTCTGCTTCGATGCGCCGCCACTCGGCCACGTTGCGGTTATGCTCTTCCAGCGTTACGGCAAAGGCATGGCCACCGGTGCCATCCGCCACGAAGAAGACGTAAGGCGTGTCATCCGGATCGAGTGCCGCCTCGATGCTGGCGCGCCCCGGGTTGGCGATGGGCGTGGGGGGTAACCCTTCGATGACATAGGTGTTCCAGGGGGTTTGGCCGCGCAGCTCGCTCTGGCGCAGGCCACGGCCCAGAACGCCCTGCCCCTTGGTGATGCCATAGATCACCGTCGGGTCGGTTTGCAGCCGCATGCCGCGGTTCAGGCGGTTCACGAAGACCGAGGCGACCTGACGCCGTTCTTCGGGAACGCCGGTTTCCTTTTCGATGATCGAGGCCAAGATCAGCGCCTCTTCGGGGCTGGCCAGCGGCAGACCCTCGACGCGGTTGGCCCAGGCCTCGGTCAGGATCGCTTGTTGCGCGGCGGTCATCCGCGCCAGCAGATCGGCGCGCGACTGGCCGGGAATGACTTCGTAGCTGTCGGGCGCAAGCGTTCCCTCGGGCGGAACCTCGGTCACTTCGCCCTCGAGGATTTCGAGGCGCGACAGCGAGTCAACAACCTGCCAACTGGTCACGCCTTCGGCGAGGGCGACGCGGTAGCGGGTGTCGTTGCGCGCGCGCACCTGGGTGTAGTCTGCCGGCGGAACCTCTTCCGCGGGATTGAAGCTGGCTTTTTCCTCGTAGCGCGAGGTGACGGGATCAAGCTCGCGCACCACGACCGAGGCGCTGTTGACCCCGATGCGATAGACCACCTCGGTGCCGCAGGTGCTGGGGCCGCCACGGGTGATGATGTCCACGATTTCGGACATCGGCGTGCCGGGCGGAATCAGAAAGCTGCCGGCCTTCAAGAGGTCCGATTTCTCGGAGTAATCGGCCCCCAGCCGGAAGATGCGCGCATTTGTGATGGCGCCCTGGTCCTGCAGGTTGCGGCTGACGCGCGCGATGGAGGAGCCGCGTTCGACCTGAAGGCAGATCGCCTGATCGAGCGGGCCTTGCGCCGAATATTCACGCTGGCCCCAGAGGATCACCCCGGCCAGCAGGAAAACCGCCACGATCAGGAAGGTGACCGCGTTCGAGGCGATATGCCGCCACATCAGCCGACCTTTCCGAAGATCACGCTGGCGTTGGTGCCGCCGAACCCGAAGGAGTTGGACAGGGCCACGTGGATCTTGCGCGGGCGCTTGGCGTTCGGGGCAAGGTCGATGGGCGTTTCAACGGCCGGGTTATCAAGGTTGATCGTGGGCGGCGCGACCTGGTCACGGATCGCGAGGATCGAAAAGATCGCCTCAATCGCGCCGGCGGCCCCCAGAAGATGCCCTGTGGCCGATTTGGTCGAGGACATGGTGACATTGGGCGCATGATCGCCCAGCAGGCGTTCCACCGCCGCCAGTTCGATCACATCGGCCATGGTCGAGGTGCCGTGAGCGTTGATGTAGTCGAGATCGGATGGCTTCAGACCGGCGCGTTCCAGCGCGGCCTTCATCGAGCGGAAGCCGCCGTCGCCATCTTCGGCCGGGGCGGTGATGTGATAGGCATCGCCCGACAGGCCATAGCCCAGAACCTCGGCATAGATCTTGGCGCCGCGGGCTTTCGCGTGCTCGTATTCTTCCAGCACGACCACGCCTGCGCCCTCGCCCATGACGAATCCGTCACGGTCCGCGTCATAGGGCCGGCTGGCGGCCTTGGGATCATTGCCGCGCTTGGTGCTGAGCGCCTTGCAGGCGTTGAAACCGGCAATGCCGATTTCGCAGATGGCGGCTTCGGCGCCGCCGGCCACCATCACTTCGGCATCGCCCCACTGGATCAACCGCGCGGCATCGCCGATGGCATGGGCGCCCGTTGAGCAAGCGGTCACGACGGCGTGGTTCGGCCCCTTGAAGCCGTAGCGGATGCTGACCTGGCCCGAGATCAGGTTGATCAGCGCGCCGGGAATGAAGAAGGGCGAGACGCGGCGCGCGCCCTTTTCCTTCATCATCAGGGTGGTCTGTTCGATGGACTGAAGACCGCCGATGCCGGACCCGAGCATCACGCCGGTGCGCAGCCGACCTTCTTCGTCCTCGGGCTTCCAGCCGGAATCCTCGACCGCCTGGGTCGCCGCGGCCATGCCGTAGAGGATGAAGTCATCGACCTTGCGGCGTTCCTTCGGTTCCATCCAGTCATCGGGGTTGAAGGTGCCGTTACTGCCATCACCGAAAGGGATCTCGCAGGCATAGGATGTCATGACATTGCTTGGATCGAAACGCGTGATCGGGCCCGCGCCCGATTCCCCGGCCAGCAGACGCGACCAGGTTTCCTCGACTCCGCAGGCCAAAGGTGTGACCAGGCCCAGCCCCGTGACAACCACTCGACGCATGACGTACCCCTTCCCTCATGTTCCTTCGTGCTCATAGCGCGCCTTCCCACCCATGAGCAAGAGCGGGAGCGCGCCTGCGCCCATTGCCGCGCAGGCGGCGGCAGATCGCTGCGCGCCGTTTGGGCAATCATGAAGCCCGCATGTCGGCCTGGCAGGCGGCCATGAAAAAACCCCCGTCCGCCGGACAGGGGTTTTTCCGAATTGTGACGTCAGTCGCGCCTCAGGAGGCTTCGGTGATGAATTTCACCGCGTCGCCGAAGGACTGGATCGTTTCTGCCGCGTCATCCGGAATCTCGATGCCGAATTCTTCTTCGAACGCCATCACCAGTTCGACCGTGTCCAGGCTGTCGGCGCCCAGATCGTCGATGAACGAGGCGTTCTCGACAACCTTGTCCTCGTCCACACCCAGATGTTCCACCACGATCTTCTTTACGCGGTCTGCGATATCGCTCATGTCCAAGTCCTCATACCGTTCGGGCGCTTTGCCCATTTGTCTGCCCTTGCCCGCAGGCTCGGCACTTCGTGATGCCCTGTGTATCGGGCGGCTCGTCATCCCGCAAGCAGGACGTCCAAGGGCGCCGTGAATGGCGCCCCCGGCAAATCTGCGTGGCCTATAGCACATGGTGCGCCATTGGCAAACGCTTTCACCGCGGGGCTGGAACCCGCCCGGCGCGATGCCGGATCAGATCATGGCCATCCCGCCGTTGACATGCAATGTCGTGCCCGTGACATAACCCGCCTCGGGGCTGGCCAGATAGAGCACGGCGGCGGCGATTTCCGCGGGAGTGCCCATGCGCGCGGCCGGGATCTTGGCGTTGATCGCGGCTTTCTGATCATCGTTCAGCTTGTCGGTCATGGCCGTCGCGATGAAGCCCGGCGCGACCGCGTTGGCGGTGATTCCACGGCTTGCCACCTCGTAGGCGATGGATTTCGTCATCCCCACCATCCCGGCCTTGGACGCGGCGTAATTCGCCTGCCCCGGATTACCGGTGGCCCCCACGATGGACGAGATGTTGATGATCCGGCCCCAGCGCGCCTTCATCATAGGGCGCATCACGCCACGGCACAGGCGCATGGTCGAGGTCAGGTTCACGTCCAGAACGCTTTGCCATTCTTCGTCCGACATGCGCATGAAGATCTGGTCGCGGGTGATGCCTGCATTGTTCACAAGGATATCGACGGCGCCCATCGCCTCGATTGCCTGTTTCGGCAGCGCCTCGACGGCGGCGGCATCGCCCAGGTTGCAAGGCAGCACATGGGCGCGGCTACCCAGTTCGGCCGCCAGCGCCTGGAGCGGTTCCACGCGGGTGCCGGACAGGGCTACCGTGGCGCCCGCGCCGTGCAGCGCATGGGCAATCGCGCCGCCGATACCACCAGATGCGCCGGTGATCAGCGCGCATTTTCCTGTCAGATCAAACATGTCTCATCCTTGATTATGGGCAGCGACCGCTGCGACAACATCCTCGGGGGTGCCGATGGCGCGGCATTCCATGTCCCGGACGATCCGACGGATCATGCCGGAGAGCGCCTTGCCTGCCCCCACTTCCCAAATCTCGGTCACACCTGCGCCGGCCATCCACATCACGCTTTCGCGCCAGCGGACCGATCCCGTCACCTGTTCGATCAGCAGGGCGCGGATCAGGTCGGGATCGTTGACGGCTTCGGCGCGCACGTTTGCCACCAGCGGCACGACGGGGGCGTTGAGCGTCACATCCGCCAGCGCCGCGCGCATGACTTCGGCCGCGGGCTGCATCAGCGCGCAATGGAAAGGCGCGCTGACCGGCAGGATCACGGCCCGCTTGGCGCCGCGCCCGCGCGCGATTTCTACCGCGCGTTCCACGGCGGCGCGATGCCCCGAGACCACGACCTGCCCCGGATCATTATCGTTCGCCGCCTGGCAGACCTGGCCTTGCGCGGCCTCTTCGGCCACGGCACGGGCGGCATCGAAATCCAGCCCCAGCAGGGCCGCCATGGCGCCCACGCCGACCGGCACCGCATCCTGCATAGCGCGGCCGCGCGTGCGCAGCAGGCGCGCGGCATCGGCCACGCTCAGCGCGCCCGCCGCGGCAAGCGCGGAATATTCACCCAGCGAATGGCCCGCCACGAAACCGGCATCGCCCAGATGCACGCCTTCGGCATCAAGCGCGCGCACGACGGCCATCGAGGTCGCCATCAGCGCGGGCTGTGCGTTTTGCGTCAGTGTCAGTTCGTCCTGATCGCCCTCCCAGATCAGGGCAGAGAGCTTTTCGCCCAGGGCATCGTCGACCTCGTCGAACACGGCCTTTGCCGCAGGATAGGCCTGCGCCAGATCGCGCCCCATGCCGATGGCCTGTGCGCCCTGCCCCGGAAATACATAGGCTCTGCTCATGCTGTCCCCTCCGTCATGCCGCATGAAGGCCCCGGCCCCGGTGCGGTCTTGTTCATCCGATCCGGTTCGCATACCGCGCCAAGGCCCTCGGTGCAACGCCCCAGCGCATTGCTGCACCAAGCCTGTGCGGCAGGGCAGATTGGCCCCAGGGGCGCAACCGCCTAAGTCTTCTGCTTGAAACCGCGCAGAGGAGCCCATCATGCCCCGCACCAACACGGCCGAGACCTATGGCAGCGTGACCAAGACGTTTCACTGGCTGACCGCATTCCTGATCCTGTCCGCCATCCCCCTTGGCTTGATCGCCACGGACCTGGCGCATCGGATCGAGGCCGGCGATACCAGCCTGATCGCGGAAACCGCTTTGCTGTTTTCGCTGCACAAGACGATCGGGATCGCCGCGTTCCTGATTGCGCTGGGGCGTATCCTTTGGGCGTTGATGCAACCCCGACCCGGCCTGCTGAACGGTGCGCGCCGGGCCGAAGCGACGTTGGCAGGCATCGTGCACTGGCTGCTTTACGGGGCCATGCTGATCACCCCGCTGTCGGGTTGGGTTCATCATGCCGCAACGACCGGGTTCGCGCCGATCTGGTGGCCGCTGGGCCAGACCCTGCCCTTCGTGCCGCAAAGCACGCTGGTGGCGGATGCCGCGACCACCGTGCATTTCCTGGCGTCCCGCGTACTGATCGTCGCGATCCTGCTGCATGTGGGCGGCGCGCTGAAACATCATCTGATCGATCGTGATGACACGCTGCGCCGGATGCTGCCGCGCGCGACGGTGCGCCAGAGCCCCAGCCCGACACAGCCGGGACATGCGCTGCCGCTGCTGGCGGCCAGCGTTATCTGGATCGGCATCATCTCGGCCGGCGCGGCGCCCGCGCTGATGTCGGTGACGGCCCCGGCCAGCACCGCGCCCGTGGCCGCCGCACCGGGTGACTGGCAGGTACAGCAAGGCAAGCTGGCCCTGACGATCCGCCAGATGGGCAGCCCTGTGCAGGGCGAGTTCACCGACTGGACAGCGCAGATCAGCTTTGCCGACGATCCCGCCCAGGAGGTGAACGGCCGCGTAAGGGTCGAGGTCACGATCGCGTCGCTGTCGCTGGGATCGGTGACCGGTCAGGCGATGGGGGGCGATTTCTTTGACGAAGCCACGCATCCGCGCGCCGTGTTCGAGGGCGATATCCTGCGCCGCGAGACCGGATTCGTGGCTGATGGCACACTGACGATCAAGGGCAATGCGGTGCCTGTTGCCCTGCCCTTCGATCTGGTCCTGACCGGCGATGAGGCGCAAATGACCGGGAGCCTGACGCTGGACCGCCGTGATTTCGGGATCGGTGGCAGCGTGACGGAAGAAGGCACGCTAGCCTATGGCGTCGATATCGCGGTGAACCTGACGGCGCAGCGTGCAGGGCCCGCCGAGTGAACGGTTGAACCACCTCTGACAGTGCGCACATGAGAAAGGCCGCCGGGTTACCGGCGGCCTTTTGCGTTGCGGGCGATCGGGAACCGATTATTCGGCGGCCTTCATGGCCTCGATCGAGATCTGGATGGTCACTTCGTCGCTGACGAAGGGTGCGAAAGCGCCGACATTGAAATCGCTGCGCAGAAGCGTGGTGGTGGCATCGAAGCCGGCCCAGGGCTGGTTTGCCATCGGGTGGTCACCGACCTGGTTCAGCTTGGCATCCAGAACGACCGACTTGGTGACGCCGTTCAGGGTCAGGTCGCCGGTGATCAGGGCGGTGTTGTCGCCAGTCACTTCGATCCCGGTCGATGTGAAGGTCACCATCTCGTCCTCGGTGGCGCCGAAGAAATCAGCGGACATGAAATGCGCAAAACGCTCTTCCCAGCCGGTCAGCATCGACATGACGGGCATCGACACGGTCACGCTGGAATTGGCGGGGTCTTCCTGATCGAACATGATCTCGCCCGCGAAGCCCGAGAACATGCCCCAGGTCGTCGAGTAGCCAAGGTGGTTGTAGGAAAACAGGATCTGGCTATGGCTGGAATCCAGCATGTATTTTTCAGGCGCGGCAAAAGCCGGGGCGGCGGTCAGGGCGGCGGCAAGGCCGAGGGCAGCAAGCGTCGTCTTCATTCGAGGTCATCTCCTTGGGGATGGGTTTCACATCGCCCCAAGTTGCCGCCTTTTGCCCTCGCGGCAACTCCGCATGAAACCACATCACCTGTGAGAAGATGAACAACCCTTCCGGTTGCCTGCCTTGGCCGGCGAATGCCGGATGTGTTCAGACGGCCTTGACCTGCTGCTGGATCGCCAAGAGCTGGTCGCGGTCCATCCCGGACAGTTCCAGCAGGATACGGCCGCAGTTCCCGCGCAGCAGGAGCCGGTCCTCGTCGATGACGACCTCGGACAGATCGTGCAGCGCAAGCCGCTGGCGGACCCGGGCGATGCCGTCATGGCCACGGCGGACATGGCGCAGTTCGCCGGCGCGCTGGTCAAGGTGGATTTCATCGCGCGCCTTGCGGCGACCGGCATGCAACAAGGACAGGCCGAGGCACATGAAGACCACAGATACCCCGAGGCGCAGCAACATCATCTCGGCATCCCAGAGCGATCCCGACAGCAGCCAGATGCCGACTGCGGCCAGCATCAGCACAACGCCGGTGAAACGAGAAAGACCGGACAGGGCGCGCCATCCGTGGCGCGGCGACCGTTGCGGTGCGGCATTCACGCGGCCCGCGTCCGGCGCCTTTGCCGAAAGGCCAGACCCGGCTGGCAAAACGTCTGAAAACGAAACCATTTTACATCCTCCGTACCATGACAGCATCCTTGGCGCCAAAAAAGGCAGCAGTGCGGCACAAATCCGAAGAACTCGGGTCATTGCCCACGGCATCATGTGTTGATGCAGGCTTGCTTGCCCGACTGCCGGCGCGCGTCGACGGCGCGCCTTGGCGCTTGCCATGGGCACGGAACCATCGTATAGGCCGCGTTCCTTCCGCAGTTTCGTTGAACCGCGCAGTCTCTCGTGGATGGGTCGCGGAAGGATCGGCCCTCCTATGAAATGCGCTTGAAAAACAAGGAGTGCACATGCCGCTTTACGAGCATGTCTTCATTTCCCGTCAGGACCTGTCCAACGCGCAGGCCGAGGGTCTCATCGAACATTTCGGCACAGTTCTGGCTGACAACGGCGGCACCGTCGTGGACAGCGAATACTGGGGCGTCAAGACGATGGCCTACAAGATCAACAAGAACCGCAAGGGTCACTATGCCCTGCTGCGCACCGATGCACCGGCCACCGCCGTGCAGGAGATGGAGCGCCTGATGCGCCTGCATGACGACGTCATGCGCGTTCTGACCATCAAGGTCGATGAACATGTCGCTGGCCCCTCGGTGCAGATGCAGAAGCGTGACGACCGTGACCGCGGCGAGCGTGGCGACCGCCCCGAGCGTGGTGACCGCCCCGAGCGCGGTGACCGTGGTGACCGTGGCGGTGAACGCCGCGAACGCCGTTGATCAAACGCCAGAACAAAGGACGCTAAACCATGGCTACAAAACCGTTTTTCCGTCGCCGCAAGGTCTGCCCCTTCTCGGGCGACAATGCACCCGCGATCGACTACAAGGACACCCGTCTGCTGCAGCGCTACATTTCCGAGCGTGGCAAGATCGTGCCGTCCCGCATCACCGCCGTTTCGGCCAAGAAGCAGCGTGAGCTGTCGCGCGCCATCAAGCGCGCCCGCTTCCTCGCCCTGCTGCCCTATGCCGTGAAGTAAGGAGAAAAGCAGATGCAAGTTATCCTTCTTGAGCGCGTGGCCAAGCTGGGCCAGATGGGCGACGTGGTCAACGTCAAGCCCGGCTTCGCCCGCAACTACCTGCTGCCCCAGGGCAAGGCGCTGACCGCTTCCGAGCGCAACATCGCCGACTTCGAAGCCCGCAAGGCGCAGCTGGAAGCCCGCAACCTGGAAACCCGCAAGGAAGCCGAAGCCCTGGGCGAACGCCTGGCCGGCCAGGTCTTTGTCGTGATTCGCTCCGCATCGGATGGCGGCGCGCTTTATGGTTCGGTCACGCCCCGTGACGCGGCCGAAGCAGCCGAAGCCGGCGGTTTCACCGTGGATCGCAAGCAGATCGTGCTGACCCGTCCGATCAAGGACCTGGGCCTGCATGACGTGTCGGTCACCCTGCACCCCGAAGTGGAAGTGACGATCCAGCTGAACGTCGCACGTTCGCCCGAAGAGGCAGAACTGCAGGCCGCAGGCAAGTCGATCCAGGAACTGGCAGCAGAAGCCGAAGCCGAAGCGGAGTTCGAAATCTCCGAACTCTTCGACGAGATTGGCGCCGCGAACGAAGACGGTGAGGACATGGGCCGCTAAGGCTCATCTGTCGCAAGACACCTTACCTTGGAAACCGCGCAGGCCCACCCTGCGCGGTTTTTTCATGTCACCCGGCCCGCGTGAACGTGGTCAGCCTGCGAAATTGTCGCCAAGGGGCAATGGTGCGGTGCGGATCAGCCGGCTATCCGCCACCGCGGCCTGGCGATGCACCATGGCCTCGCGATAGTCCGGGTCCTTGATCATCGCGACAAAAGCCGCAACCGACGGGTATTCGGCGATGAAGCACAGATCCCACTGTTCTTCGGACGGGCCGATCAACATCAGCTCCATCGCGCCGCGCCAGACGATCCGACCACCCAGACGGGCCAGCACGGGCGCGGCCCCTTTCCCATAAGCGGCATAGGCTTCAGCGCCGGTTGCCTTGCGCCCGTCCTCGTACCGGGCCTGCGCATGCAGACGGACCAGGTTGATCATATGGATCGGGCCAGGCCGGTCATTGTCGCGAAAGGCGCGAAACCCCTCTGCGGTAAAGCTTGTGTGGTCCATTCCGGCCGCTCCTGCTGCTGCGAACCTGCCCATCTGGCCGCAACCGCCGCGGCCGGTCAAGCAAGGCAGCCCGAAATGCAAGGCGCGCGGCAATGAAAAAGGGCCACCCCGAAAGGTGGCCCCTGTTCCTGAAACCTGCCGCGAACCGACAGCGCGGAGATCACTCCTCGTCCAGCGCCTCGACAGCTTTCTGCAGATCGTCCTTGCTGACCTCTTTCTCGGTCACCGAAGCCATGCCGAGGATGTGGTCCACAACCTTATCCTCGAAGATCGGCGCGCGCAGCTGCTGCTGCATCTGGGCGTTCTGCTGAATGAACTCGAAGAACTGACGCTCCTGGCCCGGGTACTGACGCGCCTGCGCCATCACGGCCTGGGTCATTTCGGCATCGGTCACTTCGATCTCGGCCTTGCGGCCGGTTTCGGCCAGCAGCAGGCCAAGGCGCACGCGACGCTCGGCCAGCTTGTTGTGCTCGTCCGTCGGCTCGATCTTGTCGTGGTTGTGATCGTGCACATCGGGGTTTTCCTCGTGCCACAGCTGATGCGCGATCTGGTTCGCCTCGGCCTCGACCAGGCTGGGGGGCAGGTCAAACTTGACCAGGCCGTCCAGCGCATCCAGCAGGCCGCGCTTGACGATGGCGCGAGCGGCACCGGCGTATTCGGCTTCCAGACGCTCTGCGATCTGACCCTTGAGGGCGGCCAGATCCTCGGCGCCGAATTTCTTGGCCAGTTCGTCATCGATGGCTGCGGCCTTGGGTTCCTTGACCGCTTTCACGGTGCAATCGAACACGGCTTCCTTGCCGGCCAGGTGGGCCGCGCCGTATTCATCGGGGAACTTGACGGTGACAGCTTTTTCTTCGCCGGCCTTGACGCCAACAAGCTGGTCTTCGAAGCCGGGGATGAAGGAACCCGAGCCCAACACCAGCGGATAATCCTCGGCGGAGCCGCCTTCAAAGGCTTCGCCATCGACCTTGCCGACGAAGTCGATCACGACCTGGTCGCCATCCTTGGCCTTGGTGCCTTTCTTGCGATCCGCGAAATCCTGCACGGTTTCGGCCAGCGAGGCCAGCGCCTCGTCGATGGCCGCATCGTCGGCCTTGGCGACCAGACGCTCCAGCTTGACGCCGCTCAGGTCCAGCTCGGGGATCTCGGGCAGGGCCTCATAGGCCATCTTTACCTTGACGTCGTCGCCCTCCTTCCACTTTTCGCCATCGACCATGGTGACCTGCGGCTGCAGCGCCGGACGGTCGCCTGTGGTTTCGAAATGCTGGTTCATGGCGCCATCGACGCTTTCCTGCATCGCTTCACCCAGAATCCGGGGGCCGAACTGCTTTTTCAGCAGTGCCATCGGCACCTTGCCCTTGCGAAAGCCCTTCATTTCCACTTCGGGCTGGGCCTCGGCCAGTTTCTCGTTGACCTTCGCTTCCAGCTCGGCGGCTGTCACGATGATCTCGTACTCACGCTTGAGGCCGTCTTTCAGGGTCTCGGTGACCTGCATTCTTCTCGTCCTTTTCCATATCTCTGGTGCGGGTGGAGGGACTTGAACCCCCACGCCTTGCGGCGCCAGAACCTAAATCTGGTGCGTCTACCAATTTCGCCACACCCGCGAAAACCAAACGCAGGCAACCCCATCCGGAAATGGAGGCTGCCCGCGGTTCCGGCGCTGTCTAGCAAACCCTGATAAGGGATGCGAGAGGAAAAATCGCCTTTGGGAGCGGCTATGAAGGCGGGTTCGGGCCGTTCTGGCAAGGCTTTCCCGTATAGACGCGATGCGGTGCGGGCTTTCGCATGGGTGTTCCAAATATCCGCAGGACATTCACCGCAAATTCACCTATGCTGCGTAAAAAAGAATACGAGCAGAGAGCATGAGACAGGACACTGCCCCGATGCCGGGACGCATAATTCATTCATTCGAACAGGCCTTCATCCGCGGGTTTACCGCATGAGCATTGCTTTCCCCCCTCCGCTGCAGACGGCGCTGGTTGCGGGCACCATCGTGCTGACGGCAGATGGCGCGATCCCGGCCGAATTTCTGGAACAGGGCGACAGGATCATCACTCGCAATACCGGGCTGGTCTGCCTGTCAGGCATCGGCTTTCACAGGCGGGCCGGTGATTTCATCGGCATCGCGGCGGGAACGCTTGGCCCCCAGATGCCGCAGACGGATACGGTCGTGGCCAGCGATCAGCCCATTCTGTTGCGCGGGCCCCTCGCTATCGCGGCGTCGGGGCAGTCGTCCTGCCTGATGCCCGCGGGCGACCTGCCCCGCGCCTGCCCCGGATTGCCGGGGCTTGCCCTTTTGCCGGGGATCGACATGGCGATGGTGCAGCTTCAATTTGACAGCGCGCAGATCGTCTATGCCGACGGGTTGGAGACGCTTTGCGCGCCGATGACCGCCGCCATGCTGGCAGCCTGAGGGGCGCGCTGGCTGCCCTACAGGCCCAGGTTTCGGAACAGTCCGGGCAAGGCTTCGGGCAGATCCTCGGCAATCAGGCCAGGCCCGAAACGGCGCGCGGCCTGGGCATGCAACAACGTGCCCAGATTGGCCGCATCCCCGGCCGCAAACCCGCGCGCCAGCAAACCGACAATGAACCCCGCGAGGACATCGCCCGCCCCCGCCGTCGCCAACCAGGCCAGCGCACCATCCATCGCGGCCTCATGGCGCCAGACCTGCCCATCCGGCAGGGCCACAAGCGTTGCGGGGCCTTTCAGCAGGATGGCACAGCCCAGTTGCACCGCCGCCATGCGCAGGGCCGCCGCGCGCTTGACATCGTGGGCCAGATCATCGCGGCAATCCGGGAACAGCCGCAGGAATTCACCGTCATGGGGGGTCAGGAGGCAGCCGGGATGGAGGGCGCGACGCAGCCCATCGTCGCGGGCCAGCAAGGTCAGCGCATCGGCATCCAGCACCGTGGCGCGGTTCGTGCGAAGCACCATGTCGAGATACCCTGCTTCGACATCCGACACTCCAAGCCCAGGCCCCAGGCACAGCGCATTGATCCGCGTGTCCGCCAGGATCGCTGCCAGATCGGCGGGATCGTGCAGGCTGCGCAGCATGATTGCCGTGATCTGGGCCGCGACTTCGGGCTGCGCGGCCGCGGGCACGGCCAGTGTCACCAACCCTGCCCCCACGCGCAAGGCCCCGCGCGCCGCCAGCCGCGCGGCACCGCTGCGCCCCGGACCGCCGGACATGATCAATGTGTGGCCATGGGTGTATTTGTGACCCGTCACGGGTTTGCGCAGACCTTCGCGCAAACCTTCAGTCAAGACAAAGGTCCGGGGGGCGCGGTCCATGGGCTATCCTTTCCGTCTTTGTCTAGGGGGCGCATTTGCACATCATGGGGTCACAATCCGATCGGCACCACAACCGTCTTGATCCCGGCCCCGTCCAGAACAGCGTGCACGGGCTTGCGCGCGTGGAAGGTCACGACAAGGTCGGCGGCAAAGGGGCGCTGCCCCAGGGGACGGCCCGTATCGCAATCATAGCCCGTGGGAAGATCGACAGCCACCGCAAGCAGCAGCGCGTCGGGCGCTGCCTGCATCACGCGGTCCCGGGCCTGCCACCAAGGCGCCAGGATGTCATCGGTGCCCCGCCCCTGCCCGATCCCCAGCAGCGCATCGACCACAAGGATGGGCTGACCCGCAGCCGCAGCAACAAGGTCCGACAGCACTTGGGGGCAATCATTCAGCGGCAGGATCGCGCCGCCGGCCGCTTGCCAGTCCTGTGCGGCTGCCGCCGCATCGCCGCCCGGCACGGGCGGGCGCAAGGCGCAAAGCCGGACGTGCCAGCCCCGGCGCAGCAATCCGCAAGCGATGACATAGCCATCTCCACCGTTGTTGCCCGGACCGCACAGGATCAGCGCGTGATGCCCGCCTTGCGCGAGATTGGGCCATTCCTGCAGCGCGGCGTCGATCACGCCTTCACCGGCGCGCTGCATCAAGGCTTGCCCGGACACGCGCCCCGACTCCATTGCCGTTTTTTCAAGCAGTCGCATTTGCGCAGCCGTGAGGATTCCGTTCATTTTTGCCCCGTATCGTTCTTTTTCCGCCGCTATTTTAATCTTATTGCCTATTTTTTGATCATCAAACAGAAATCCGATAGCCCCGATCCGCAATGCGTTCGGTGCCCGATTGTGGCACCCCTGCATAAATGGTCTGACCCCTGTGGAGCATAGGCGAGGAGACCCTGGATGAAAAAGATCGAAGCGATCATCAAGCCGTTCAAGCTGGATGAGGTCAAAGAAGCCCTTCAGGACGCGGGCGTCCAGGGTCTTTCGGTGATCGAGGTCAAGGGATTTGGCCGCCAGAAGGGGCACACGGAACTGTATCGCGGCGCTGAATATGTCGTGGACTTCCTGCCCAAGGTAAAGATCGAGGTCGTCCTGGATGACGATCTGGTCGATGCCGCGATCGAAGCGATCATCGATGCGGCCAAGACGGACAAGATCGGCGACGGCAAGATTTTTGTCAGCCCGGTCGAACAGGCCATCCGCATCCGTACCGGTGAATCCGGTTCTGACGCGCTGTAATCTACCCACAAAACGAAAGGGATTAGGGAATGAGCAAGAACGCAGTTCTCAAACTGATCAAGGACGAGGATGTCGAATATGTCGACATTCGCTTCACCGATCCGCGCGGCAAGCTGCAGCATGTGACTGTGGTTGCCGATCTGGTCGACGAAGACTTCCTTGACGAAGGCTTCATGTTCGACGGCTCGTCGATCGCCGGCTGGAAATCGATCGAAGCATCGGACATGAAACTCATGCCCGACACCGAAAGCGTCTACATCGATCCTTTCTATGCCGAGAAGACGATCTGCATCCATTGCTCGGTCGTCGAACCCGACACCGGCGAATCCTATGACCGCGACCCGCGCGGCACCGCAGAGAAGGCAGAAGCCTATCTGAAGTCCAGCGGCATCGGCGACAGCGCCTATTTCGGCCCCGAGGCTGAATTCTTCCTGTTCGACGACGTGCGGTATTCGGTCACTCCGAACAAGGTCTCCTACCAGGTGGATGCGGATCACGCAGCCTGGAACACCGATACCGAATTCGAAATGGGCAACACCGGCCACCGCCCCGGCTACAAGGGCGGCTATTTCCCGGTCAACCCCGCCGATGACGGTCAGGACATCCGTTCGGAAATGCTGTCGACCATGAAGCGCATGGGCATGAAGGTCGACAAGCACCACCACGAAGTTGCGACCTCGCAGCACGAGCTGGGCATGATCTTCGGCACGTTGACCGAGCAGGCCGACAACATCCAGAAGTACAAGTACGTCATCCACAACGTCGCACTGGCCTATGGCCGTTCGGCCACCTTCATGCCGAAGCCGATCAAGGGCGACAACGGTTCGGGGATGCACGTGAACATGTCGATCTGGAAGGACGGCAAACCGCTGTTCGCAGGCGACAAATACGCAGACCTGAGCCAGGAAGCGCTGTATTTCATCGGTGGCATCCTGAAGCACGCCAAGTCGCTGAACGCCTTCACCAACCCGACCACCAACAGCTACAAGCGCCTGGTGCCCGGTTACGAGGCCCCCGTTCTGCGCGCCTATTCGGCACGCAACCGGTCGGGTTGCGTTCGCATTCCGTGGACGGAAAGCCCGAAGGCAAAGCGCGTCGAAGCCCGTTTCCCAGATCCGGCGGCAAACCCCTACCTGGCGTTCTCGGCCCTGCTGATGGCTGGCCTTGACGGGATCAAGAACAAGATCGATCCGGGCGAAGCCATGGACAAGAACCTCTATGACCTGCCCGCAGAAGAGCTGGCCGGCATCCCCACCGTATGCGGATCGCTCCGCGAGGCACTGGAGGAGCTGCAGAAGGACATGGACTATCTGCTGGCTGGCGACGTGTTCACGAAAGACCAGATCATGGCCTATATCAGCCTGAAGATGGAAGAAGTCGAAGAGTACGACATGACTCCGCACCCGGTTGAGTTCAAGAACTACTACAGCTGCTGATCACGGATTTTCCGCGGCGACCGAGTCGCGGAAAAATCTGCCGATGACACAAAAAGGGCGCCTTTCGGGGCGCCCTTTGCCGTTTCTGGGCAAAACCATGGCAGCCTTTCCCGCGAAATCCGCAGATTTTGGCGCCTCGCCGCAAGCTTACCGGATTTGGAACAAAAAATGCCCCATTTTCTTAAGCATAAGTCGGGGGTTGGAAATTCCCCGCGGAGGCTGTCATGCGTATGGACAACACTCGGTGCACGTCTGGATTGGTTTTTCTCGGTACGAGACCCCTTGATCTTCCGTTGCTGGCCACCCGCCTTGAGCGTGTGCTGGGTGGGCGTGGATTCCGTGTCGGTCTGTCCGAGATGATGTCAGAGGGTCATCTCAAGATGGGCCTGGGCGGTTTCGAACTTCACATGAACACCATGGAAAATCACCGCGAGGGGGATCAGCCCGGCGGCATGCAATCCATGGACATGGCCATGAGCGATGGCTTCGCGCCGGAACAGGACGCGGATCTGAAGGTCAACAGCGTCACGCAGACATTGACGGTGACCATCATCAAGCTGCCCACGGACCTGCCCAGCCTGCGCGAGGCCGAGCGTTCCACCGCGACGGCGCATTCCGCCCTTGCCCTGGCTACCCTTGAACTGGCGCAGGTGCTTGACCCTGACTACGTGCAATGGCTGCAGCCCGACATGATGCTGTCGACATCCTCTTTCCTGTCAGTGCTTGAAAAGGTCACTCCCCGTCGCGTGTCCGCGGCGGACCGTGCCGCAAATGGGCAGAACGAAACGGACAGACGCAAGCGCCCCACGCCCGTCCTGCCGCTGAACCAGAAAGGAGGAGCCACCGTGTCACGCCTCTTTCCCGATATCGAAGACACTTGCGAACGGCTGGAAAACCAGGGCCGCACCGATGAAACACCCGAGGTGGCACCGGCCCGTGCGGACAGCTCGGGCCTGCCCTATCTGCGGGCCGTGTTCAACCGCGATTCAGAGATCGGCATGACATCGGCCACGGGCGATGCGGCATCGGGGACGGACAAGGCTGCCGATGCCGCCTATGACACGCGGTCCCTGACCGATGAGCCAAGCACCACGTCGCGGGTGGCGACATGGGCCATTTCGTTGACCGTAAGCCTGATCTCGGTCCCGATCGGCCTTGCCTTGATGGTCTACAACCTTCTGCGCGGCGAAGACCTGCGCCTTGCGCTGACGGCGCTGGCCCTGACCGGGCTGTTCACCGGCCTCGCAAAGCTTGGCATGATCGATACCGTGGTCGCGACGCTGAGCGGCCTGCCCGTCATCGGTCAGATCCTGGCGTCAATGCCGATCTGATCCGGCACATCCGCGCGCCAAGCCGATTGCCAGCCGCCTGACAGGTGGCTAGGCTTGCGGTAAAAGCGTTCGGGTGTGTCAAAAGATGCGTAGATTCATTATAAGAACATTTATTCCTTTCGTCGTTGCCCTTGGCTGCGCAACACCGGTGCTGGCCGCGCAATGCGGCAATACCGCTGCCGGATACGAGGCATGGAAGCGCGATTTCGCGAAGATCGCCGCGCGGGCCGGTGTCGGGGACCGCGGGCTTGCGGCCCTTGCCGGCACCACCTATGCGACGCGCACCATCGCCGCCGACCGCAACCAGAAAAGCTTTGGCTACACGCTTGAGAAATTCATGCAGGTGCGCGGGGCCGACACCATCGTGGCCCAAGGCAAGCGACGCAAGGCGCGTGATGCGGCGTTCTATCAGGCGCTGGAGCGGCAATATGGCGTGCCTGCGGGCGTGATCATCGCCATCCACGGGATGGAGACGGCTTTCGGCAATTTCATGGGCGACAGCAATGTCGTGTCCGCGATTGCCACGCTGGCCTATGACTGCCGGCGCTCGGAGTTTTTCGCAGGTCACACGATCGCGGCGCTGAAATTGGTGGATCGCGGCACGATCACGCCGCAATCCATCGGGGCGAAGCATGGGGAATTGGGACATACCCAATTCCTGCCCGGCAATGTGGTGACCTATGCGGTCGATGCGAATGGCGATGGACGCATCGACATGAACAACATGACCGACGCGCTTGCATCCACGGCGAACTTTCTGCGCCAGAAAGGCTGGCAACCCGGCAAGGGCTATCAGGAGGGCGAGCCGAATTTCCGTGTCATCCAGGAATGGAACGCTGCCGGCGTCTATCAGAAGGCGATCGCCATCATGGCGCGCCGGATCGACGGCTGATCATTCTGCACCAGGCCAGAGGCCCTGCACCACATCGCGTGCCAGCACGCTGGTATGAATCCCGAAGACAACCGCGCCGCTTTGCGGCAGTCGAACAAGGCTTTGGCGTTCGGTTCGCAGATAATCGGCGCTCTGGGCGCCGCGTTCGGGCCTGCGGTCATTCTCGCGCCGGGGTTGGTGCAGGGCAGGATCAATATACCACAGGGCATTGAACCGCCAGAGCGGACGGCCCACCTGCACACCGTCGAACAAGCGTTGCACACGGCGAGCCATGGTCGCGTCATACGAGGCGACAGGCAGATGGATCCCGATCAGCGGGCGCAGGAACTTTTCCTCGAGCGTCCAGCTGGCCGGAAAGCACAGCACCGCAGCGGTCAGCACATGTTCATCGCCGCGCTTCTCCATCAGGCACAGATCCTGCTGCACCAGATGCCCCAAGGTGCCCATGGGATCATCCCGGTCGATGGCGACCGTCACGCCATCCGGGCGGCGCACCTGCCCTGCCCCCACCGCGTGATCCGCGCGCGCGTCAAGAACCTCAAGCACAGTATCCAGCAGTTCTGATGCCGCGGGGCGCGCGCCTTCGTCCATGGCGATGACCTTGTCGCGCCGCTCGGCCAGAAGGCGCGCCCGTTCCGCCATCTGCGGGGCATGGGCATCGTCGACGATGATCCAATCGGCTGGATCCATGGGTGCGATGCCGGGCAGCGGCTTGTGGTGGGTCGGATCATAGCCGAGGCGTGTCTGAAGGATCGGTGTCATGGCGTCATCTGTTCCAAAAAACGACCTGTGCGCAAGTCGGTTTGGGAACGGACAGTCCTTGCCGCGCGAAGAGATGCTGGCGCAGCAGCGGAGAGACCAGGATGAACCAGCATTACAGCGACAGACGAAAGATCGACCCCACGCGCGGCGCCACCCTGGCCGATGGCAGCCCCAACGACATGGACCGGGTGGAAATCGGGCCGACCCTTCTTGCTTTCGAGGAATGGGCGGCTGCGGGGTTGAGCCTGCCCGATCTGCCCGCCATGCGCCAATACAGATTTGACCGGTTGGTGCAGTTCATACAGGCGCGCGACTATGCGGGGTTGTTGATGTTCGACCCGTTGAACATCCGCTATGCGACCGACAGCACGAACATGCAGTTATGGAACACCCATAACCCGTTCCGCGCCGTGCTGATCTGTGCCGACGGCTACATGGTGATCTGGGATTACAAGAACGCCATGTTCCTGAGCCGCTTCAATCCGCTGGTGCGCGAGCAACGTTCTGGCGCGGACCTGTTCTATTTCGATCGGGGCGACAAGGTGGATGTGGCTGCCGATGTCTTTGCCAACGAGGTGCGCGCCCTGCTGGAGGCCCATGCGGGCGGCAACAGGCGGCTGGCCGTGGACAAGATCATGCTGCACGGCCTGCGCGCGCTTGAGGCGCAGGGCCTTGAAATAATGGAAGGCGAGGAACTGACCGAAAAGGCCCGTTCGGTGAAAGGGCCCGACGAGATATTGGCGATGCGCTGCGCCTCGCATGCCTGCGAAGCGGCGGTGGCCGAGATGGAGCGCGCCGCGCGCAGCGGTATCCCCGGCGGGCGCATGTCCGAGGATGATGTCTGGGCGGTGCTGCATGCGGAAAACATCCGGCGCGGCGGCGAATGGATCGAGACACGGCTTCTGGCCTCGGGGCCACGGACCAATCCCTGGTTCCAGGAATGCGGC
>JAJLKH010000128.1:0-8600 GCA_033839205.1 Rhodobacterales bacterium | reverse complement strand
CTGGATTATTCCTGCGGTGCGGCCAGCATGGCGACGATCCTGAACGAATTCTACGGCATGTCCGTGACGGAGGAGGATGTGCTGACCCGGATGGGGGCGACGGACAGATCCTCGTTCCAGCAGCTGGCGGATGTGGCGCCCTCCTACGGGGTCAGGGCGGGGGGGCTGATGCTGTCGTTCGACGATCTAAAGCAGCTCAAGATCCCGGCGATCGCCTATGTGCAGTATCGCGGCGAGGATCATTTCACGGTCATTCGCGGCATCCGGCGCGACGGGGTCGTGCATGTGGCCGATCCGTCATGGGGCAACCGGCAGCTGACGGCGCATCAGTTTCGCCGCATGTGGGAGGCGCCCGATACCGACGGCATGCCGCGCGGGCGCATCCTGTTGCTGATCCCGCAGGACGTCAGCCTGGCTGAGATCGACACCACGTTCTTCAAAGAGCCGGCAGGGTGGTCCCTTTCGCTGCGCGCCATACCGCTGTCGCGGTAGGGCGACGTACCTGTTCCGCCTTTCGGTGACCGGGTTGGCACCGCAGGGCAGATCCCGTCCCGGCGGTTCGGGGCGGCCATTTTGACCAGTGAAGGGGGTATGCCCAAAATGAATATATTAATGACATTTGCCACCAAGATGCTGGCTGTTCTCAGCATCGTGGCCATCATTGCCTCGCCCGCCGCGGCACAATCGCTCAGTGCTTCGGACATGGCCTTTGCCTTCGGCGGCAAGGCTGCTGCCCCCGCTGCAAGCACAACCACTGCACGCGCGGCGGCAGAAGCGCCCGTTGCCATGGCATCGGCGCGCAGCATGACCCAGACAGAGATGCAGGAGACCGAAGGCGCATGGCTCGGGTTCGTCGTCCGGGGCGCGGTCTGGGCAGGTTCGAAAATCAAGCCTTGGGTTCGTGTTGGACCCAGCTACAGCAAATCCAGCTGTTGTGATACGACTTCTATCAGGTGGGGATCCAACGCGCACCACCGCAATCAACAGTTCACAAGCCCCTTGGTGCGCAACTTGAACCAACGGCTCAACGATTCAAGGCTGCCCGGCAGCAGTTGGCGCGTTCAGGATCGGGGACATTTTCACCTTTGGCGGCGGTGAGTTGACGGACGGCGGGGCAGACCATCTCTCGCCCCTTTTGGAGGCAAGGTCGATGCAGCAGCAAGACGTTGAAATTAGTCGTGTACATCACGCTTTGCAAAACATTGCGCGCGCGCCAAAACCAAAGGGTTATGTCGTCATTTGCTCAGGGACGACGCATGCAAACGTGACCAAGGACGCAGGCGCTGAGGTCTTGTATTCGGCCTCTGGCGTTAATGGTGCCTGGAATTACGTTCCGCTGCCAAAACCCAAATTCTTCATTGCGCGCCTCGATCAGACGAGAATACCCGAATTCTTCAAGTCGATCGATGATTACGCCTGTGTTGCATTCATGATCGTGCCTGCCGACGAAGAGCAAAACATCATCGAGAATATCATTCTGGATCGAAACCCTTTCAGATCAATAGCCCTGAATTTACCCGATCACCTTCTGTATTTCGTCGATACAGACAACCCGGAGTCCTCAACCGGGATCTCCGAAGCTATCTCAGTCGGCTGCAACAGCCCTTTGAAGGGTGGATTGATCTTTGCGTAACATCATCCGACTTGCCGTCGCCTCAATGGCCAACCGGTTGTCCTTGCAGCAGCTTGCGGATGTGGCGCCCCCTTACGGGGTTAGGGCGGGCAGGCTGATGCTGTCCTTCGACGATCTGAGGCGGCTCAAGCCCCCGCAGGATATCGGTCTTGCGCAGATCGACGAGACGTTTTTCACGCAGCCGCAGGGATGGTCCCTGTCGCTGCGGGCCATACCGCTGTCGCGGTAGGGCGACGTAGCTGTTCCGTCCTTCGGTGACCGGGTTGGCACCGCAGGGCAGATCCCGTCCCGGCGGTTCGGGGCGGCCATTTTGACCAGTGAAGGGGGTATGCCCAAAATGAATATACTAACGACATTTGCCACCAAGATGCTGGCTGTTCTCAGCATCGTGGCCATGATCGCATCGCCAGCGGCGGCGCAATCGCTGAGCGCCTCGGACATGGCGTTTGCCTTTGGCGGCAAGGCGGCCGCGCCTGCCGCGGTCGGCAAGACCGCGCGCACGGTGGCCGAAGCGCCCGTCGCCATGGCATCGGCGCGGGGCATGACACCGGCCGAGATGCAGGAGACCGAGGGCGCCTTCTGGCCGGTGGTCTATGCGGCGGCCGTTTTCGGCACGCGCGCGGCGATGTGGGCCGCACCGCGGATTGCGCCCAACACCTTCCGCACCATCACGAACACCAGAAGCGCGCATACGATCATGGTGAACACGAGAACCAGCAGGCATGTCTGCCAGGTGGCTTGCGGGACGGGGTCAGGCATTCATGGGGCACATGTGGGATGGGGCGCGGGCGGCCGCAACGGCATGGGGGCTGCGACGCATATCTATCGCAATTCGCCGTGGCGTTTCAATCCGTGGTAAGGCTTGCGTTGAAAGGATGATCGGATGATCCGCGGTGTTTTCTCATGTTCCGACAGCGAGGTTCGGGTCAAGCTGCTGCATCGGCCGTTTGGCGCGCCGGCGCTGGCCGGGGCATGGACAGCCGCGGATCGCTGGTTTGTCGAAAGGACCTTCAGCGGCGACACCCTGCTGCTGGGGGTCGAAAGCGACCGGGACACGCGGCGGTTGCTGGCCCGGGAGATGCGTGGCGATATCGCGATCACGGCCATTGCGGGCGGGCTGTTCCGCGACCGGGTGCGCGAGATCGTGGATTTCGGCGTGCCGCGCGACCGGCTTGCCGCGGGGCCGGGCTTTGGCGTGTTCTGGACCATGGCGGCGGGGTTCGGACCTGCGTTTCGCGCGCGCCTGACAGCGCTGGCCGAGCGGACGGCACCGGGGGATACCTTTTCCAGGCTGCTGCATGACGGGGATTTTCCGGGGCAGGATGGGCCGGACGTGGTGCTTTACCGGAACTATTTCGATGACGAGACATGCCTGCGGCTGCGCCCTGCGCTGTGGGACGCCATTCAGGAAGAGGCGCCGCGCGCATTGCGCCTGGGCTGGATGCAGGTGGACCATGTCAGCTTTGACGGCGAGACCTATGATCTTGGGTCAAGCTTTACCCTGACGCGCGACAGGTAAGCGGCCGGGACATGCGGCAAGGACAGCTTGCGAATTGAAAACGGCGCGCCATCTGGCGCGCCGTGATCTTTTCCGCGACCGGTGTGGCCGGATCAGAGGGCTTTCTTCAGCGCCTCGGCCAGATCGGTGCGTTCCCAGCTGAAGCCGCCATCGGCATCGGGTTCGCGCCCGAAATGGCCATAGGCCGCGGTGCGCGCATAGATCGGGCGGTTCAGTTGCAGATGGGTGCGGATCCCGCGCGGGGTCAGGTCCATCACCTTGGGGATCGCAGCCTCGATCGCGGCGGCGTCCACATCGCCGGTGCCATGCGTGTCGACATAGATCGACAGCGGGCGCGCCACGCCGATGGCATAGCTGAGCTGGATGGTTGCGCGATCCGCAAGGCCCGCGGCGACGATGTTCTTGGCCAGGTAGCGCGCGGCATAGGCGGCCGAACGGTCAACCTTCGTCGGATCCTTGCCGGAGAACGCGCCGCCGCCATGCGGGGCCGCGCCGCCATAGGTATCCACGATGATCTTGCGGCCCGTCAGGCCCGCGTCACCATCGGGGCCGCCGATGACGAATTTGCCGGTGGGGTTCACGTGCCAGACGGTATCGCCGGTCACCCAGCCTTCGGGCAGCACGTCGAGGATGTAGGGCTCGACCACGGCGCGCACGTCGTCGCTGGTCATGCTTTCGTCCAGGTGCTGCGTGGACAGAACGATCTGCGTCACGCCGACGGGCTTGCCGTTTTCATAGCGCACCGACAGCTGGGATTTGGCGTCCGGGCCAAGGGTCGGCTCGGCGCCGGATTTGCGCACTTCGGCCAGCCGGCGCAGCATGGCATGCGCGAACTGGATCGGCGCGGGCATCAGCGCATCGGTTTCGTTCGTGGCATAGCCGAACATGATGCCCTGGTCGCCGGCACCTTCGTCCTTGTTTTCGGCTGCGTTCACGCCCTGGGCGATATGGGCCGACTGTTCGTGCAGCAGGTTCGTGATCTCGCAGGTGGCGTGATGGAATTTTTCCTGCTCATAGCCGATGTCCTTGATGCAGGCGCGGGCGATGTCGGGAATACGCTCCATATACTCGGCCAGCTTGGCCTGGTCCGAAAGACCGACCTCGCCGCCGATCACGACACGATTGGTTGTGGCAAAAGTTTCGCAGGCGACGCGCGCCTCGGGTTCCTCGGCCAGGAAGGCGTCCAGAACCGCGTCGGAAATGCGGTCGCAGACCTTGTCAGGGTGCCCTTCCGAGACGGACTCGGAGGTAAATACGTAATTCTGTCGTGACATGAAACGTGCTCCATTGGGTTCATCCCGTCACGCCAGGAAGCCGTTGTGACGGGGATGCTGCGTGGTTACGCGCGGTATCATAGGGCGTCAATCGGTATTTGCCCGCCGTGGCGCCAAATGGCGGAACACTGCAGCCATCAGCAATCCAAGGATGAACAAACGGACGGGCCACTCGCCCCAAAGGGCATAGACGGTGGGCGGCAGCGCCTGTGGCAAGGCCGCGTCGAGCCATCCGGCCGTGTCCAGCGGCAGCGCGGCGGTGACCCGCCCATGCCCGTCGATCATGGCAGACACGCCGGTATTGGCGACGCGCACCATGGGCAGACCCTGTTCGATGGCGCGCAGCCGCGCTTGCGCGAGGTGCTGATAGGGGCCGGAATAGGTGCCGAACCAGGCGTCATTGGTGATCTGCATCAGGAATTCGGGGCGGTCCGGCGCATCGAGGATCGCCTGGGGAAAGACCGCCTCGTAGCAGATGAGCGGCAGGGCGCGCCCGAGGGCGCCCAGATCCATCAGGCGGGGCCCCGCACCGGGCGAGAAGCCGCCCCCGCGCGAGGCGGCCATGCCGTGAATGCCGAATTGGGCCATCACCTCGCCGAAGGGCATGTATTCACCGAAGGGGACAAGGCGGTGCTTGTCATAGATCGCCCGGATGGTGCCACCGCCATCAAGGTAGATCGCGGAATTGTAGGTGCGCTGCCCGATGAAGCGCTGGATCCCCAGGACCACGGGCACGCCATCGGCGGCAAGGGTGATCGCCTCGAGCTCTGGTTCGGCGTTCTCAAGGATCACGGACAGCGCGGTTTCGGCCCAGATCACCAGATCGGGGCGCGGCTGCGCGGGATCGAGGCCGGTGGCGGCGGTGTAATCTATCTGGCGCTGGAAGAAGACCGGGATCATCTTGCGATCCCATTTCAGATGCTGCGGCGCGTTGGGCTGGATCATGCGGATCACGGGGCGATCCGCCATCGCGGCGGGACCCGCCTGTGCCGTGGCCCCCTGCCCTACGCCACCCGCGACCGTGCCGCCCCAGAGTGCGGCCGCGCAGACCGTGGCAAGGCTGGCCGCCCCCCACCAGCGCCGCCCCGGCAGGACCAGATGCACGAGGCCCGCCGCCGCGAGCAGCGCAAGCAGCGTCAGGCCGTGATGACCGGTCACCGAGGCGATATGCACCAAGGGCGTGTCGATCCAGACATGGCCGATCAAGGCCCATGGAAAGCCGGTCAGCACATAGGAGCGCAGCATTTCGACCAGCGCGAAAGCCGCGACGAAGGCCGTGGCCCCCCCGCCCAGCGCGCGGGTGGCCGCGGCGGCGGCGGCCCAGAAGAGGGCGAGGCCCGCCGACATGCCGATCAGCGCGAAGGGCGCCATCCAGCCATGCCGGGCCACGTCGATCAGGAAGGGTTCGATGATCCAGAAGAGCGCAAGGGCGAAATGCCCGGTGCCCGCCGCCAGCCCCAGGAAGGCCGCCTGCCGGATGCTGCCCGCGCCGCGGATCAGCAGGAACAGCAGCGCAAGGCCGAGGATCGCGGCTGGCCAGATATCGAACGGGGCCTGCCCGAGGGCCACGGCCAGACCGCACAGCAGGGCAAGCAGCAGCCTGACGCGCAGCCCCGGCGCGCCGGGCTGCATCTCAGACGGCAGCCGCATGTGGCAGTCGGACCCTCAGGCGCTTGATGCGGCGGGGATCGGCGTCCACCACCTCGAACTCGATCCCGGCGGGGTGCTGCACCACTTCGCCGCGCACGGGCACGCGGCCGGCCAGCATGAAGACGAGGCCACCCAGGGTGTCGATCTCTTCCTCGTCGACATCCTCGTGTTCGGTGAGGGACTGTCCGATCTCGGCCTCGAATTCCTCGAGCGGGGTCTTGGACAGGGCAAGATACTGCCCCGGCTTTTCCACCGTCCAGAACTGATCCTCGTCGGTGTCATGTTCATCCTCGATCTCGCCGATGACCTGTTCGATCAGGTCCTCGATGGTCAGAAGACCGTCAACCCCACCGTATTCGTCAATCACCAGCGCCATGTGCTTACGTTCCGACTGCATCTTCTGCAGCAGCACGCCGATCGACATGGAGGGCGGGACATAGAGCAGCGGACGCAGCATCTGCTTGAGCGAGAAATCCTGCGCGGCCCCGTTGAAGCCGTGCTTGAGCGCGAAATCCTTGAGATGGAGCATCCCGAGCGGCGTATCGAGCGTGCCCGAATAGACCGGAAGGCGGGTCAGCCCGGTTTCGCGGAAGAGTTCGACCAGTTCGTCCATGGTGATCGTATCGGGAACGGCGGTGATATCCGCCTTGGGGATCGCCACGTCCTCGACCCGCATGCGGCGCAGGTTCAGGATGTTGTGGACCTGCTGACGTTCCGGCGCAGAGGAATCCGTCCCCGCCTGAGCGTCCTCGTCGTCACCCTCCGAGGGGCTGAGCGCCCCGATGATGCGGCGGAAAAATCCGCCCTGTGACGTCTTGTCGGCCTCGGAATACGGCAGCGCGCTCTGCGCTGCCCTCGTAGACCCGTCTATGCTGTCGCCCATCGTACCTTTCCAGAATGCGGAAGCCTCGCTTCCGGATGTTCGTCATCAACGGGCGTCCGGCCCGTCGCGGTCCATCCAATATGGGTCAGCGACCCCCAGTTTGCCAAGTATCGCGACCTCGATTGTTTCCATCAAAGTGGCATCCTTGTCACGAACATGGTCATAGCCCAGCAAATGCAGGGTTCCATGCACGATCAGATGGGTCACATGATCGCCGAAGGGCTTGTCCGCCTCGGCGGCTTCCCGCGCACAGGTGTCATAGGCGATGGCGATGTCGCCCAGGGCGATCCCCTCTTCGTCCTCGTCCTCCGCGAAGGCGAAAGGATCGTCCTGCGGGGTGGCGTCGGGGACATAGGGGGCCTCGCCATCCTCTTCGGCGGCAAGGTCCTGCGCGGGCCAGCTGAGCACGTTGGTGGGCGTGGGCTTGCCGCGGAACTCGGCGTTGAGCACCGCGATGCGCGCGTCATTGCAGCCCAGCAGGCTGATCTCGTAGAGATCGGGGTCGAAGCCCAGATGGATCAGCGTTTCGCGCGCCGCCGTTTCGGCCAGGGTGCCGAGCCCGGTCTGCGTCCAGCGGTCGTCTTCGATCTGTGTGTCGGTCAGCATGTGGCGATGTTGCAGCGGGGGCTGTCTGCCCCCGCACCCCCGAGGATATTTGGTGCAAGAAGAAACGGGCGGCGGTCGTCAGACCGTTCCGTCCGCCTCATAGGCTTCGATGATGGCGGCGACAAGGGGATGGCGGACCACATCCTTGGAGGTGAAGTAGTTGAAGCTGATCTTGTCGATGGACTTGAGCAGCCGTTCCGCATCGGCCAGACCCGACGACACGCCGCGCGGCAGGTCGATCTGGGTACGGTCGCCGGTGATGACCATGCGCGAGCCTTCGCCCAGACGGGTGAGGAACATCTTCATCTGCATCGAGGTGGCGTTCTGCGCCTCGTCCAGCACGACGAAGGCATTGCTGAGGGTGCGGCCGCGCATGAAGGCAAGGGGCGCGATCTCGATGCGCTTCTCCTCGATCAGCTTGGCGGTCTGCTTGCCGGGCAGGAAATCGTTCAGCGCGTCATAGAGCGGCTGCATGTAGGGATCGACCTTGTCCTTCATGTCGCCGGGCAGGTAGCCCAGTTTTTCGCCCGCCTCGACCGCGGGGCGGCTGAGGATGATGCGGTCGACCTGGCCGGTGATGAACATGGACACGCCAGCGGCCACGGCCAGGTAGGTCTTGCCGGTGCCCGCGGGGCCGATGCCGAAGCAGAGTTCATGCTTGAAGAGGTTCTGCACATAGGCTTTCTGCGCCTCGGTGCGGGGTTCGACCAGTTTGCGCCTTGTCTTGATCTCGACCCGGCCGGAGCGGAACATCTCGAGCTGGTCACCCGCCTGTGCGCCGGTGCCCTGTTCGGAGCTGCCCATGCGGATCTGCCTGTCGATGTCGCCCTGTTCCAGCCCGCGCCCGGCCTCGAGCCGTTCATAGAGCGCGTCCAGCACTTCGATCGCGTTGGCTGTGGCGCTTTCCTCGCCGAAGACGGCCAGCTGGTTGCCGCGCCGCAGGATCTGCACCCCCAGTTTCTTTTCCAGCTCGGCCAGGTTGCGGTCATATTCGCCGCAAAGGTCGATCAGCAGGCGGTTGTCGGGAAATTCAGC
>JAJLKH010000127.1:0-13985 GCA_033839205.1 Rhodobacterales bacterium | reverse complement strand
GAACCAGTAGGTCGGCACCTTGGCCCAGCCCTTCATGCCGGTCGAGACCGAGCCGATATGCGGCACCCGGCTTTCGGGGACATAAAGCGTGCGGAACCCGGCGCGCGCCGCGCGCAGGCACAGGTCGGTTTCCTCGAAATAGAGAAAGAAGGTCTCATCGAACAGGCCGATCCGGTCCAGCACCTCGCGGCGGATCATCATGCTGGCACCGGCCAGCCAGTCCACCGGCGTGGTCTGCGTGGGCATGGGCAGGGCCACGCGATGCCGCGCCAGCGCGCGGCTGATCGGGCCGATCCGCGCCGCATCCTCGAATTCCGACAGGATCGACGGAAACCGGAACGCGGTTTCATGCGGGGTGCCATCCTCGCCATGGATATAGCTGCCCGCGATCCCGGCCGAGGGGTCAGCTTCAAGCGCGCGGATCAGTGCCAGCAGCGCACCCGGTTCGGGAAAGGCGTCCGAGTTCAGCAGGTAGACGAAATCGGGCGCCTCGCCATCGGCCATGCCGGTACGGATGCCCACGTTGTTGCCGGCACCAAAGCCGCCGTTGTGACCCGACTGGATCACGCGCACCGCGCCGCCCTCGGTCCAGCCGCGCGCCCGTGCCCGATCACGCAGCATCTCGAAACTGCCATCGCCGCTGTCATTGTCGACGATCACCATATCGGTGCGCGCACCCGGCATCGCCTCGCGCAGAGCGGCCATCGCGGCCAGCCCCGCTTCGGCGGCGCGCAGGGTCATGGGCGCTGTGCGCCAGTTCAGCAGCACGGTCAGCAGGCGCGGCGGTCTGGTCATCATGGTCATTCCGCCGCTTCCATCGGCACGTCGCGGCCCGCGACAGCCCGCAGCGCGGGGCGCGTCGCGCGGCGTTCGGCGGCCTCGATCACGCGGCGCATCCTTGCGGCCAGCACCCGCACATTGGGTTCAAGCACCATGGAATCGTGATCCCCCGGCACCTCCTGCACTTCGACCCTGGGGGCCCAGCCGGTCCAGTCGTTGTCATGCAGAACATAAGCGCGTTCCGAATTGACCCAGCGATCGGGCGCCACCTGCCACTTGCCCACCAGCGGCGGACGGAACAGCATCAGGGGGCCATCCCATTTGCGCAGCTTGTAGGAGGTCACGCTGTCCATGAAGGCCGCTTCGATCGCGGCATTGTGGAACTGCGCCGCCGGTTCCTCGGCCCCGTCATCGGTCTTGATGCGGCGCTTCTGGAATTCCCACTTGATGCGGCGCGTCAGCCATTTGGCCGGATAGGCAATGCCGCCCGCGCGCAATTCCTGCAACTGGATCACCGCCCGGTCACGCAAGCTCAGCGGCCGTCGCACCGGCAGCGGCGTATCCAGCATCACAAGGGCGGCCACCTCTTCGCCAGCTGCGGTCAATTGCTGCGCGATCTCCAGCGCGGTGATGCCGCCGCCGGAAAAACCGCCCAGCATATAGGGGCCGTGTGGCTGCACCTGCTTGATTTCCGCGATGTAATCGCGCGCCGCCTGCACCATGTCGCGATGCGGTTCCTGGTCGCCATAAAGCCCGCGCGCCTGCAACCCGTAGAAGGGCCGGTCGGTGCCCAGAAGATGCGCCAGATGCCGCAGGTTCAGGATATTGCCGAACATGCCCGCCACCAGGAAGAACGGCGTTTTCGGACCACCCTCGCCCGTATGCATCGGCACCACATGGGTGAACCGGCGCTGCGGCGCGGCTGGCTTGCCCGTCTCGGCGGCGGCTTCGCCCCCCGCCACCACGCCGCCGCGTTCCTCGATCAGGGCGGCGCATTTGCGGATCGTCGGCGCCTCGAACAGGATCGAGATCGGGAAATCCACGTTGAAGGCCTTGCGCACCTTGGCAAACAGGCGCACCGCGATCAGGGAATGACCGCCCAGGTCAAAGAAACTGTCCTCGACCCCCACGCTGTCCAGCCCCAGCAGTTCCTGCCAGAAGGCGGCCAGACGCTTTTCGACCTCGGTCTCGGGGGCCACGAAATCGCTGTCCAGGCTGGGACGCTCGAAGGTCTGCCCGCCCGTATCGGATCCCGTATCGACGGCATCGGCCTGCCGGACCAGCGCGGCCAGATCCATCGAGGATATGACCACCTGCGATCCCTGGCCCGCCAGCGCGCGCAGAAACGCCTCGGCCCCTTCCTCGGGGCGGATGCCCTGCGTCAGCATGTGGCGCAGACGTTCTTCGGCGGGCGACAGCGGGCGCGGCCCGGTCGCCTCGGGCGCGGCGGCCGTGGCAGGGGCTGCGGCGCGGCCAAAGGCAGCGGTGTCATCCAGGCGGCGGATGCTGAACCCCTCGACCTCGATGCAGACGGTGCCATCGGGCGCGGTGATCACCACGTCGAATGTGGCCGACGGTCCATCGGCGCTGTTGCCCGCGCGGCTGCGCACCCAGCTTGCCACCCGCGCCGGAAGCGGTCGATGCACGCGCACCGTACCATAGGACACCGGCACCCACAGGTGATCGGGCTTGTAGCCCGCGATCAGCCCCATCGCCCAGCCGGTCGCCAGGTCCATCAGACCGGGATGCAGGCCCCAGCCCGCCCCCAGATCGGTTGTCTTGTCCTCGGGCAGGGCCAGCCATGCCAGCCCCTCGCCCTTGCCGAACGCCATCGACCGGATCACGCGCCAGCGCGGCCCGAAGGCCAGATGCGCCTCTTGCGGCGAGGGGATGAAACCCTGCGGCCCGGCCTCGTGCGGATGGGCGCAGCGCGCGGCGATGGCGGCCAGATCCAGTGCGGCGGGCGGTGACAGCGGCAATAGCGACAGCTCCGCCTCGGCATGGGTGACGATACCGCCGGCCTGCGCGCTCTGCACCTCGAAGGCATAGCCGGCCTCGGACCGGGGCAGGCGCACCCGCATTTCCAGCGGTGCGCCATCGGCCACCTGCAAGGGCGACAGGAAGTAAAGATCGCGGATCTCGAACCCGCCGCTTTCACCCTGCGCGCGCAACGCCTGCGCCGCCAGTTGCAGATACCCCGTGCCCGGCATTACCGCGTCACCCGCAGCGGTGCGATGATCGTTCAGAACCCAATCGGCGCGGGCGTCCAGCGTCTTGAGGAACATCCGGTGCCCGCCTTCGTCCAGCGTGACCTGGTCCAGCAGCGGTGTATCCTTGGGCGCCGCGCGCCGTTCGGGGGGCGCATCCCCCGCCAGCCGCGCCGCCATCGCATCGGCGGCCATGCCGACACCCGACCAGATGCCCCAGTCGATCGCCAGCACCCGCGTCTTGCCGCCCGCGCGCGCCTTGGCATAGGCGTTCAGATATTCGTTGGCGGCCACGTAATCGACCTGCCCCACGGGTGCCGTGACGGTGGACGAGGACGAGAACAACACCAGCCAATCCAGCGCCCCGTCGGGGAACAGCTCTTCCAGCACCTTGGTGCCGTGGATCTTGGGGGTAAAGACATCCTCGATCTCGGTCAGGGACTTGGTCAGAAGCGGCGCGTCATGGATGACGCCCGCCGCATGGATCACGGCCGTCACGCGGCCCATCTTGCCCTCGGCCTGTTTCACCGCGGCGCGCATATCCTCGATATTGCTGACATCGGCCTGGATCACCAGAACCTCGCCGCCCTGCGCCTCAAGCGCCTGCACGGCGCGGATGCGCTGCACCACCGCATCCTGCACGGATGACCGCAACAAACCGTCCCAACGCGCCCGCGGCGGCAGGGCCGATCGCGCCAGCAGCACCACGCGCTTTTGCCCGCGCGCGATCAATGCGCCCGCGATGCTCAGGCCGATGCCACCGAAACCGCCGGTGATCAGCGTCACGCCATCGGCGCGCAGCGGCAGCTTGTCGGCGCTGACCTCGGCCAGCGGCGCAGGGCGGAATTCCAGCGCGAAACGCTTTTCCCCGCGCAAGGCGGCCACGGTGTTTTCGGGCGCGGCCAGCAGATCCTCCAGCACGCGGGCAGCCAGATCATCCAGCGCCTCGCCGCGCTTGCGCCCTTCGGGCAGGCGGATATCCAGCACCGCGCAGGTCATTCCCGGCACCTCGCGCGGGATCACCCGCGCCGGCCCCATGATCGTCGCCTTGTCGGGATCGCCCAAGGCCTCGCCGCGCACCTGCGCCGCGTCGGATGTGATCACGCTGACATGAGCGGTCGCGTTTTCCTCGGCCAGGGCCTGCGCCAGGAACAGCAGGCTGTAGAAACCCTGCTCTTGCGTGCGGTGGAAAAAGCTGCTGCCGGGGCGGAAGCTGCGATCCCGCGTGACCTGCCACAGATGCGCGATGCGCTGGGGCATCCTGCCCCGGTCCAGAAGGTCGCGGATCAGCAGGTCATAACCCGCGCGCCCCTGTTCGGGGGCCAGCAGATAGCCATCCTCGCCCGCACGGGCAAAGGCATCGGCGGGGCGCACGGTGATGACGCGCTGCCCGGCGGCGCGCAGCCGCGCGGTCAGGGCCGCCCCAAGACCGGCATCATCCTCGAACACCAGCCAGTCCTGCGGCGGCAGGCCGGACAGATCGTCCATGTCCACATCGCATTCGGCCAGGCGCGGCACCCAGGCGGGACGATAGCCCCAGCTGTCCAGGTTGTCGCTGCGCAGCGGCCACAAATCGGCCTCGGCCTGCGATTGCGCGCCCTTGCCAGGTTCGATGAAATAGCGGCTGCGCTGGAAGGCATAGCCCGGCAGCGGCACACGGTTGCGCGGCACGCCGCCCCAGACCTGATCCCAGTCGATGGTGACACCCACCGCCCACATACGCGCCAGCATCGCCATGAAATAGGCGTCATCGGCCATGCTGTCCTGCGGATGGCGCAGCGTGCCGATCACCGCGTTCGGTGTCACGTTGGCATGTTGCCCGGCCAACGATCCCAACCCCTTGCCGGGTCCGACCTCAAGGAACACGCGCCCCTGCCCTTTGGGTGCATCGGCGGCCAGCGTGGCGATGCAATCGGCGAAATGCACGGTATGGCGCAAATGACCCACGAAATATTCGGGGTCCGTCGCCTGCGCATCGGTCATGCGCTGCCCGGTCCGGTTGGACATGATCGGGATCTGCGGCGCATTCAGCTTGATCGACCGCAGGTAATCGCCAAAGCGTTTCAGGATCGGCTCCAGCATCCGCGAATGGGCGGCCACATCAATGGGAATGCGCTGGAATTCAACCTCGCGCGCCTGCAATTCGGCTTGCAGCTTGTCCAGGGCGGCTTGCGGGCCGCTGGCCACGGTCAAGGCCGGGCCATTGACGGCGCCCAGGTCCAGATCGTCGCCCAGCAGCGGGCGCAATTCATCCGCAGGCAGACCCACGGACAGCATCCCCCCCGCAGGCACCGTATCGAACAGCGTGCCGCGCAGATGCACCAACCCGATGCAATCCTCGAACCCGATGATGCCGGCAACACAGGCGGCGGTATTCTCGCCCATCGAATGACCCACAAGGGCGGCGGGCTTGACCCCCCAGCTCATCCAGAGCTGCGCCAGCGCATATTCGACGATCATGATCAGCGGCAGCTGCACCGATGGCTGTTTCAGCCGTTCGTCCGCGTCCGCCTCCTGCCCGCGTTCGGGCAGCCAGACGGCGCGGATATCGTAATCCAGCTTGGCTTGCAGCACCTCAAGCCCGCGATCCATCCAGTCGCGGAACACCGGCTCGGTCTCGTAAAGATCGCGCGCCATGCCCGCATATTGCGCGCCGCCGCCGGGGAACATGAAGACCACATCAGGCGCATCGCCCAGCACCTTGTGCGTGAATACGCGGCGCGGGTCATTCGCGCGCAGCGTTGCGGCGGCCTCGGCGTGGTCTGCGGCCACGATCACGCGGCGCTGTTCGAACGCGCGCCGCCCGTGGCGCAGGGTAAAGGCCACATCGGCCAAGGGCTGATCGGGCCGCGCCTCAAGGTGATCGGCCAGCCGCAACGCGGCCTCGTCCAGCGCGGCCTTGCTGCGGGCGGAAATCACCAGCGGCTGAAACGGGAAATCACTTTCCCCGGATGGCGCGCGCATGGGCGCTTCTTCCAGCACCACATGCGCGTTCGTGCCGCCAACGCCCAGCGAATTGACCCCGGCGCGGCGGGGAGCAGACCCGCGCGGCCAGTCGGTCAGCCGGTCGTTGACCACGAAGGGGCTGCCCTCGAACCCGATCACGGGGTTGGGCGCCTCATATCCCAGCGAAGGCGGGATCTGCCCGTGATGCAGCGCCAGCGTTGTCTTGATCAGGCTGGCCACACCGGCAGCGGTGTCCAGATGGCCGATATTGGTCTTGACCGATCCGATCCGGCAGAACCCTTCGCCTTGCGATCCGCCCTGACGGAACGCCTCGGTCAGGGCGGCGACCTCGATCGGGTCGCCCAGGTAGGTGCCGGTGCCGTGGCATTCGATATAGCCCACCGTATCGGGGGCGACGCCCGCCACCGCCTGCGCCTCGACGATCGCGGCGGATTGCCCATCGACCGAAGGCGCCAGGTAGCCCGCCTTGGACGAGCCATCGTTGTTGATCGCCGTGCCCTTGATCACGCCCCAGATGTGATCGCCATCCGCAATCGCATCCGACAGGCGGCGCAGCACCACCGCCCCCGCGCCAGATCCGAAGACCGTGCCCTTGGCGCGATGATCGAACGCATGGCATTCGCCATCCGGCGACAGGATCTCGCCGTCCTTGTAGATGTATCCCCGGTTCTGCGGCAGTTCGATGGTCACGCCACCCGCGACCGCCATGTCGCATTCGCCGATCAGCAGGGATTGCACCGCCGCATGCACCGCGACAAGCGAGGTGGAGCAGGCCGTCTGCACGTTCACGCTGGGCCCGGTCAGGTTGAACACATGGCTCGCGCGCGTGGTCAGGAAATCCTTGTCATTGCCGGTATGGCGCAGCAGGAACATGCCCACATCCTGCACCAGGTCAGGGTTCGAGCAGATGTTGAAATAGAAATAGCTGCCCATGCCGCAGCCGCCAAAGACGCCCACGGGGCCGGGGAAATCCTCGGGCATGTGGCCCGCGTTTTCCAGCGCTTCCCAGACCACTTCAAGAAACTGGCGATGCTGCGGATCCATGATCGCCGCATCCTTGGGGCTGAAGCCGAAGAATTCCGCATCGAACCGGTCGAACCCGTCCAGGGGCGCGGCATAGGGCACGTAATCGGGCCGCGACAGCATGTGCCGGGCCTCGCCCGCCGCCAGCAGCTCATCCTCGGACAGCTTGCGAATGGACCGTACGCCGTCGCGCAGGTTGCGCCAGTAGGTTTCGACATCGCCCGCACCCGGAAGATGCGCGGCCATGCCCACGATGGCGATATCGGTCTCGGCGCTCACGTCAGGTTGCCCCCTTTGTCTGTTCCTGAACACTCGCTACCTGCACGACGGTCGGCATAAATATCGATTGCGGTCATAATTTGACGAAAGACGGTCAAATCAGGACCCTCCCTGACCCAGCAGCATCACCACGGCATCCCAATGCAGCCAGATCGCCAGCGCCGTGTAAGACAGGGCCAGAACGGCAAAGACCGCATCATGCAGCGGGTCCCAGACCCCCATGCGCCGGGCCAGCCAGACCACCACCGGATAAGCCGCCAGCATCGCCAGCCCCTGCCCCACCAGCGCGCCGACCAGGCCGAAGGACAGCCCCCCGATCAGCAGCCCCGACAGGACCAGAACGGCCCGCGAGGCGGCAAGCACGAAATACCGCTTCGAATCCCCCGCCGCCAGCGCCGCCTGGTCATAGGTCAGCGCGATCAGGACGGGCATCTGGATGCAGGTGATCAGCACGACGATCCCCCCCGCCGCCAGGTATCGCGCATCATACATCAGATCGACCAGCCACACCCCCAGCAGGCCAACGGTCATCATCAAACCCATCAGCCCGGCGGTGGCCATGATCCGCATCCGCCGCAGCTTGAGGAAATTGTCCCGCGATTCCCGTGGCGGGCGGTCACGGTAGATCGGGATCAGGACGCGCCCGGTCACCATATGGCCCAGCATCAGCGGGAAACTGGCCAGGAAAAAGCCGATGCTGTAGACGCCGAACGCGTCCAGCGGCAGCACCTTGCCCAGGATCAGCCGGTCACCCTGCCCCAGGAAAAAGCCGCAGATCGTGCTCAGGAAAATCCATTTGCCGAAATGGATCAGCTCGGACGCGGCGGCCCCCTCCCAGCGCAGCCGGTTGCGCGGCCCCGGCAGATAGAGCGAGTAAAGCACCACCTGGATCGCCGCCCCGAACAGCCCGCTGAACACCAGCGCCCAGACCGACCCGGTCCAGAGAGCCAGACCCACGGTCACAAAGACCGACATCGTCTGGCACATCATGTCCAGCGCCGTGATCCGCCCCATCAGCAGGTGCCGCTTGGCCGTCTCAAGGCGGGTTGGCACGAACCCGGTGATGATGAACTGCACCGAGGCGACCATCAGCATCGGCGCCAGGATATCCTCGCCATAGAAATGCGCGGCTGGCACCGCCAGCAGACACCCGACCGCGAAAAGGAAAACGCCGCGGATAATCTGGATCGTGAAGGCGGTGTTCAGGAAATCGGGGTCATCGCCCCGCTTGCTCTGGGCGATCGCGGGGCTGATCCCCACGTCCGAGAACATGGCAAGCCCCATCAGGAACACCATCACCAGCGCCATCAGGCCAAAGGCCTCGGGGAACAGGATGCGCGTCAGGATCAGGTTGGTGGCCAGCCGCAGCACCTGCGAATAGCCGAACCCGACCACCGACAGCGCCGAGGACCGCAGCACCCTAGCGGTCAGGCTGTTACCGCTCAGAAAGGCGCGCAGGCCTCCGGTTGCAACAGCCCCGTCCGTCATCGTCCCCTGCTCCAGTCCGGCACGCCTGCGCCCGTCGCGGCACCCGCGCGGCCCCGGTCACGCCAGCGCACCGCCAGCGCCACACCGGCATAGACTGCAAAACCCAGCGGATTGCGCACCGCCAGCATCAGGATACCCCCAAGGCCCAGCTTGGCCTTGTCCTCGTTGGCCATCAGGTCGGGATAAAGCGCCGCAACCTGGCGCACGCCGCGATCCTGACGCTGGCGCACCCGCACAAGGGGGCCGAACCCCTCGATGATCGGCCAGTCATAGGGGGCGGGCACCGCCACACGCTCGTCCGGGCGGAACAGCAGCCGCACATATGTATCGTCCGAGATGATATCGGGGAACTTGCTCCAGCGCGCGCGCCCCGCCGCATTCACCGCGAACAGCCCGCACCCCGGCACACCCTGCGCCATGAAAGGCACCCGCCGGTAGGTCGCCGCATAGGCGCGGCTGACCAGACCCTTGGCCGTCATGCGCAACCGCCCGCTGGCATAGCGTGCCTTGGGCCCGTCCAGCGCCAGGCAAAGCTGCCCCAGAAGCGCGGGCGACAGCGTGACATCGGCATCCAGATAGGCCCGCCAGGGCCAGTGCGCGGCCGCGTCCCCCGCATTCAGCGCCCGCATCTTGCCGCCTTGGGGCAGGTCCAGAACCTGCAGACGCCATCCACGCGCCTGCGCCATGCTTTCGAACCCCCGCGCGATATCGGCAGTGCGGTCGGTACATCCATTCGCGACCACGATGATCTCGATCGGGCAGGCCACAGAATCAGAGGCCAGAACAGAGCTGAGGCAATTGCCGATGAATGCTTCTTCGTTGCTGGCCGGAATGACGATACTAAGCACCTGGTAAGTCCTGAAATAAAAGGTCAAATCATGCTTGGGCCCATAGTCGGGCCGCGATCCGGACCGTGAACAGAGCCTGCTGCGGGGACCAACTCCACCGCCACCGTTACCACACCGCGCCACAGTGCCATGGCGCGCGATATGTTGGCAACATTATGGCGGCAACCGTTTGTCCCAGGCTGACAATATCCGGCTATGGCTGCGATTTCGCCATAGATTCGCACCAATCACCCCGCAGGTTGAGTAAATCCAATCGCAAAACGGGTGAAACACACCTGTTGGTTGATAATTGTGTCCGACAGCAGGAAGACGATGCCCGACCGATCATTTGCCTATCTGGTGCCGCAGTTTCCGGGTCAGACGCATATGTTCTTCTGGCGCGAATTGCGCGCGCTCGAGGAACAGGGCATGCGCCCCGTTCTCTACAGCACCACGCCGCCGCCCGCGGGATTGATCGCGCATGGCTGGTCCGGGGCGGCACAGGCGCGCACCGTCTACCTGGCCTCGCGCAACCCGCTGGAACTGCTGGCAGGCCTGCCGCGCCTGCCGATCGCCGCGATCCGCGCGCAAATGCGCCTTGAGGCGCCCAAAGACGCCCGCCGCTTCCTGCGCGACGTTCTGATCTGCGCCCCCGCCGCGCGGCGGCTTGCGGTCTCCTGCAAGAAGCAGGGGATCACCCATGTGCATGTGCATTCCTGCGGGCGTGCGGCGCTTATCGCGGCGCTGGCCTATCATGGCTATGGCCTGAACTACAGCCTGACCCTGCATGGCGCGCTGTCGGATTACGGGATCGGCCAGCAGTTCAAATGGCGTCATGCCCGCTTTGCCAGCACCGTGACACGCCGCCTGCGCGATCAGGCCGCCGCCGCCCTTGGCGATGCCATGCCCGCGCGCGTGCTGGTGCAATCGATGGGCGTGGAAACCGATGTGCTGTGCCGTGATGCGCCCTATCAGCCGCGCCGCCCCGATGAGGTGCTGCGCCTCTTTTCCTGCGCACGGCTGAACCGGCTCAAGGGGCACGAGGATACGCTGGCCGCGCTGCGCCTGCTGCTGGACGCGGGGTTGCCTGCAAAATTGACCATCGCCGGCGAGGATGATGACGGCGGCTGCGGCTACCGCACCCGGCTCGAGGCGCGCATCCTGGAACTGGGGCTTTCGGCCCATGTGCGCCTGCTGGGCGCGATTGATGCCGATGCCGTCCGCCGCCAGCTTCTGGAGGCACATGTCTTCGTGCTTCCCAGCCGTCACGAGGCGATCGGCGTGGCCTTCATGGAAGCCATGAGTTGCGCGCTGCCCACCGTGGGCTGCAACGTCGACGGGGTGCCGGAACTGATCACCGACGGGCAGGACGGAATCCTTGTGCCGCCGCAGGACCCCGCCGCGCTGGCTGCGGCGCTGACGCGGCTGGCCCATGATCCGGCACTCTGCCTCGCCCTTGGCGCCGCCGGGCGCGCAAGGGTCGAAACCGCCTTTCGCGCGGCGGATGGCGCAAAGATGCTGATCCGCGAAATCCGCGGCGGCGGGCAGGACGATCCCGGTCTGCCCCCGGCCTGGCCCGCGCCCCGGCACGCGCCCCGGCACGCGGCGTGATCGCAAGTCGCGGGGCGAAGCGGCCCGTTCACATCCGCGAAACAGAATTTCCTGCGCGCCCGGGCCGAAAAAAGTTTCCCCCCGCAACCAAAGATCATAGGCTGCCGGCCAGTTCACGCGCGTCCCAGCTTTTCACGTCAACCGGAAGAATGATGCCGGATAAGTCCTTTGCCTACCTTGTGCCGCAGTTTCCCGGCCAGACGCATATCTTCTTCTGGCGCGAGATCGCGGCGCTGGAAGCGCGTGGCGTGACCCCTGCCCTTTTCAGCACCACCTTGCCGCCGCCGGGCCTGATCTCGCATCCCTGGTCGGACCAGGCGATGCAGCGCACCACCTACCTGGCCAGCCGCAACCCGCTGCGGCTGCTGACGATGCTGCCGCGCCTGCCATGGCCCGCGATCATCGCCGAAGCGCGCCGCCTGCCCCCTGCCGAAAGCCGCAGCTTTCTGCGCGACGTGCTGATCAGCGCCCCCGCCGCCGATGTGCTGGCGCAATCGTGCAAGGCGCAGGGCGTATCGCATGTGCATGCCCATTCCTGCGGGCGCGCCGCCCTGATCGCGGCGCTGGCCCATCATGCGCATGGCCTCAGCTACAGCCTGACGCTGCATGGCCATCTGGCCGATTACGGCACCGCGCAGCGGTTCAAGTGGCGCCACGCCGCCTTTGTCAGCGTGATCACCCAGGCGCTCAAGGATCTTCTGCCGGAACAGCTGGGCGATGCCCTGCCCGCGCGTCTGCCGCTGCAACCGATGGGCGTCGATACCGACGCCTTCCGCCGTGACGCGCCCTACCAGCCCCCGCAACCGGGCGAGGCGCTGCGCCTGTTTTCCTGTGGCAGGCTGAATATCGTCAAGGGTCATCAGGACCTGATGCAGGCCGTGCGCCTGATGCTGGACCGTGGCCAGCCCGTGACACTGGACATCGCGGGCGAGGATGACGCCGGCGGCAGCGGCTACCGCGCCGAACTGACCGCGCAGATCGACCAGCTGGGCCTTGGCAATCATGTGCGCCTCTTGGGCGCGATCAGCGCCGATGCGGTGCGCGCGCATCTGCTGTCCGCCCATGCCTTCGTGCTGGCCAGCTGGAGCGAACCCCTGGGCGTCGCCTACATGGAAGCCATGAGCTGCGAGGTGCCCACCATCGGCACGGCGGCGGGCGGCGTGCCCGAACTGATCACCGATGACCACGACGGCATCCTTGTGCCCCCGCAGGATCCGCAGGCCCTGGCCGGTGCGCTGATGCGTCTGGCCTCCGATCCCGACCGCGCCATGCGGCTGGCGCGCGCAGGCCGCGCGCGCGTGGTGGAAAGCTTCGATTCACGGCGCGGCGCGGATATGCTGATCCGCGAGATCTGGCCAGAGGCCGCCGCCTGACGGCGCGCCCGCCAGCCCTCAGCCCTCAGCCTTCGGTCTCGGGCTTGGGCGGAGTCAATTCCATCACAGTGCCGGGCGCATCCGCAAAGGTGATCCGCTGGATATCGGCAAGGCGCATCTCGCTCGCACCGCCATCGCGCGCCGTGACCAACATCACATCGCCCATCCACAGGAAATCATAGGCCTCGGGCGTGCCCGGCAGTTGCGCGGTATTCACCCCTGCCCCGCCATGCATCCGCACGCAGCATCCCATGGCGACCAGCTCGTCATCGCCCGGCCCGCCCATCAGGATATCGCGCGGATGCGCGGCGGCGATCCGCCCGCCGCCTTCGGGCGCGTGGCGCATCACGCCATTCAGGAAAGTGCCCGGCGCGCGGTCCTCCCATGTCACGCCACCGGCGGCGTTATAGGCCATCAGAGCATCCCAGCGCGGGTTGCTGTCGCCCAGGTGGCGCAGATGCCCCCAGCTGCCCCAGCGCGTCGGATGACCCACATCGACGAAAGCGTTGAACAACGTGCCGCCAAGCGCATCCCAACCGGCCAGAAGCTCGGTATAGATCGCCCCCATCTCGGGGCTGTAATTGTAGCGGGTAAAGAAATCGGTCAGCCGGGCGTTTTCGGTCCATTCGCCAAGACCCGCCACATGGGTGCCGCCCTCGTACATCACCAGCCGCATGCCATGCCGCGCGGCCAGATCGGCCTGGTAGGGCAGGATCTCGGTCAGCAACTCCTTGACGGATCCCGCCAGCAGCGCGCGTGTGACCTCGCGCCGCGCCACATCCTCGCCCTCGTCCAGCCACTCCAGGATCTGGGGCGCGAAATCATCCGTCCCCATCTCGTGCCCGAAATAGCCGGTCACGGCATAGGCGTCGAAACTGTCCACCGGCGCGGGGTTGCCTGGCGCCTCGGCCCGCCACAGCGGGGCCTCCAGCAACCCCTCTTCCAGGCCGGGCCAGCCGGTATGCGTGGCCACGACCCGCACCAGCCGCCCCTCGGCCTGATCGCCGAACACATCGGACCAGATGCCCATGACCTGCGCCGCGCGCATGCCCGCGAACTGCATCCAGGCATCGGGGGCCGCATCCTGCCCCCAGCGCGCATTGGCCTGCTGCACCGCCCAATGGGTCTGCTGGAACATGAAATTCCACAGCTCGTTGGAATATTCCACATAGGCCTTCAGCGATGGGTCCAGATGATCGCGCACCACCTCGGCCATCACCCGCACCAGCGCGTCATCGGCCATATGGGGCACGGTGAACCAGGGATCGGCCCCCACCAGGTTGGCCAGTTCGGCCATCACCTCAAGCGGGACACCGCGCCAGACATAGGAAAAGTCATCCACCAGCGGGCGATCCCCCACCCCCTGCTGCGGCGATCCGTTGGTAAAGGCCCAATCCATGAACCGCAGCGCGCGCAAGTCGCGTACCTTT
>JAJLKH010000126.1:0-11904 GCA_033839205.1 Rhodobacterales bacterium | reverse complement strand
GAGGTGTTCGGCCTGTCGCTGCGCGACTTCGCCGCCGCGACCGAAGCCAATTTCGACCGGCTCTTCACCAAGGCCGCAAACTACCGCAGGGCCGCCGCATGACGACCGAGATGCGCTTTACCATCCTGGGCTGCGGATCATCGGGTGGCGTGCCGCGCCTTGGCGGGCATTGGGGCGATTGCGACCCGGCAAACCCCAGGAACAACCGCCGCCGCTGTTCGCTCCTGATCGAACGCGAAGGCCCCGACGGCATCACCCGCGTCCTGATCGACACCTCGCCGGACCTGCGCGCGCAGCTTCTGGATGCCGGCGTGGGCGAGCTTGACGCCGTGGTCTATACCCACAGCCACGCCGACCATGTGCATGGGCTGGACGACCTGCGCATGATCGTCTTCAACATGCGCCGGCGGCTGGCCGTCTGGGCCGATGGCGACACCCAGAACGATCTCTATTCCCGCTTCGGCTATGCCTTCGTGCAGCCCGAGGACAGCCCCTACCCGCCGATCCTCGACATGCATACGATCAGCGGCGCCTTCACCATCACGGGCAAAGGCGGCGAGATCACCCTCACCCCGTTCCGGGCCAATCACGGCTCGATCGACGCGCTGGGGTTCCGCATCCTCGATCTGGCCTACCTGCCAGATGCCGTGCGCCTCTATGACGAGGCGCTACCGCTTCTGCAGGGGCTGGATTGCTGGATCGTCGATGCGCTGCGCCGCACACCCCACCCGACCCATGCGCATCTGGACATGACGCTGGACTGGATCGCGCAGATGGCCCCCCGCCGCGCAGTGCTGACCAACATGCATATCGACCTTGACTATCAGACAGTCGCGGACGAGACCCCCGCCCATATCACCCCGGCCCATGACGGCATGATCATCCGCTATGACCTCTGACTGAAGACGCGCGCCCGCTTCTTCTTGCCTCAAATATCCCCGCGCGGAGCGCTCCCACCCGCGCCCCCACAAAGCCAAGGCCCTGTCAATGCAAGCCCTCCTGGACGTCATCCTTCCGGTCTTCGGCGTCATCGGGATGGGCTATCTTGCCGTCAGGTTCGGGTATTTCAAGGACAGCTCGGTCGACGGGCTGATGAACTTCACGCAGAATTTCGCCATCCCCTGCCTGCTGTTCAGCGCCATCGCGAAACTGGATCTCGCCCAAAGCTTCGATCCAAGGGTTCTGCTGTCATTCTACACGGGTGCGGCGACCGGCTTTGTCGCGGGGCTTCTGGGCGCGCGCTTCATCTTCGGACGCGACTGGGAAGACAGCGTTGCCATCGGCTTTTGCTGCCTGTTCTCCAACTCGTTGATGCTGGGCCTGCCGATCACCGAACGCGCCTATGGCCCCGACGCGCTCGAGGCGAATTACGCGATCATCGCGATCCATTCCCCCTTCTGCTACGGATTGGGGATCACCGCGATGGAAATTGCCCGCGCTCGGGGCCAGGGAAAATCGCCGGCAGACCTGGTGCTGACGGTCGGGCGGGCGATGTTCCGCAACGCGCTGATCCTTGGTATCCTGCTTGGCTTCGCGGTCAACCTGGGGGGTATTCCGCTGCCCGCGCCCATCACCGAAGCGGTTGACCTCATGGTCCGCGCGGCCCTGCCTGCCGCCCTGTTCGGATTGGGTGGCGTACTGGTCCGCTATCGCCCCGAGGGTGATATGAAAATCATCGCCTATGCCGTGGCCATATCGTTGCTGCTGCACCCGGCAACTGTCTGGATGATGGGCCGCGCGACAGAGCTATCTCAGGCCAGCTTCCGCTCGGCGGTGCTGACCGCATCGATGGCGCCGGGCGTGAACGCCTATATCTTTGCCAACATGTATGGCCGGGCGCGCAGGGTCGCCGCCTCGACGGTGCTGCTGGGCACGGCGCTGTCATTCATGTCCGCCTGGCTCTGGCTGACACTGCTGCCCTGAATTGCCCGCGCGACGGTGATCGTCGGCCGCAGAAACCCGCCGGTCGTCCAATCCACCTGATGAAGACGTGAGGCAAATCGGGTGGAGCTTTTCCCGCAAGCCCGTTAACCTTCCGACGAAAGGTCAGCGGCTCTGCCGCCGCATGGCCATGGAACGCCCACGAAAGGACAAGACGTGTCCAGAGCCTCGTCATCCAGGTTTCACGCTTCCCCCCTGCCCGGTCGCCTGGTCGCAACCCTGGCGCTGTCGCTCGCCGCGGCATCACCTGCAATGGCCCTGGACCGCACGGATGTGATCCTCGAAGAGGGGGGATCCGACCGGCTGCGCGATCGCCTGGTCGAAGGGTCTCTGCTGGTGGCCGCACGCCGCGACCGCGTCACCGACGCGCAGGACATCCTGGCCGCGGCCCAGGCCGATTATCGCCGCATGGTCGACCTGCTCTACGCCAGCGGATATTACGGCGGCACCGTCAATATCCGCATCGACGGGCGCGAGGCCGCGACCATTCCGCCGCTCGATCCGCCTGCAACAGTGTCGGTGGCCGAAATCCGCATCGACCCCGGCCCGCGTTTCACCTTCGGCCGGGCCGAGATCGCCCCCCTGGCCCCCGGACGTCGCCCCGGCGATGACTTCCGCCCCGGTGAAATCGCGCGCGCGACCGCAATCACCGATGCCGCCAGAACCGCCCTGACGGATTGGCGCACGGCCGGTCACGCCAAGGCCGGGATCGCAAGTCAGCAGCTGACGGCCGTGCACCGCGAGGCCCGGCTCGATGCCACCATCACCCTGTCGCCCGGCCCCGCCGTCACCTTCGGCAAGCTTGTGGTGCAGGAAGGCAGCCGCGTCCGCGCGACCGCGATCCGCCGTATCGCGGGGCTGCCGGAAGGTCAGCGATATGACCCCGAAGACGTGGAAAAGGCCGCGCAGCGTTTGCGGCGTTCCGGTGCTTTCCGCTCGGTGGCCTTGACCGAGGCCGAGTTGCTGGGTCCCGGCGATACCCTCGATATCGGCGTGGCCGTGGTTGATGAACGTCCGCGCCGCTTTGGCCTCGGGGCCGAGATCGCCAGCGATACGGGGCTTGGTCTGAACGGGTTCTGGATGCATCGCAACGCCACGGGCCGCGCCGACCGGTTTCGGGTCGAAGGCCGCGTAGAAGGCATCGGTGCGAATACCGGCGGCCTGGATTACGGGATCAGCGCCCGCTACGACCGTCTTGCCGTCTATGGTCCCGACACCGGTTTTTTCGCCATCATCGGTGCCGAACGTGAAGACGAGGAATTTTTCCTCACAGAGCGTGTCTACACCGGTCTCGGCGTGACGCGCCGGTTCTCGGACACGCTCGATGCCGAACTGGGCCTGACGCTGGAACGCGCGCGCGTGACATCGCGCAGCCTGACGCGGATTACCGGCGCCACTTCCCCCGTGCGTGAATTCAACCTCGTGACCCTGCCCGGCGCCCTGACCTGGGACCGGCGCGACGATCTTCTTGATCCGACGACAGGCTTCTACTTCAATGCCAAGGCCACGCCATACCTGGATATCGACAACCAGGATTTCGGCGGCAAGGTTCAACTGGACGCGCGCGCCTACCGCGCGCTGGATGACGGCGGTCGGATCGTGCTGGCCGGGCGCGCGCAATTCGGCGCCCTGATCGGCCCCGACCTGCTGGAAACGCCACCGGAATTCCTGTTCTACTCGGGCGGCGGCGGAACCGTGCGCGGCCAGCCATATCAGTCGCTCTTCGTCGATCTCGGTGCCGGCGCGGGGATCGGCGGCCGAAGCTTTCTTGGGTTTTCGGGTGAAGTGCGCGCCAAGGTGACGGATACGATCAGCATCGTGGGCTTTGCCGATGCCGGCTACATCGGCGCGGAAAGCATCTATGACGGGACCGGCGCCTGGCATTCGGGCGCGGGGTTGGGGCTGCGCTATGACACCACCGTCGGACCGCTCCGGCTGGATGTCGCCGGCCCCCTGGGCGGCGATACCGGCGACGGGGTGCAAATCTATATCGGGATTGGGCAGGCTTTCTGATGCGCATGGTTCGACAATTCCTTCTGCGGCTGCTGATCCTTCTGCCTTTCTGGCTGCTCCATGGCCTGCCCATGCCCGCGACCGCGCAAACCCCGGATCAGGATCGCGGCTACCTGCAGGGATTGCTGGAAGACAACCTGTCCGGCCTGGGGCGCGATGTGCGTATCACCGGTTTCGAAGGGGCGTTGAGCGCGCGGGCCAGCATCGCCGAGCTGACCATCGCCGATGGCGAGGGCATCTGGCTGCGCCTGTCGGATATCGTGCTGGACTGGAACCGCGCCGCCCTGCTGCGCGGACGCATCGATGTGAACGAATTGACCGTGGCCCGGATCGACCTGATCCGCCCGCCCGTGCCCGATCCCAGCCTGCCCCCAGCCGAGGCGTCATCGGGCTTCAGCCTGCCGGAATTGCCTGTCTCGGTGCAGATCGGCCGGATCGCCGCCGCCCGTGTCAGCCTTGGCGAAGACATCATCGGTCAACCTGTCGAGATCAACCTCGAAGGCTCTGCCACCCTTGGCGGGGGCGAAGGCGCGGCCGATCTGCTGATCGCGCGGATTGACGGCCCGCAAGGCCAGGTTCAGCTGTCTGGCGCCTATGCGAACGCAAGCCGCCAACTGACGCTGGATCTGCGTGTCGAAGAGGAAGCAGGCGGGATCGCCGCGACCCTGCTGGATCTACCCGGTACGCCTTCCGTGCGGCTGGCCGTAGCGGGGGACGCCCCGATCGACGATTTCACGGCTGACCTGAACCTGTCCACCGATGGCCAGGACAGGCTTTCCGGGCAGGTGATCCTGCAGACGCTGCGCGAACCTGCGCCCCTGCCAGAGGGTGCGCCCGCGACCGAAGACGGCGCAGCGCCTGCCGAACTGATCACCCGCCGCGTCGTCACCCGCATCGGCGGTGACATCGCCCCGGTCTTCGCCCCCGAATACCGCGCCTTCTTCGGCCCCGATATCCAGCTGAACGTGACCGCGACCCAGACACCCGATGGCCGCATGCTGCTGGACGGTCTGGACCTGACCGCTCAGGCGATCCGCCTCACGGGCGATGCCGCACTCGCGGCCAACGGCTGGCCGGAACGGCTGGCGCTGACGGGACAGATCGCGGCCCCCGATGGTCGCGCCGTCCTCTTGCCCCTGTCCGGGCCGCAGACCCGGGTGGATCGCACCGACCTGAACCTGACATTCGATGCCGCGACCGGCGACAACTGGACCCTGCGGCTGGACATCGACGGGCTGGATCGCCCGGACATGACCGCAACGCGCGCAGCGCTGACAGGCGAAGGCCTGATCCTGCGCGCCGATAGCGCAGACGCCATCGGTCGCGCGACCGGACAGTTCCGCTTCGACACCGAGGGTCTGACCCTGGCCGATCCCGCCGTGGCAGACGCCCTCGGCGGTGACGTCGCGGGCGCCCTGGCCTTCGACTGGTCCTCGGACGGGCCATTCATGATCCCGCGCCTTTCGGTGAACCTCGCAGAAACCAGCCTCACCGGCAGCGCCGAAATCGACGCGGGGTCAACCGCGGAACTGGGCGATCTGAATGCCACCTTCGACCTGCAACTGGTAACCGAGGATCTGGCGCGTTTTGCAGCGCTGGCAGGCCAACCGTTGGCCGGCGGCGCCGATCTTGTCGCGCGCGGGCGGATCCTGCCCCTGACAGGCGGCTTCAACATCGACCTGTCCGGCCAGGCGCGGGATCTTGCCATCGGCCAGGCCCGCATCGATCCCCTGATCACCGGCGCCAGCCGGATCGCCTTGCAGGCCAGCCGCGACACGGCGGGAACCCGCGTCGACCTGTTCGAGATCGTGACCACCGGCACGGACTTGCGCGGGCGCGCGGCGCTTTCCTCCAGCGGCAGCACGGTCGATCTGACCGCGCAGCTTCTGGATGCAGGGCTCATCCTCGAAGGGATCAGCGGCCCTGCCGGCCTTGTTCTGGATGCCCGCCAGCAGGCCGAAACCTGGCAGATCACGCTGGATGCCACCGCACCCGGCGCCACGACCGCGCGGTTCACCGGTTCCGTCACCGGCGACGGGATCGACAGGCTTCTGGCCGAGGGGCAGCTGAGCGCCGCCTTCGGCGACCTGCGCCCCTGGACTCAACTGGCAGGCCGCCCTCTCTCGGGCGCCATGCAGATCAGCCTTGATGCCTCGGGCGACGTACTGGCGCGCAGCGGCACCGCAAGCGGCGAGGTGAATGGAACGAACCTTGCCATCGGCGAGGCAAGTGCGGATGCGATCCTGCGCGGTGCCAGCAGCCTTGCCTTCGATATCCGACAGACACCCGAAGGCATGACCATCCTCGACAAGGTCGAATTGCGCACCCCCCAAGGCATGACCGACGTGACGGGGCGCATCTCGGCCAATGACAGCCGGTTGCGCTTTGACGCCTTCATCCGCGACATCGGGCTGATCGCGCCCGAAGTCTCGGGGCAGGCAACTGCACAGGGTACGGTGCAAAGCTCTGGCGGTGACTGGCAAGTCGAAACAACGGCAACCGGGCCGGGCGGCATCACGGCCGCCGTTGCAGGCAGCGTGGCGCCCGACGGGCAGCGGATCAACCTGACCCTGCGCGGCAACGCCCCCTTGTCGCTGGCCAACAACCAGCTCAGGCCCAATTCCGTCACGGGCCTGCTGTCCTATGACCTCGCGGTCAATGGGCCGCCGGCGCTGTCCTCGGTTTCGGGCGTGCTCAGCACGCAGGGCGCGCGTGTCGTGTTGCCCGGCGCGGGTCTGGCCCTGTCAGACCTTGGGGCCACGGTGCGTCTTTCCGCAGGGCGCGCCCAGGTCGATGCCGCCGCGGCGCTGTCATCGGGTGGCCGGATTTCGGTGACGGGGCCGATCACCCTCGGCGCGCCGTATCAGGCCGATCTGACGCTTGATCTGGCCCGAGCGGTTTTCAGCCAGCGCAAGCTTTACGAAGCAACGGCGGACGGGCAGATCACCCTGCGCGGCCCCCTGACCGGCGGCGCCCAGATCGGCGGGCGCATCGCGCTGGACACGGTCGAACTGCGGATACCGGAATCCCTCGGACCGACCTTCGCCAACCTGCCCGAGCTGCAACATCGCGGGGACAGCCCTGCTGTCCGCCAGACGCGGATCTGGGCCGGGCTGGTCGCCGATCCTGCAGCCGCAAGCGGCCCATCGGTCGCCTTTCCGATCGACCTGATCATCGACGCGCCCGCGCGGATCTTCGTGCGGGGCCGCGGCCTTGATGCCGAACTGGGCGGACGGCTGCGGCTGACCGGCACGACAGCCGCCCTGGTGCCGCAGGGACAGTTCGAACTGGTGCGCGGACGGCTGAACATCCTGGGCAAGCGGCTGGACCTGACCGAAGGCCTGGTGCGCCTGCAAGGCGCCTTCGATCCCTACCTGCGCTTCATCTCTGAAACCGAGGCGCAGGGCAGTGCGATCCGCATCGGGCTGGAAGGGGTCGCCTCGCAACCGGAACTAACCCTGACCTCAAGCCCGGAACTGCCGCAGGACGAGATCCTTGCCCTTCTTCTTTTCGGGCGCGGCATCACCGATATCTCTGCCCTGCAGGCGGTGCAATTGGCCGGTGCGATCCGAACGCTCTCGGGCAAAAGCAACGGGCTGAGCGAAGGGCTGCGCGGGGCGATCGGTGTGGATGACCTTGACCTCAGCACGACCGAGGACGGCCAGACCGAAGCGCGCGTGGGCAAGTATATCTCCGAGAACATCTATACCGACGTGACGGTGAACACGGCCGGAGAGACCGAGATCAACCTGAACCTGAACGTCAGCCGGTCGATCACGGTGCGCGGGCGGCTTGGATCGGACGGCGGCACCGGCATCGGCGTCTATATCGAGCGCGATTATTGATCGGCGCAGCACCGGCGGCGATGTCGGATTGGATATTTGAAGCAAGAAGAAACAGGGCGCGCGCAGACCACCTCAGGCCGCGCGCCGCCCCGCCGACCAGACCCCGCGCACCACGGCACTGCCCGAAACCGGACGCAGCCGGACAAGATCGGCGCGCAGCCCCGGCGCGATGCGTCCGCGGTCGGTCAGCCCCGCTGCCTGCGCGGGGGCTGCCGTGACCGTGGCGATGCCGCGTGCCAGATCGCCCCATATCTCACCAAGCAGCAGCGCCGATGTCAGCAAGGATGCAGGGACATAATCGGATGACACGATATCCAGCAGGTCCATTCCCGCCAGTTCGGCCGCGGCGACATTGCCCGAATGCGAGCCGCCCCGGATCAGGTTGGGCGCGCCCATCATGATCGCGATACCATGCGCGCGGCAGGCTGCGGCGGCCTCGGGCGTGGTGGGAAATTCAGCCAGCCGGATGCCATGACCCGCCGACACTGCCACATGATCGGCGGTGGTGTCGTCATGGCTGGCCAGTACCGCGCCATAGCGCCGCGCCTCGGCCACCGCCGCCGCCTCATGCGCCGCGCCGAACCGGGCGCGCATCTCGCGCAGCCGGGCGACATGTTCGACGAATTGCGCCTCGGTGATGTTGTTCTTGCCCATCACATAGGCGCGCAGCTTGTCGATGTCGCGAAACTGCCGCTGACCCGGCGTGTGATCCATCAGGCTGACGATCCCCACGCGGTCCTCGGGGCCGAAGAGGGCCATCTCCTCGATCAGGGTTTCGGAACAGACCTCGGCGCGCAGGTGCAGGAAATGGCTGATCCTGAGAGCGCCCCGCCCGCGCAGGTCCAGCAATTCCTGCGAGAGCCCACGCGCATAGGCCTTGTAGCGCCCGATCCCCGAGGGGATGGAACCGACGCGCATCGCGTCGAACACCGTGGTGATGCCCACGCTGGCCAGTTCCGCATCATGGGCGATGATCGCCGCCGCATGGGGCCAGTCCACGCCGGGGCGCGGCTGGATATGGCGTTCCAGGTTGTCGGTATGCAGCTCGATCAGGCCGGGGATCAGCAGATCGCCTTCGCAATCCTCGCCGCCTTGCACGCGGCCTGCCCCCATATCCGCGATCTTTCCGTCGCGGATCACAAGGTGCCCCTGCATCGTGCCCTCGGGCAGCACCAGAACGGCGTTGTTCAGGATGGTTTCGGTCATTTCATGCTCCTGCCGGGTGCTGTATCAGGGCTTGTGTCACCGCATTGTGACAATACTGGTGCAAGTCCGAGACATGACCCGATTTCAAAGATATGCGATCTACGTGATGCCCGAAGGCAAGCTTGCGCGCTTCGGCGCGGCCTGGTTGGGTTGGGATGCGCTGGCAGGAACAGCCGCGGATCATCCCACGGTGAACGGCCTGCCGCGCCCTTTGTCCGAGATCACGGCGACACCCCGCAAATACGGTCTGCACGCCACGATCAAGCCGCCCTTCCGGCTGGCCGAGGGCGCGACCCTGGCAAGACTGATGGCCGATCTGGCGGCGCTTTGCGACAGGCTGGACCCTGTCACGCTGGACGGTCTGACCCTGGCGCGGCTGGGCGGATTTCTGGCCTTGGTGACCGAAGGTCAACCCGACCGGCTCAACGCCCTTGCCGCCCAGGTAGTGACAGGGCTTGACCGCCACCGCGCCCCGCTGACCGAGGCAGAGCTGGCACGTCGCCGCGCGGGCGGGCGCCTGTCGCCGCAGCAGGAGGCAAACCTTGCGCAGTGGGGATACCCCCATGTGCTGGATCAGTTTCGCTTCCACATTACCCTGACAGGCAACCTGCCCCGCCCAGAGGCCGATACGGTGGCTGAGGTTCTCTCGCCATATCTGTCGCCGCTGCTGCCCCGCCCCTTCGCGATCGACAGCCTGTGCCTGATGGGCGAGGATGAAGCGGGGATGTTCCATCTGATCCATCGTTATGCCCTGGGCCGGGCAGCCAGCCGGTCCAGCACGGCAACCAGCGCCTGAACCCCATCTGCCACAGGCCCGCTGTTGTCGATCACGTCATGCGCAATCCCGTCAGGCATGGCGAAATTCGCGCGCGCCAGGCGGCGGTCCAGATCGGCCCCGCTCTCGCGCCCCCGCGCCGCCAGTCTTGCCCGCAGGCAGGCATGATCAGCCGTCACCACGATGACGGCCAGTTGGGGAAAAAGACTTTGCGCCCGTGGCAAGACCGCGCGCGATCCGTTGAACAACACCGTCCTGCCCGCCTGCATCTGCGGAATGATCGCTGCGGGAATCCCGTAGGACAGGCCATGCGCCACCCAATGCAGCGCAAAGGCGCCCCGCGCCTTGCGCGCCTCGAACTCGACCAGGCTCACACCTTCATAGGGCTCGCCGCCCGCCTCTTCGGGTCGGGTGATCACGCGTCGCGCAAGAACCAGCGCGGGTCGCAATGCCAGTGCCCCCGCCAGCAGCGTGTCCTTCCCCGCCCCCGACGGGCCGACAACAGCGACCAGCCGCCCCGGCGTGACAGGCCCCGCCATCATGCCGCCAGCCCCGGCGTGAATCGGGTCACATCCACCACGCGGTCGCAGACCCGGTCGCGCGCCGCCTCATCGTGGAAAATACCGAGAATCGCCGCACCGCGCGCCTTGGCCTCCTCGATAAGCGTCAGCACCACCTCGCGATTGGCGGCATCCAGGCTTGCGGTCGGCTCGTCCAGCAGCAAGGCGGGATAGCCATGCGCGAAGCCGCGCGCGATGTTCACGCGCTGCTGCTCCCCCCCTGAAAAGGTCGTGGGAGACAGCGACCACAGCCGTTCCGGGATGTTCAGCCGCGCCAGCAGGTCACGGGCCCGCCCCAGCGCTTCCTCGCGCGCGACGCCCAAGCCCAGCAAAGGCTCGGCCACAACATCCAGCGTGGGCACGCGCGGCACAACCCGAAGAAACTGGCTGACATAGCCCAGTGTCGCGCGGCGCAATGTCAGCACCTCGCGCGGGGCAGCACGGGCCACATCCACGTCGCCCACGCGGATCACGCCCGCATCGGCCAGGTAGTTGCCATAGACCATGCGCATCAGCGTGGACTTGCCCGCACCCGAGGCGCCGGTCAGCCCCACGCATTCGCCCGGTGCCACCGACAGGGCCGCATCCCGCATCACCGGGATCACCGCGCCGCCCTGGTTGTGCAGCACGAAATTCTTGGACAGGTTCGATATCTCGATCATCGCCATTCCCCCGCTCAGGCCTGCAAGACGCTGGAGACCAGCAATTGCGTATAGCCATGCTGCGGATCGTCCAGCACCTGATCGGTCAGACCCGCTTCGACCACATGGCCCGATTTCATCACCATCAGGCGATGCGCCAGCAGGCGCACCACCGCCAGATCATGGGTGACGATCACGGCGCTTAGCCCCATCTCGCGCACAAGACCGCGCAGCAGGTCCAGCAGCCGCGCCTGCACGCTGACATCCAGACCGCCCGTGGGCTCATCCATGAACACCAGCCGTGGCCCGGTCACCAGGTTGCGCGCGATCTGCAGGCGTTGCTGCATCCCGCCCGAAAACGCCGTGGGCCGGTCATCGATCCGGTCGGCCGCGATCTCGACCCGGCCCAGCCAATCCTGCGCCTGGGCGCGGATATCGCCGTAATGCCGCGCGCCCACGGCCATCAGCCGCTCGCCCACATTGCCACCCGCGCTGACCCCCATCCGCAACCCATCACGCGGGTTCTGATGCACAAAGGCCCAGTCGGTGCGCGCCAGCATGCGCCGTTCGGGTTCGGACATGGCGCGCACATCGCGCAGCCCCTCGGCGCGGGTGTCGAACATCACTTCGCCGCTGTCCGCCTCAAGATGCCCGGCCAGGCAGTTCAGCAGCGTCGACTTGCCCGACCCGCTTTCACCCACGATCCCCATCACCTCGCCGGGATAAAGATCGAAACTGACATCCGCGCAGCCGATCCGCGCGCCATAGCGCTTGGTCAGCCCGTTCACCTGCAACAGCGGGGTCATGCCGCATCCTCCTGCCGGGTGGCGGCCAGCCGCCCGTGATGGCCCGCACCGCGACGCGTTTCGCAGTAATCCGTGTCGGAACAGACGAACATGCGCCCGCCCGCATCATCCACGATC
>JAJLKH010000125.1:0-43096 GCA_033839205.1 Rhodobacterales bacterium | reverse complement strand
ATCTGCGACGGGCTGGAACTGCCGCTCAAGCACCGCAAGAAGCGGCTGGACCTCGAGGCGCGCGGCCTGATCAAGGGCGCGCAGGTGATCTATCTTGGGGCAGGGCGCAAACCGGGCTTCTCGCGCCTGCATGTCATCGGGGCCGAAGACCCGCAGGTCAACGCCGCCTCGATCGTCAAGATCGAGAAACCCGATGAGGAAGAGCCTTTCATCCCCTATGCCGCCACCATGGGGGCCACCTTCCTGCATGGTGCGGCGGTCACGATCCACAAGGCGCAAGGCAGCCAGTGGGAAAACGTGCAGGTCTTCGCCCCCGATCTTTACGCCGCGGCCCGGATGGGCCGGTCCGAGGCGGGCCAGCCCCTGTGGAAGCGTCTGGCCTATGTCGCGATCACCCGCGCGCAGGACCGGCTTTTCTGGGTGGTGCGCAACCGGCTGTCCAAGCCTTCGGGGCCGCTCAGGGTGGACGATCTCAAGGCGCAGACCGCCCCGGTACTGAGCCTGTCGATGCAGGACGAGGAGACAGAGCAATGACATCCATCATCATCACCGGCGCCAGCGCCGGCATCGGCGCCGCCTGCGCGCGCGCCTTTCTGGACGCGGGCTGGCAGGTCGGCCTGATCGCGCGGCGCGCCGATGCGCTGGAACATGTGGCGGGCGCGCGCGACAATGCTCTCATCCTGCCCTGCGACGTGACCGATCCGCAGGCGGTGGACGCGGCATTCGACAGGTTCACCGCGCAAGTCGGCCGGCTGGATGTGCTGTTCAACAACGCGGGCAGCTTCGGCCGCGCCGCCATGATCGACGAATTGGGCTGGGACGAATGGCGCCAGGTGGTGGATGTGAACCTGCACGGCATGTTCCTCTGTGCGCGCGCGGCCTTTGCCCGGATGCGCGCGCAGGACCCGCAGGGCGGGCGCATCATCAACAACGGCTCGATCAGTGCCCATGCGCCGCGACCGGGTTCGGTGGCTTACACGACGACCAAACACGCGATCACCGGGTTGACCAAGACCCTCAGCCTGGATGGCCGTGCCTTCGATATCGCCTGCGGGCAGATCGACATCGGCAATGCGCGCACCGAATTGCTGGAAGGGATCATCGCCGCCAATCCCGGCGATGCGCCCCCCACCATGGACGTGGCCGACGTGGCGCGCGCGGTGCTGCAGATGGCCAGCCTCGGGCCCGAGGCGAATGTCCAGTTCATGACCATCATGGCAACCAAGATGCCCTATGTCGGGCGCGGCTGACGGGCCGCCCCGTTTCTTCTTGCCATAAATATCCATGATCCCGCCGGCGCATCCCGCGGCGCAGGCCAAGGATCATCCCTGCCGCAGCACCACGCGGAAAAAGGCCGATGCCCCCCAACCGGCGGCAATCGCCAGCGCCAGCGCCATCAACCCGTAAAGCACCGGCTGGCGATGCGCCATCGTGTACAGCAAACGCTCCAACCCGACCTTGCGCACATCGATGATGGTTTCGTATTTCGCGACGACCTCGCCACCGCGGGCCAGGAAGATCCGGGTGCGATACGCCCCTTCGGTCAGGTTGGCGGGCAGGCGGATCGAGCTGCGGAACAGGGTTTGCTCCTGCAGATCCACGCTGTCGTCCAGTTGTTCATAAAGCCCCTTTGCGCTGTGGATGCGGATCAGCGCCTCGGTGAAACGCTGCGCGTCTCCGACGGCATCGGGCGCGCCCACGGATCTGATCGCCAGCGGGATCGATATCCTGTGGCGCAGATCCTCGGTCTGCGACAGGACCTCGCCCAGTTTGCCGGTTGCGGCGACGGCATAGAACGAGGGGGCGGAATCGATCTGCACGGCCTCGGTATTCACCCAGATGCCCAGCATCCGGTCCTTGCGCCGCACGGTCACCGGGGCCGAGGGGCCGGCCACGGTCACGATCACGTCCAGTTCCTCTTCGGGAATGGCCGTTTCGCGCTTGATCGCCCCGAAGATCAGGATGTCGGAGCCTGCGAAATTCGTGGTGATCGACACGCTGCTCTGGCTCAGGCCCATCACCACCTCTTCGGCGGCAGCGGCGCGGGGCAGGGTCATGGCCAGCGCAAATGCGATCAGCAGGGTCGCGACGCGCCGGATCATGCCCCGCCCCCCGCGTCGCCGATGGAATATAGCTCGGATGGCATCAGCAGCAGGTCCAGCGCCAGCTTGCCGCAGACCGCCAGCACCAGAAGCGCCAGCAGGATGCGCAATTGCTCGGCCTTCAGCTTGACGCCGATGCGCGCGCCGATCTGCGCGCCGATCACGCCCCCCAGCAGCAGCAGCACGCCCAGGATCACATCGACCGTCTGGTTGGTGACCGCATGCAGCATCATGGTAAAGGCGGTGACGAAGATGATCTGGAACAGCGAGGTGCCGATCACGACCTTGGTGGGCATCCCCAGCAGATAGATCATGGCGGGCACCATGATGAAGCCACCGCCCACACCCATGATCGCGGTCAGAATGCCGACCCCGATCCCGATGATCACCGGCGGGATGATCGAGATGTAAAGCCCCGATGTCCGAAACCGCACCTTGATCGGAAGGATATGCACCCAGTTGCGGTGCCGGCGTTTTACCGGTGCGACCGGGCCGCCCGTGCGCCGCGCACGGCGGATCGCGGTCAGGCTTTCGATGAACATCAGGCTGCCGATGGTGCCCAGGAACACCACGTAGAACAGCGTCACCATCAGATCGACCTGTCCCAGCGCCTTGAGGTAATTGAAGACCAGCACGCCCAGGCCCGCGCCCACCATGCCGCCACCCAAGAGGACACCGCCCATTTTCATGTCCACGGTCTTGCGCCGCAGATGCGCCAGGAAGGCCGACACCGAAGAGGCCACGATTTGCGTCGTGCCGGTGGCAACGGCGACCGCGGGCGGAATGCCGATGAAGAACAGAAGCGGGGTCATCAGGAACCCGCCACCCACGCCGAACATCCCCGACAGCAGGCCCACGATTCCGCCCAGCCCCAGCAGCAGGTAGGCGTTGACCGATACCTCGGCTATGGGAAGGTACATCTGCATGATTATCCCTAGCGCGCCGTGGCTTCAAAAGGCAAGCGGCGGCGGGGCGGTTTTCCGGTCAGGCCTGATCCTCGGGGCCCAACTGGACTTATCGGGGCCTCAGCGTTCCTTCACATAGGGCGCGCCGCCCGCACGGGGCGGAACCGCCTTGCCGATGAACCCGGCCAGGATCACCACGGTCAGGATATAGGGCAGCGCGTCCATCGCCTGCACCGGCAGGGTGATAAAGCCCAGATCAAGGTTCTGGTAGCGCAGGGCGATGGCCTGCAGGAAACCGAAGAGCAGGGTCGCGTAAAGCGCCTGCACGGGGCGCCACTTGGCAAAGATCAGCGCGGCCAGCGCGATATATCCGCGCCCGGCGGTCATGTCCTGCACGAAACCCGCCTGCAACGCCGTCGCCAGATAGGCGCCCGCAATCCCGCACAGCAGCCCGCAGATCAACACGGCGGCATAGCGCAGCCTGATGACCGAGATCCCGGCCGTATCCACCGCCTCGGGGTTTTCGCCCACCGCGCGCAGGCGCAGGCCGAACCGCGTGCGATAGAGGATCCACCATGTCAGCGGCACGCAGGCAAAGGCCGCATAGACCAGGATCGAATGGCCCGAGATCAGCTCGTAATAGATCGGGCCCAGCACCGGCACCTCGCGCAGCGCCTCGGCGCCGGGCAGGGTGATTCCGCCAAAGCGCCCGCCGCTCAGCAATGCGGGGGTGCGCCCGCCCTGCTGGAACCAGCTTTGCGCGATCAGCACGGTCAGCCCTGCTGCCAGGAAATTGATCGCCACGCCCGAAATCAGCTGATTGCCCCGGAAGGTGATCGAGGCCAGCCCATGCAATCCCGACAGCGCCAGCGAGGCCAGGATGCCCGCGCCCAGCCCCATCCAGACCGATCCGGTCACGGCGGCGATGGCCGCGCTGAAAAAGGCCGCGGCCAGCATCTTGCCTTCCAGCCCGATGTCGAAGATGCCCGCCCGTTCACTGAACAGACCCGCAAGGCAGGCCAGCAGCAGCGGTGTGGCCAGCCGCACCGTGGAATCCAGCACTTGCAGGATGGTCAGCAAATCCATCACGCGCCCCTCCGCCGCAGGGCCATGAACAGCCGTTCCAGCGGCATGCGCACCATGTTGTCCAGCGCCCCGGTGAACAGGATCACCAGCGCCTGGATCACGATGATCAATTCGCGCGGAATATTCGTCCAGAGCGCCAGTTCCGCGCCGCCCTGATACAGGAACCCGAACAGGATCGCCGCCAGGAAGACGCCGAACGGATGGCTGCGCCCCATCAGGGCGACGGCGATACCGATGAAGCCCGCGCCCTCGGTCGCGTTCAGGACAAGGCGTTCCGCCTCGCCCATGACGTTGTTGATCGCCATCATCCCCGCCAACCCGCCCGAGATCAGCATGGTGATCACGGTGATCTTGGTGGGGCTGATGCCCGCATAGCGCGCGGCGGGTTCGGAATGGCCGAAGGCGCGGATTTCATATCCCAGGCGCGTGCGCCAGATCAGCACCCAGACCGCAAAGCAGGCCAGAACGCCCACGAGGAAGGATATATTCGCCGGGGCGGCCTTGGAAAAACTGATGCCCAGCGGCGCCAGGATTTCATGCAGGCTGGGCAGGTGCACCGTCTCGGGAAAGCGCGCGGTCGATGGGTCCATCGCCCCGCGCGGTTTCAGCGGACCGACCAGCAACCAGTTCAGAAAGGCGGCGGCGATGAAGTTGAACATGATCGTGGTGATCACGATATGGCTGCCGCGCCTTGCTTGCAGGAACGCCGGCAGAAAGGCCCAGGCCGCCCCGAAAAGCGCTGCACCCACAGAGGCCGCGATCAGTGCCAGCGACCAATGCGGCCAGGGCAGGTAGAGACAGACCAGCGCCACACCCAGCCCGCCCAGCATCGCCTGGCCTTCGCCGCCGATGTTGAACAGCCGCGCGTGAAAGGCCACGGCCACGGCCAGCCCGGTGAACAGGAAATTCGTGGCGTAATAAAGCGTGTAGCCCCAGCCATAGGTCGATCCCAGCGCGCCCTTGACCATCAGGTTCAGCGCATTGATCGGATCCTCGCCGATGGCCAGGATCACCAGCCCCGAAATCACCGCCGCCAGCAGCAGCGAGATCAGCGGGATCAGCACCACATCGGCCCATTTCGGCATGCGCTCCATCAGGCGGCCTTTCCGCTGGTGACGCCCGCCATCATCAGGCCCAGCTCCTGTGCGGAGGCCTGATCCGCCGGAACCTCGCCCATGATGCGGCCATCGAAGATGACCGCGATACGGTCGGACAGGGCCATGATCTCGTCCAGTTCGACACTGACAAGCAGGATTGCCTTGCCCGCATCGCGCAGGGCGATGATCTGCTGATGAATGAATTCGATGGCGCCGATATCGACGCCGCGTGTCGGCTGCCCGATCAGCAACAGGTCCGGGCCGCGTTCGATCTCGCGCGCCAGGACCACCTTCTGCTGATTGCCGCCCGAGAAGTTCTTGGCGGCAAGGCGCGGGTTGGGCGGACGCACGTCGAACCGCTGCATCTGCTGCTCCGCATGCTCAAGGATGGCTGCGTTCCGCATCAGGGGGCCGCGCCCGATCGCGGGGTCGCGGTGATAGCCGAAGACGCTGTTCTCCCATGCGGCGTAATCCATGATCAGCCCCTTGCGCTGCCGATCCTCGGGCACATGGGCGATACCCGCCGCGCGGCGGCTTTGCCCGTCGGCATGGGGACCGCTCAGCGGGATGGGCTGCCCGTTCAGCAGGACCTGCCCGGTGGCGGGCATCATGCCGCCCAGCACCTCCAGCAGTTCCGACTGACCGTTGCCCGCCACGCCTGCCAGTCCCAGAACCTCGCCCGCGCGGATGTTCAGCGACACGCCGCGCAGCCGCTCGACACCGGCGGCATCCACCACGCGCAGGTTGTCGACGTCCAGCACCGGCTTGCCGGGGGTAGCCGGCGTTTTCTCGACCCGCAGCAGGACCTTGCGGCCGACCATCAGCTCGGCCAGTTGTTCGGGGCTGGTCTCGGCGGTCTTGACGGTCGCCGTCATCTCGCCACGCCGCATCACGCTGACGGTATCGGTGATCTCCATGATCTCGCGCAGCTTGTGGGTGATCAGGATGATGGTTTTGCCTTCGTCGCGCAGGTTGCGCAGGATGCGGAACAGATGATCGGCCTCGGCCGGGGTCAGCACGCCGGTCGGTTCATCCAGGATCAGGATATCCGCCTGCCGGTACAGCGCCTTCAGGATCTCGACCCGCTGTTGCTGGCCCACGCCGATCTCCTCGATCACTGCATCGGGATCGACATTCAGCTCGTATTCCTCGGCCAGCGACTTCAGCGCCGCGCGCGCCTTGGCCAGGCTGGGCCGCAACAGCCCGCCCCCTTCGACGCCCAGGATGATGTTTTCCAGGACGGTGAAATTCTCGACCAGCTTGAAATGCTGGAACACCATGCCGATGCCCGCCGCGATGGCGGCCTGGCTGTCGGGGATCAGGGTGGGGCGGCCCGAGATCATGATCTCGCCCGCGTCCGCCTTGTAGAAACCGTAAAGGATCGACATCAGCGTGGATTTGCCTGCGCCATTCTCGCCGATGATGCCGTGGATCGTGCCGGGCATCACGCGCATGCTGATGTCCTTGTTGGCCTGCACGGGGCCGAACGCTTTCGAGATGCCGCGCAATTCGATGGCGGGCACCTGCGGATCGGGCGCGGCAGTTGCCCGCCGCGCCCCGTTTGCGTTCTGTCCGGTCATTCTCAGAAGGTCAGGACCGGGCAGCTGTCATCCGATGTGTAGTCATGCACGGTCAGTTCGCCCGCGATGATCTTTTCGCGCGCCGCATCGACGGCCGCCTTCATCTCGTCCGACACCAGCGCCGCGTTGTTTTCATCCAGCGCATAGCCCACGCCCTCGGCGGCCAGGTCCAGAACCTCGACACCCGGCGCAAGGTCGGCGCCGGCCATCATGACGTTGTAGACCGCCACATCGACGCGCTTGAGCATCGAGGTCAGCACCTTGCCCGGATGCAGGTGGTTCTGGTTGCTGTCCACGCCGATCGACAGGATGCCCTCATCCGCGGCGGTCTGCAGCACGCCCACACCGGTGCCGCCTGCTGCGGCATAGACGACATCCGCGCCCTGGCCGATCTGCGACAGGGTCAGTTCGGACCCTTTCACCGGGTCGTTCCAGGCCGAAGGCGTCGTGCCGGTCATGTTGGCGATGATATTGGCATCGGCATTCACCGCCTTGACGCCCTGGGCATAGCCGCAGGCGAACTTGCGGATCAGCGGCACGTCCATCCCGCCGATGAAACCGACGGTGCCGGATTTCGACGCCATCGCGGCCATCATGCCCACCAGGTAAGAGCCTTCATGCTCGGTAAAGCCGATTACCTTGACGTTGGGCAGGTCGACCCAGCCGTCGATGGTCACGAACATCGTGTCGGGATAATCGGGCGCGACCTGGGCGATCGGATCGCTCATGGCGAAACCGGTGGTCACGATCGGGTTGGCGCCCGCCTCGGCAAAGCGGCGCAGCGCCTGTTCGCGCTGGGCTTCGGACTGCATCACCGTTTCCAGGTAGGTGCCGCCGGTTTCCTTGGCCCAGCGTTCCGCGCCGTTGAAGGCGGCCTCGTTGAAGCTTTTGTCGAACTTGCCGCCCAGATCGAAGATCAGGGCAGGCTCGGCCAGGGCCGCGCCCGCGCTCAGGGCGGTTGCAGCAACAGCGCCAAGGAATTTCTGCATCAGGGTCATGTCGGGTCTCCCGTTGGTTGGCAGCGGTGGTGCCGGTTGGGTCCGCACCACATCACACGATCGGATTGATCGGATCGAGGGGCAGTTTACGCCGCAGCGCCCCGCAAGGGTCAACAGGAAACTGCGTCTTGACGTGGCGGCAAGGTCGCTTTGAGGTTGAGTTGCCCGGTTGCCGTCAATCCAACGCCCGCCGCAGCAGCAAGGCATCGGCCGCGGGGGCATCCTGACGCGGATAATAGGCCCGCCGCTGGCCCAGCCGCGCATAGCCCGCGCCCAGGTAAAGCGCGATCGCGGGGGCATTGTCGGCTGCCACATCCAGAAAGGCGCTCGTGGCGCCGCGCGCCAGGGCCTCGGCGTGAAAACGCGCCAGCAGGTCGCGCGCCAGCCCCTTGCGGCGATGGTCGGGATGGGTGGCGATGGTCAGGACCTCGGCCTCGTCCGCGATGATCCGCACAAGGATGAAGGCGCGCGCGTCTCCCAGTGCAAGGATATGGGGGCTGTCCGTCAGGCCGCGGAATTCGGCGGCGGTCCAGGGGCGGTCCAACCGATAGGCCGCGGCATGGACCGCGGCCATCGTGTCCGCATCGGGCGCGGTGTCAGGTCCGGTCATCGGGCAGCATCACCGGGGGCGTGTCGCGTGACGGTGCTGCATCCGCCGCGCGAATGTAAAGGGGCGCCGGCGCCTCCAGCACATCGCCCCGGCGCAGCCGCGCGCGCGCCACGCGCGCCATGGCAACCACAAGATCCGCGGGGGCAGGGGGCAGCGCCAGCGGCAAGCCCAGGTCATGGGCCTCGTCCATGCTGACAAGGCGCGGCTCGGCCCCGGAGGGGGCGATATAGACCTGCGACTGCGGGGCCGGCACGCAAGGCAGATGCGGCAGCGTCGCGGTTTTGGAAATCGCCTCGAAGGTGCTGACGCCGATGGCGGGGATGTCCAGCGCCAGCGCCAGACCGCGCGCGGTCGACACGGCAATGCGAATGCCGGTGAAATTGCCGGGCCCCACGCCCACCGCCATGGCGTCAAGATCGGACCAGTCCAGATCGGCCCCCTTGATCAGGTCATCCAGCATCGGCACCAGCCGTTCCGCCTGTCCCCGGCCCATGTCCTCGGACTGCAGCCCAAGCAGCGTCTTGCCCCGCAACAGCGCCGCAGCGCAATAGGCCGCCGATGTGTCGAAGGCCAGGATGATCGGCTCGGCCGCCTTATCGTCTGGTTGCGGGGTCACGCTGTCATCGCCGTTGTCATGCCCGAATGCCCGCGATCACACCGCCACGGGGCGTACTTCGGTCACTTCCGGGATGTAATGGCGCAGCAGGTTCTCGATCCCCATCTTCAGGGTCAGGGTCGATGACGGGCAGCCCGCGCAGGCCCCCTGCATATGCAGATAGACCACGCCACGGTCGAACCCGTGGAAGGTGATGTCGCCGCCATCCTGCGCCACGGCGGGACGGACGCGGGTATCCAGCAGTTCCTTGATCTGCCCCACCACATCCGAATCCGGGCCATCATGTTCCGCATGACCCGAGGCCGCCTGCGCGCCCGCGCCCATGACCGGCTGACCCGACTGGAAATGCTCCATGATCGCGCCCAGCAGTGCCGGTTTGATATGGTCCCATTCGACGCCCGCATCCTTGGTCACGGTAACGAAATCGGTACCGAAGAACACACCGGTCACGCCTTGCACGGCAAACAGCCGTGTCGCCAGCGGCGAGACGGCGGCCCCCTCGGCGGTGGGGAAATCCGCGGTGCCCATTTCCAGCACGGTCTGGCCGGGCAGGAATTTCAACGTGGCCGGGTTCGGTGTGGATTCGGTCTGGATGAACATCGGATATGTCCCTTTCATGGCTTGTGACAGGATATGCGCTTGCAGGCCCTGACTGTCAAGGTTTGGAACGATTCTAAACTGCCTTGTCATGGCCCTGCGCGGGCGCCTCGGCGGGGATGTCCCCGGCTGCGTCAGGGGGTGTTTGGGCAGGCGTCGGGGCTGCGGTTTCCGTCGGTGTTTCAGGCTTGGCCGCCGGCGCGGGTTCCGGCCCGACCTCGGGCGCGGCGGGCTTGTTTTCGGGCTCGGGCCTTGCCTTTTCCATGTCCGGCGGAACCGTGATGCCGACGCTTTCCAACACCTGCGCGGGATCAAGGCCGCGCCGTCTTGCGCTGTCGATCACGGCGGCCTGCATCGGCTGGCTGCGCTTGAGAAGGCGGCGGAACCGCGCCTCGTCCAGCACCAGCAGGCTGGAGGGGGCAATCGCTGTCACCTCGGTCCGGCGCGGTTTCTGCATCAGGATCGCCATCTGGCCGAACATCTCGCCCCGGCCCAGGCGCCAGGTCTGGCCCGCGGTCTGCAACTCCACCGCGCCCGATGCGATGAAATGCACGTTGCGGGCAGGCGTGTCGCGGCGAATGATCTTTTCGCCTGTGTTGACATAGCGCGTGATCAGCGCGCGGCTGAGGCGTTTCAGCGTGCGCTCGTCCAGATCGCTGAACAGCGGAAACTGGCGCACAAGGTCGGATTTGCGCACCGCAAGATCCAGCTTGGGACGCTCGTCCGCCTGCTTGCGGCGCGCGGCGACGTCCTGCGTCAGCGCGACGTGCAACTCCGCCCCGATCAACCCGTCGGCGCGCATGGTTTCGTATTCGCGCTCTTCCAGCCGCAGGGCGGTGCGGCGGATAAATCGGCGCTCCAGTTCCTCGGCATATCCGGGATATTGCAGGCGCATGGCGTCAAGGCCCTGTTCGACCTGCTCCAGACGGCGATCCAGCAGATCATGCAGCAGATCGGCGACCCGGCGGCCGTGGATGCGGCGGATGCGCGTGTCGATGAAGCCGTGCAGATCGCGCAGGATCAGGCGCTGCGACAGCAGCACCTCGAAGCGATCGGCTGTCAGCCGGCCCAATGGCCCGGACAGGCGCAGCCGGTTGTTCAGAAACAGCGCCATGCGGAACCCGGGCGCATTGCCCAGCGTGCGCCGCGCGGCCCGCTGATACCCGGTGCGACCGCCGCTGCGCGCCGCTTCGATCAGGCGATCCACATCGGTCAGGATGCGATCCGACAGCCGCGACGAGATCGCGCGCTCGCGAAACCGTGCCAGGATCATCTCGCGCTCGGCCCCCGCCAGGGCGATCAGGCCCAGCGTGATGCGGTTCTTGTCCGAGATTTCCTCGCCTTCCTCGGCGGCCTTCACGGCCTCGTCCAGCCGCCCGGCAAAGCGCTTGGCCTCGGACCTGACGGTTTCGCGCGTCAGCTCATAGCTGTCTGCCGTGGTCGCCACGTCGGCGCGCACGTTCTGCAACGCCACGGCGACGACCTGCTTGGACAGCGCCGCATCCAGCGGCGACAGCCGGTCCAGACCCAGCTTGCGGATCACCCAGCGCAGGGTCGTGCCCTGCACCAGCAGCGTGAACAGGGTGAACCCGGTGGCCAGGATGCCGACCACGCGCTTGACCTCGACCGGGACACGAAAGCTTTCGGTCACGGCCAGCGCCAGCGCCAGGGTCACGGCCCCGCGCAACCCGCCCCACAGGATCGCCACCCGGTAGGGCCGTTCGACCACCGGCGACAGGCGCAGCAGCGACAGCAGCGGCAAAAGACCGAACAGGATGATCATCCGCGCGGCGATGGCGGCAAGGATGACCACGATGACCAACCCGATATCCGACAGGCGCACGGCATCCAGCAGGCGGGGGATCAGCAGGGCCGCCAGGATAAAGATCAAGGCCCCGGCCCAATGCGCCAGCAGGCCCCAGACTTCGCGCAGGTTCGACCATACCGCCGGCGGCAGGCGACCCGGCCCCAGCAGGTTCAGCGTCAGCCCCGCGCTGACCGCCGCGATCACGCCCGAGGCGCCGACAAGCTGTTCAGCCGCCACATAGGACAGGTAGGGCAGCGCGACCGAGATCGAGATCACCGCCAGATCATGCTGCGCCACCAGCGTCATCAGCCACAGGGCGGCGCGCGCCATGATCCAGCCCGCCAGCGCCCCGCCCAGGATCAGCATGGGAAACTGTTCCAGCGCGCCGCGCAGCGTCGGATCGGGCACGCCGGACATCACAAAGCCCATGAACAGGCCGAACAGCGCGATGGCGGCGGCGTCGTTCAGCAGGCTTTCGCCCTCGATGATGCGCGACAACCGCTTCGGCGCCGAGATCGAGCGGAAGATGCTGACCACCGCCGATGGATCGGTGGTGGACACGATGGCCCCGATCAGCAGGCAGGCCGCCAGCGGCAGGGTCGATGTCCATGACAGCGCGTAACCGATCACGACGGTCGCCACGATCACGGCCACGACGGCCAGGACCAGGATCGGCACCCAGTCATCCACCATCCTGCGCAGGTCCATCACCAGCGTCACCTGGAACAGAAGTGTCGGCAGAAAGACATAGAGAAAGACGTTCGACCGGATCGGCAGACCCAGAATCGCCTCGGCCACCGGGTTGAGGGCATCGGTCAGTTCGGTGCGCAGGAAAAACGCGGCGCCCGTCGCGACAAGAATGCCCAGAAGCGCAAGGATCACGCTGTAGGGCAGGCGCAGGCGTGCCGCGAGGGGTTCGGCGATACCGATCAGCAGGAAAAGCGCCGCAATGATCGTTGTGACAAGGATAATGTCCATGAAGGTCGGATCGCTTCAATCAATCGGAAAAATGACCAGTTTCGGCAATCTTCGCGCCGCATTCGACCACTATGCCCGATCCGCGGCGGCGCGGCAAACCGGTCGCCGCAGAATGTCCGGCCACTCAATCTGGCGTTGCGGCAACAGAAACGATGAATCTTTGCGTTGTGGCTGGAAGCCGTCCGGTCAGATCGCGTATGGCTTGTCTCACGCGGCTTGAAGAATGAAGGAAAGCGCCATGTTTCGTGTCCTGACAGCGATCTGCATCGCCTTGATGGCCCTGCCGCAGGAATCCGCGGCGCAGACGCGCGACAGGATCGGCTATGGCCGCCTGATCACCAACGATTACATCGGCGATGGCCGCGACCGCTGGCGCAGCGGTTCCGTCGCCTCCAGCCGGGTCTGGGGGCGGGGCTGGTCGGGCGCGCTGCCCTATGATTTCGGCGATATCCTTGAACTGCGCCTTGGTGCCCAGATCATCGCGCCCGAGAATCTGGTCAGTCCGGCGCCGGGCGATCGCCCCTATGCCGGGGCGCTTTCGCTCGGGCTGCACACGCATTTCGAACGCGCGGGGCTTGAACTGGCCTTGGGCAGCGATCTTGTCATGACCGGTCCGCAAACCCGTCTGGATGACCTGCAGGCGTCGTTCCATGACCTCGTGGGCGTCGAAAAGGCCTCGTCGCTGACGCGGGCTTCGCAGGTGGGCAATGACATCCACCTTGGCTTGGTCGGAGAGGCCGGGCGCGAGGTGGCGATTGGCCCGAATGCACGGATGCGCCCCTTCATCGAGGCGCGGGCCGGGGTCGAAACCCTGTTGCGCGCGGGGATTGACGTCACCTTCGGCGATCTGGGGCAGGGCGAATTGCTGGTGCGCGATCCCGTCACCGGGCAGCGGTATCGCAGCGTCAAGGGTGATGCGGGCGGTTATGCCTTCGTGATGGGGGGCGATATCGCGGCGGTTTCCGACAGCGTGTACCTGCCTTCGTCTTCGGGCGTCGCGGTGCGCGACCGGCGCACGCGGCTGCGGGCCGGCCTGCATTGGCAGGGCGAACGGACCGCCCTCTTCTATGGCCTGACCTGGCTCGGCAAGGAATTCGAAGGCCAGGACGAAGGGCAGGTCCTTGGGTCGATCCGTCTCGATCTGAACTTCTGAAATAACCGGCCAGAAGCACGCAAGAGCGCGCCGCGTGGCGCGCCTGTAACCGTTACGCCACGAAAACCCCGCTGATCCCCAACAGGGATTGGCAGCCATGTCTTTGTTCTGCTACTCTTTCGATACAAAAAAGACAAAAAGACAAAAAACAATAACTTGAGGCAGATAGAGCAGGTATGGGAACGGGCTTTGAGGGCACGTTCGTCATCTCCTGGTCACAGACGGAAGTGGACGGCCTGGAGGCTGCCCCCTTGGCATCATTGGCGGTTGGATCCTCATGGTCCTGGCGTGGCGATGCCGTCAGGGTGGACGGTCCCGGCCACTTGCTGCGTCTTGGCCCGGCGGAAGGCGAAGTAGAGCTGAGAAAACGCGCGGCGCGCATGGTGCGGCGCCTTGTGGGCGCGGCGATCACCCAGACACGGGACCTCGACAGCGTCGAGGTCAGCGCGCCGATGCAGGAAAGCGGTTTTGTCGTCACTGACGGGGCGCAAAGCTATTCCGTGACGGTGATCGAGGTGGGCAATGGCGCGCTTCCGCTGTTGATGTTCCTCGATCGCATCCCGCCCCGCGACACCGATCTGTGGGTCGTGCACAACAGCATGGACCTTGTCCAGATCGGCAAGGGCGGCAATCCCGGCTCGGGGGTGATCTGCTTTACGCCGGGCACACGCATCGCCACGCCCGAGGGGCCGCGCCTTGTCGAAGAGCTGCGCGAAGGCGACAGGGTGCAGACCCGCGACAGCGGCCCCCAGGAGGTTCTGTGGATCGGCAGCCGCGTGATGACCGGGGCGCGTCTGTTCGCGATGCCGAAACTGCGCCCGATCCGGTTTCGCGCCGGTGCGCTGGGCGTGAAACGCCCCGATCAGGAATTTGTCGTATCGCCCGAACATCGGATGCTGCTGCGCGGACCTGCGGCGCAGGCCCTGTTCAACACCGACGAGGTGCTTGTCGCCGCGCGGGACCTGGTGAACGGCCAGACCATCACGGTGGACATGGCCATGAAGCAGGTGACCTATGTGCACATCCTGCTGCCCTCGCACCACGTGCTCTGGGCCAATGGGGTCGAGACGGAAAGCTTCCATCCGGCCCAGGCGGATCTGACCAGCCTGGCCGAAGCCGACCGGATGCGCCTTCTGGCGATGTTCCCCGCGCTGGAATATGACCCGCATATCTACGGCACGGCGGCGCGGCGGATGCTCAGCACATCCGAAGCGGCGATCCTGATGCACGAAGCGGCCTGACCGCAGCGTTCCAGAAGGGTTGCGGCGACAATGTCATGACGGCGGAGGCGTGACGGGGGAAAACCCGTCACCCGCCCTCAGACCAGCGGCACGAAAGGCACGCCGCAACCTGCCAGGGCCAGCAGTCCCGCACAGAAGAACCATTTACGCATTGCAACCTCCACCATGTGATGCCCGACCCTAGGTGCAGCATGGCAGCCGCGTCAACGGATCCGTCCTGCGCTTTCGGGGTCATATGGCTGTTGACTCTGCGCTCTGCCGCCGTATAAGCGCGGCTTCATTGGTGTTGGTGGCCCCCGCAAGGGGTGACCTGTCAGGCATTTGCCAGAGGACAACGCCCTTCGACAACGCAAGAAGGAGATCAGCCGTGACCAAACGCACGTCTGCCAAGTACAAGATCGACCGCCGCATGGGCGAAAACATCTGGGGCCGTCCGAAATCCCCGGTGAACCGCCGCGAATATGGCCCCGGCCAGCACGGCCAGCGCCGCAAGGGCAAACTGTCCGACTTCGGCACCCAGCTGCGCGCCAAGCAGAAGCTCAAGGGCTACTATGGCGACCTGACCGAAAAGCAGTTCCGCCGCATCTACGCCGAGGCAGAGCGCGTCAAGGGCGACACCGGTGAAAACCTGATCGGCCTGCTCGAGCGCCGCCTGGACGCCGTGGTCTACCGCGCGAAATTCGTGCCGACCGTCTTCGCCGCCCGCCAGTTCGTGAACCACGGCCACGTGACCGTGAACGGCAAGCGCGTGAACATCCCCTCCTACCGCGTGAAAGAGGGTGACGTGATCGAAGTGCGCCAGAAGTCCAAGCAGATGGCCGCCATCCTCGAAGCCACCCAGCTGCCCGAGCGTGACGTGCCCGATTACCTGGAAGTGGACCACTCCAAGCTGACCGCGACCTTCGTGCGCACCCCCAGCCTGGGCGATGTGCCCTATCCGGTCATCATGGAACCGAACCTGGTGGTCGAATTCTACGCGAAGAACTAAGCTTTCGCACAGGATGCCCCGGTTTCACGGGATCAGAACCCGCCGCAGCTTCTGCGGCGGGTTTTTTCGTGCCACATTGACCCCCGGGGCATCGCTGCGATGCCTCTTGGTGGAGGGTGAATGATGTCACAGGGCAAGAATGGCGACTGGCCGATGCATGGCCGTATCGAAGGCGCGGTGGTGATCATCGGCTATGGCTCGATCGGACGGGGGACCCTGCCGCTGATCCAGCGGCATTTCGATTTCGACGAAAGCCGCCTGATGGTGATCGAACCCGATCCCGCGGCGGTGGCCGAACTCGAGGGGCGGGGCATCCCGCACATGCCCCTTGCCCTGACGCGCGGCAATTACCGCGAGGTGCTGGGCGGTCTTTTTGCGGGTGGGCAGGGGTTTTGCGTCAACCTGTCGGTCGATACATCCTCGCTCGACATCATGCGCTTCTGCCGCGAGATGGGCGTTCTCTACATCGATACGGTGGTGGAACCCTGGACCGGCTTCTACTTCGAGACCCCCGACAACGAGGCGCGCACCAATTACGCGCTGCGCCAGAAGGTGCGGGATGAAAAGGCGGCCAATCCCGGCGGGACAACCGCCGTGTCCTGCTGCGGGGCGAATCCCGGCATGGTCAGCTGGTTCGTCAAGGAGGCGCTGTTGCAACTGGCCGCGGATTGCGGGCATCCGACCGATGTGCCGACGAACCGGCAAGGCTGGGCGCTGCTGATGCGCGATCTTGGCGTCAAGGGCGTGCATGTGGCCGAACGCGACACGCAGGCGCGCAGCCTGCCGCGCCCGCGCGGTGTCTTCGTGAACACATGGTCCGTCGAAGGCTTCATCGCCGAAGGCTTCCAGCCCGCCGAACTGGGCTGGGGCACGCATGAGACATGGTTCCCCGACAATGCCTATCGCCACACAGCGGGCTGCCAATCCGCCATCTGGATCGAACGCCCCGGCGCCATCACCCGCGTGCACAGCTGGTGCCCCACGCCCGGTCCGCAATTCGGTTTCCTTGTCACCCATAACGAGGCGATCTCGATCTCGGATTACTACACGGTCGGTGATCCCGCAGCGCCCGAATACCGGCCTACCTGCCATTATGCCTATCACCCCTGCGACGATGCAGTGCTGTCCCTGCACGAGATGTTCGGCTCGGGGCGGGTCCAGCATGTGCATCACATCCTGGGCCCCGAAGAGATCGTGGAAGGCATCGACGAACTGGGCGTGCTGCTTTACGGCCATGCGAAGAACGCGCTCTGGTATGGCTCGCGCCTGTCCAATGCCGAGGCGCGCAGCCTTGCCCCCGACCAGAACGCCACCGGCCTGCAGGTGACCAGCGCGGTTCTGGCCGGCATGGTCTGGGCGCTGGAAAACCCGCGCGCCGGCATCGTGGAGACCGACGAGATGGATCATGCCCGCTGCCTTGCCGTGCAGCGGCCCTACCTTGGCCCGGTCGAGGCGCATTACACCGATTGGACGCCCCTTCAGGACCGGTGGGAGCTGTTTCCCGAGGATATCGACGAAAGCGATCCCTGGCTCTTTCGCAATGTGCTTGCGACCTGACGCGGCGCGGCAGAGGCGCGCGGGGGATTGCGGCATCAAGGATGTATGAAGTTGCAGCCCCGGCCTGCGGCATGACGGATCCCGCGTCTTTCGCGCTTTTCTTGGAAAGGGCGCGCCGCTAAGAGAGGGCGCAAGGAGAGCGCAGACATGACCCAGATCCAGCCGCAACCCGGCATCATGCAGATCGAGCTTTACCAGGGCGGCGCCGCCCATGTTGAGGGCGTGACCGATGTGGTCAAGCTCAGCTCGAACGAGAACCCTTTCGGCCCCAGCGAGGCCGCGATCGAGGCGTTTCGCCGCTCGGGCTACGAGCTGCATCGCTATCCCTCGACCGATCACGCGGGGCTGCGCGGTGCGATTGCCGATGTGCACGGTCTGGACGCAGACCGCATCATCTGTGGCGTCGGCAGCGACGAGATCATCCATTTCCTCTGCCAGGCCTATGTCGGACCGGGTGACGAGGTGATCCACACCGAACACGGCTTTGCGATGTATCGCATCAGTACGCTGGCCGCGGGCGGCACGCCCGTCGAGGTGAAGGAACGCGACCGCGTGACCGATGTGGATGCGATCCTTGCCGCCGTGACGCCTGCGACCCGGCTGGTCTTCATCGCCAATCCCAACAACCCCACCGGCACGATGATCGGCGGCAACGAACTGGCCCGCCTGGCCGAGGGGCTGCCGGACCATGCGCTGCTGGTTCTGGACGGTGCCTATGCCGAATATGTCGATGGCTATGATGGCGGGGCCGCGCTGGTCGAAACCCATGACAACGTGGTCATGACCCGGACCTTTTCCAAGCTTTACGGCCTGGGCGGGTTGCGGGTGGGCTGGGGCTATGGCCCGCGCGCCATCGTGGATGTGCTGAACCGGATCCGGGGGCCCTTCAACCTGTCGAACACGGCCCTCGCCACCGCCGAGGCCGCCGTGCGCGATCAGGCCTATGCCGCGAAATGCCGCGCGGAAAACGCCCGGCTACGGGTCTGGCTGGCGCAGGCGCTGGCCGAACACGGGGTGCAGTGCGATACCTCGATGGCGAATTTCGTGCTGGCCCGCTTTGCCGATCAGGCCGAGGCCGAGGCCTGCGATACATATCTCAAGTCGCAGGGCCTGATCGTGCGGCGCGTCGCTGGTTACAAGCTGCCGCAATGCCTGCGCATCACCGTGGGTGACGAGGCCAGCTGCCGCCGCGTCGCCCATGCCGTGGGCCAGTTCAAGGGGGGCGCACGGTGAGCGTGATCTACAACCGCGTCGCGCTGATCGGCCTGGGGCTGATCGCGTCATCGATGTTCTGGGCCATGAAGCGCGGTGGCCTTGCCGGTGAGGTGACAGGCTATGCCCGCAGCCAGGCCACGCGCGATACCGCGCGCCGGATCGGGCTGTGCGACCGGGTCTGCGACACGGCCGCCGAGGCGGTCGCGGGCGCCGATCTGGTGGTGCTCTGCGTGCCGGTGGGGGCGATGGGTGCAGTCGCGGCCGAAATCGCGCCGCATCTGGCCCAAGGCGCCACGGTCAGCGACGTGGGATCGGTCAAGCGCGCGGTGATCGAAGCCGTTGGTCCGCATCTGCCGGATCACGTGCATTTCATCCCCGCGCATCCGCTGGCGGGGACGGAACATTCCGGCCCCGAATCCGGCTTTGCGACGCTCTTTGACAACCGCTGGTGCATTCTTGTGCCGGTCGAAGGCACGGATCCCGCGGCGCTCGACCGTCTGACACGCCTCTGGCAGGGGATCGGCGCCAATGTCGACACGATGGAGGCCGATCACCATGACCTCGTGCTGGCCGTCACCAGCCATGCGCCGCACCTGATCGCCTATACGATGGTCGGCGTGGCCGATGACCTGCGCCGCGTGACCGACAGCGAGGTGATCAAGTATTCCGCTGCCGGTTTCCGTGACTTCACCCGGATCGCGGCCAGCGATCCGACCATGTGGCGCGATGTCTTCCTGACCAACAAAGAGGCCACGCTGGAAATCCTTGGCCGATTCACAGAGGAGTTGTTCGCCTTGCAACGCGCCATCCGTACCGGGGACGGTGATCATCTGCATGCCTATTTCACCCGCACCCGCGCCATCCGGCGCGGCATCATCGAGGCGGGACAGGACACCGACGCGCCCGACTTCGGGCGAGCAAAGGCGGTCCGCTGATGCGTCGTCCCGCCCTTGTGCCCCTGGCACTTGTGGCGCTGTTGTTCAGTGCCAGTGCTTGTAGTGTTCGTTACGAAAGACCCGCCGCCTCCCGCGCGGCGCCATCGACCAGCGGCTATCCGATGGTCTGCAAGGATCCCGGCCTGCGTGGCGAAGTCGTGGGCGAGGTGCCCGGCGGCATCACCGGTTGCGGGATCGCCAATGCGGTGCGCCTGCACGAGGTGAATGGCGTCCGGCTCAGCACCGGTGCGGTCGTGGATTGCCCCACGGCGCGCGCCTTCGGCAGCTGGGTCGAAAGGGGCATGATGCCCGCCGTCGGCAACCAGGGCGGCGGCGTGCAATCCATCCGTGTCGCGGCCAGCTATGCCTGCCGCACGCGCAACCACCAGCCGGGTGCGCGCATCTCGGAACATGGGCGCGGCAAGGCCATCGACGTGTCAGGCTACAGTCTGCGCGATGGAACCGAAGTGACAGTGCTGCGCGACTGGGGCGCGGGGCGCAACGGGCGCGCGCTCAGGCAGATGCACCGGGCGGCCTGCGGCACCTTCGGCACCGTGCTGGGGCCGGAATCCGATCGCTTCCACCAGGATCATTTCCATTTCGACACCGCGCGCCATCGCGGCGGGCCCTATTGCCGATAAGGCGGGGCCTCGGCGCCTAGCGCAGCACGAATACGGGGCTGTCCATCACCGGAACGGGGCCGATCCAGATCAGGCCCCGCCGGAAATCCAGCGGAATGTCGATCCCGTCATTGCGGCCGGCCAGCAGCGACAGCGCGCGCTCCAGCGTGTCGGCCACCCCCTCGGGCAATTCGCCCGAGGCCCGCGCCATCGCCAGGATCTCGCGCCAGTTCTGGGCCTTGACGGTCATCCGTCCGGTCGCCTCGCCCGCGGCGTCGATCTCAAGCTCGCCCGCGGCCTTCAACTCCAGTTCGCCCCAACGCGCCTCGGCCAGGCGTAGCGCGATCTGGCGCGGCTGCGGGCGCGCCTCTTCCACGGCGCGGCGATCCCAGGGGCGGTCAAACCCAAGGGTCACATCCGCGCGCAGCGCATCCAATGTGCGCGGCAACCGGTCCGTCGGGTCGATGCGATGCCGCAGGGCCAGGTCGGGGGCGAAACCTTCGGCGGACAGTGCGATGCGATAGCGCGTCGCGCCCTCCTCGGGGGCTGCTGTGGCAGGCTGACCATCCGCGCCCAGCCGTTCCGCGGCAATCCGCAGCGCGCTCATCGCCGTGCCGGTGCCGTCGCTGGCGCTGATCTGCAACGTGTCGGCAACCAGCCGGATCCGGTCGGGCGCAATATCGGCGCTGGGCCACAGCACCAGGCTGGCCTGCATCTCGGCCTGGGTGATGTCGAACTTGCCAAGGGGCGTTGCGACATGTTGCAGATCGGGCCAGACCGCGATCACGTGGTTCGGCTTGTAACTCAGCGCCAGGATCTGGAAAAAGGGCGCGGTCCAGGCCCAGCCCGTGCCCGGATCGGCCAAAGCGATATCGGTCATGGTCACGTCGAAACGGTTGGGAAAACCCTGCACCTCCAGCGCTGCAAAGTCGGCCACCCAGCCCGCGGCGCGCCGCTCTGCGAACCAGCCCTCAAAGGCGCCCCGCGTCGTCGAAGACCCGTAAAGCCAGTATCCGGACCACAACGTGGCCGAAACAATGATCACCACCAACAATCGCTTCACGCGGCAGGCCCCCCTTTTCACTGCGCCTGTGGTGGTGTTTACAGGGGTGCAAATGGAAGGACCAGTGGCGCGATGATGTGGGTATTCGGATATGGGTCGCTCTTGTGGAATCCCGGCTTCGATGTCAGCCGGTCGGTTCCCGCGCGGCTTGCAGGGTATCATCGCAGCTTCTGCATGCGCTCGATCCACCATCGCGGCACCCCCGAGGCGCCGGGACTGGTGCTTGCGCTTGACGCGGTGCCGGGCACGGAATGCCACGGGCTGGCGCTGGGCGTGCACCCCGATCAGGCCGATGAGGTGCTGGCCTACCTGCGCGAACGCGAGCTGATTTCTTCGGCCTATGTCGAAAGGGTGCTTACGATCGATCTGGCCGATGGCACCAGCGTCGAGGCTGTGACCTATGTGATCGACCCCGATCATGTGCAATATTGCGGCGGTCTGCCGCTGGAAGAACAGGCGCAGATCATCGCGCAGGCCGTGGGGGGCCGTGGCCCGAACACGGAGTACCTGCATAACACCGCGGCCCATCTCGACAGTCTGGGGATCATTGACCCCGATCTGGCCTGGCTGGATGGCAGAGTGCGCGATCTGACCCGGATTGGGGCGCATCAACGGGGATAACCCCTTGGCAGTCTGGGGTTCAGCCCCTAGGATCACATCCAAGAACAAACAGTGTCAGGAGCCGTCCGCATGGACATGCCGGACCGCGAGGCCGAGCCGCAGTTTTCGCAACCCCTGCGCCAGATCGTGTCGATGTTGCTGGTATTGGGCCTTGCCGCATTCGTCATCGTGCTGGCCTTGCCGCGCGTGCTGCCGGTGTTCGAGGCCAACCCCTACCTGAACGGCTTCATCCTTTTCGTCTTCGTGATCGGCGTGCTGGCCTGTTTCCTGCAGGTGGCGCAGCTGATCACCTCGGTCCGCTGGATCGAAGCTTTCGCCAAGGGCCGCGCCGATGGCCGCGTGGCGCCGCGCCTTCTGGCGCCGCTGGCGGCCCTGCTGCGCAGCCGCGGCGCAAGGATGCAGATCGGCGCCAGCTCGACCCGCTCCATCCTTGATTCCGTCGCCACCCGCATCGACGAGGCGCGCGAGATCACGCGCTACATTGTCAACCTGCTGATCTTCCTCGGTCTTCTGGGCACGTTCTACGGCCTGGCCACAACCGTGCCCGCGCTGGTCGACACGATCCGCAGCCTTGCCCCGCAGGAAGGCGAAGAAGGCGTGGCCGTGTTCGGTCGCCTCATGGACGGTCTGGATGCACAGCTTTCCGGCATGGGCGTGGCCTTCGGCTCGTCCCTTCTGGGCCTTGCGGGGTCACTGGTTGTCGGGCTGCTCGAACTCTTCGCAGGCCATGGGCAGAACCGCTTCTACCGCGAACTCGAAGAATGGCTGAGCACGATCACCCGCGTCGGCTTTTCCTCGGGCGAGGGCGAAGGCGCGCCGGATCAGGGCATGCTGGTGCAGGTGGTCGATGGCATGGTCCAGCAGATGGAAACCGTTCAGGTCCTGCTGGAACAGGCCGAAGCCACCCGCGCCGCGACGGATGCACGGCTGGAACGGCTGGGCGCGGTCATTGACGGGCTCACCGAAACGCTGGGCGCCGGGGGCGGGCAGCAATCCGAACTGACAGCGGCCCTTTTGCGACTGGCCGAGGGGCAGGAACGTCTTGCCACCGCCCTGTCCGCGCAGGAACGGGGCGAGGGGCTGGATGCCGAAAGCCGGATGCGCCTGCGCTCGATGGATGTGCAATTGCTGCGCATCCTCGAAGAGATCAGCGCCGGGCGGCAGGATACCATGTCCGAATTGCGCACCGATCTGGCCGCCCTGACCCGCGCGATCGAACAGTCCCGCCCAAGACCCGCGACAGCGCGGCCGCTGGGGGGCGTTCTGGGCAACAAGGGCGAAGGGGGCTGATCCATGGCCCTGTCGCGCCGCACCGGCCAAAGGTTCCAGGCTTCGATCTGGCCGGGCTTCGTCGATGCGATGACCGGCCTTCTGCTGGTGCTGATGTTCGTGCTGACCATCTTCATGGTGGTTCAATTCGTCCTGCGCGAAACGATCAGCGGCCAGGAAACCGAGCTTGACGCCCTGGGCGCCGAGGTCGCGGCGCTGGCGCAGGCCCTGGGGCTGGAACAGCGGCGCAGCGCCGATCTGACCACCCGGCTGGGCGAGCTGGATGCGACCCTGGGCGATGCGCGCGACCAGATCGCCCAGCAGGAGGCGCTGATCCTGTCGCTGCGCGGCGAACGTGACGCGGGGCTGGCCGCCCTCGAGGCCGCGCAAACCCGCATCACCAGCTTCGAGGCGCAGGTCGCAGCACTGCTTTCCGAACGCGATGCCGCCTTGGGAACCGTGGCCGAACTCGAGGCTGAACAAGGCCGCCTGCTGTCCGAACAAGAGGCTCTGAACCTTGCCTTGGCGCAGGCCCGCACCGAAATCGACGCGGGCGTCGAGGCCGCGCGCCTTGCCGCCGCACGCCGCGAGGCGCTCGAGGCGCTGATCGCCGATCTGCGGGCCGAGCAGGCGGAAACGCAGGCGCAGGCACAGGCCCTCAGCGGTCAGGTCGATCAACTTCAGGCGCAGCTTTCCGAAGAAGAGGCCGCGCGCCTGGCCGAAGCCGCCGCCGCCGAGGCGCTGCGCGCGCGCCTGCAGGATGCCGACACAGAATTGACCGCGATGACCCTGGCGCTGGAAGAACAGCGTCGCCGGGCCGAGGAAACGCTGACCCTGCTGGCCGCGGCCGAGGCCGCGCGCGACGATCTGCAAGCGCAGCTTGGCGACCGGATGACCGCGGCCGAGCGTGAAGCGGCCCTCTTGGCGCAGGCGCAGCGCCTTCTGGCGGAAGAACAGGACAAATCGACCGAGGCGCAGCGCGCCCAGGCCCTGCTCAACCAGCAGGTCGCGGCCCTGCGCACCCAGTTGGGCCAGTTGCAGGCCCTTCTGGATGACAGCAAGGAACGCGAGGCCGCCGCCTCGATCCAGGTGCAATCGCTGGGCTCTGACCTCAACGCGGCACTGGCGCGCGCTGCCGCCGAAGAACGCCGTCGCCGCCAGTTGGAAGAGGCCGAGCGCCTCAGGCTCGAGGCCGAAGCGCAGGATCTGCAGAAATACCGCTCTGAATTCTTTGGCCGCCTGCGCGATTTGCTGGGCAATCAGCCGGGCGTGCAGGTCGTGGGGGACCGCTTCGTCTTTGCTTCCGAGGTTCTGTTTCCGCCGGGCAGCGCCACACTTTCCCCCGCTGGGCAGGGCGAGGTCGCCAAGGTGGCCGAGATCCTCAGCGCCGTGGCCGATGACATCCCTGACGGGATCGACTGGGTGATCCGCGTCGATGGGCATACTGACAACGTGCCGCTGTCAGGGCAGGGGGAATTCGCCGATAACTGGGAGCTCAGCCAGGCGCGCGCCCTTTCGGTCGTGCGCTACATGTCGGGCAGCCTTGGCATTCCGCCCGACCGCCTCAGCGCGAATGGCTTTGGTGAATACAACCCCGTCAACACCGCCGACACCGAAGAGGCGCGCGCCCAGAACCGCCGGATCGAGTTGAAATTCACCGAAAAATAAGGCTGTCGGGGGGGCGTCGGCGCGGTCACTCGACCCGCAGGACAAGGCTGCGCGACCCCAGCGACAGGCCATCCCGGATCAGGCTGACGCTGGCGGCATAATCCCCAGCGGGCCAGCCTTGCGCGGGCGTCTTGCGGCCCGCGGCGCGGAAAAACTGCGCCTGCTGCCTGTCGATCGTTTCGCTGTGATCGGTGATCGTGCCGCCCGGCCCGGTGATGGTCAGACGCATCACATCGCCTTGCCGCCCGCCAAAGGCATAGCCCCAGACAACCAGCGCAGGCGCATCGCTGGCGATCGTATCCAGGCCCGCGGTCCCGGCCTTGACGCTGTCATAATCGGGGATGCCGGTCGCAAAGCCCGCGTTCAGCAAAGCGCCGGGCGCATAGGCGATGGGCGTGGACCACAGGGTTTCGGGATCGGGCGCGCCGCAGGTGATCTGGCCATCGGGATCGAACGGGTCCACGACCTGCCCATTGCGGCGCAGCGACAAGTGGACATGGGGAAACTCGGTATTGCCCGACAGACCCACAAGGCCCAGCGGCGTGCCGGTCTCGACCATCTGCCCCCGCGTCACGGTGACCGAGCCCTGCATCAGGTGGCAATATTGCGTCTCCCAGCCGTCGGCATGACGGATCACCACGCCATTGCCGCAATCGCGGCCCTCGATCTGCGCGGCCGTTTCGGGTGTCAGACCCGTGTCGGGCATCCCGTCGCGCAGCGCGGTGACCTGACCGGGGGCCGAGGCCAGAACCGCCACGCCCGCCCGCATCGCCGCCAGTGACGGCAGGGCGAAATCGGTGCCGGTATGCGTGTCGTAACTCAGCCCGTTGCAGGTGAAATCCCGCGCGCCGGGGCCGGTGTCATGATCCACGTATTGCTGAATGAAACAGGTCTCTCCCAGGGTGCAATCCATGGGCAGGCCCAAAGTAAAGGCCCCCGCACCGGCTGGCAGTGCGGAGGCCATGATCAGCGGCAGCCATGCTGCCCGCATCAGTCGGCGGTCAGCAGCGGCGGCTTGTTGCCCGACAGGCGTGCCTGTTCCGGCCCGGCGATCTGCAGATCGATCTCGCCATTCTTCAGTGCCACGCGCACCACACCGCCCTTGGTCAGCTTGCCGAACAGCAATTCTTCGGCCAGCGGCTTCTTGATGTACTCCTGGATCACGCGGCCCAGCGGGCGCGCGCCCATCTTGTCATCGTAACCCTTGTCGGCCAGCCATTCGGCGGCAGGCTTGGTCAGTTCGATATGCACGTTGCGGTCCATCAACTGGGCCTCAAGCTGCAGCACGAATTTCTCGACCACCTGCATGATCACCTCTTTCGGCAGGGCGCCAAAGCTGATGACCGCGTCAAGACGGTTGCGGAATTCCGGGGTGAAGGTCCGCTCGATCGCGGCAGTGTCTTCGCCTGTGCGCTTGTCCCGGCCAAACCCGATGGCGGCCTTGGCCATGTCGGCGGCGCCCGCGTTCGAGGTCATGATCAGGATCACGTTGCGGAAATCCACCTTGCGGCCGTTGTGGTCGGTCAGCGTGCCGTGGTCCATCACCTGCAACAGGATGTTGAACACATCGGGATGCGCCTTTTCGATCTCGTCCAGCAGCAGCACGCAATGGGGATGCTGGTCCACGCCATCTGTCAGCATGCCGCCCTGGTCAAACCCGACATAGCCCGGAGGCGCGCCGATCAGGCGGCTGACCGCGTGTTTCTCCATGTATTCGGACATGTCGAAGCGCAGCAGTTCCACACCCAGCGTATCGGCCAGCTGTTTCGCCACCTCGGTCTTGCCTACGCCAGTGGGACCCGCGAAGAGGTAGTTGCCGATGGGTTTTTCCGGTTCGCGCAGGCCGGCACGGGCCAGCTTGATCGCGCTGGACAGGGCCACGATGGCATCGTCCTGGCCGAAAACCACGCGCTTGAGGGTCTTTTCCAGATCCTTGAGCACCTCTGCATCGTCCTTGGACACGTTCTTGGGCGGGATGCGGGCAATCTTGGCAACGACGGCCTCGATCTCCTTGGCGCCGATGGTCTTGCGGCGCTTCGATTCCGCCACCAGGTGCTGCGCGGCACCGGCCTCGTCGATCACGTCGATGGCCTTGTCGGGCAGCTTGCGGTCGTTGATGTAGCGCGCGCTCAGTTCCACGGCGGATTTGATCGCATCGGCGGTGTAACGGACCGAGTGATGTTCCTCGAAATAGGGTTTCAGACCCTGCAGGATCTTGACCGTGTCATCCACGGTCGGCTCGTTCACGTCGATCTTCTGGAACCGGCGCGACAGCGCGCGGTCCTTTTCGAAATGCTGGCGGAATTCCTTGTAGGTGGTCGATCCCATGCAGCGCAGCTTGCCGCCCTGCAATGCGGGTTTCAGCAGGTTGGACGCATCCATCGCCCCGCCGCTGGTGGCGCCCGCGCCGATCACCGTGTGGATCTCGTCGATGAACAGAACCGCGTCGGGATGCGCCTCAAGCTCGTTCACCACGGCTTTCAGACGTTCCTCGAAATCGCCGCGATAGCGGGTTCCGGCCAGCAGCGCGCCCATGTCGAGGCTGAAGATCGTGGTCTTGGACAGAACCTCGGGGGTTTCGCCCTTGACGATCTTGCGCGCCAGGCCTTCGGCGATGGCGGTCTTGCCCACGCCCGGATCACCCACCAGCAGCGGGTTGTTCTTGCGGCGGCGGCACAGAACCTGGATGCAGCGCTCGACCTCGGCGGCGCGGCCGATCAGCGGATCGACATCGCCCTTGAACGCCTTGGCGTTCAGGTCCACGCAATACTTGCCCAGCGCGGATTCCTTCTGGTCGGTGGCTTCGGTCGAGGACCCGGTATTGCTCTCTTCGGACTCGGTCGCGCCGGTCACCGGACGCGCCTCGCCATAGGCGGGGTCCTTGGCCACGCCATGCGCGATGAAGTTCACGGCATCATAGCGGGTCATCTCCTGCTCCTGCAGGAAATAGGCGGCGTTGCTTTCGCGCTCCGCGAAGATCGCGACCAGCACGTTCGCGCCCGTCACCTCGGTCCGGCCAGAGGATTGCACATGGATCGCCGCGCGCTGGATCACGCGCTGGAACGCGGCGGTCGGCACCGCCTCGGAACCCTCGATATCGGTGACGAGGTTGGACAGGTCGTCATCGATGAATTCCACCAGCGTATTGCGCAGGTCATCGGTATCGACCGAACAGGCCTTCATCACGCGGTTCGCATCGGGTTCGTCGATCAACGCGAGAAGAAGGTGCTCGAGCGTTGCGAATTCATGTTTGCGCGCGTTGGCCAGGGCCAGCGCCGCGTGGATTGCCTGTTCGAGCGTGGTCGAGAATGAAGGCACGGTTGTGCTCCTCTTTGATCTGGGTCTGTCGCGGTCATGACCGCAACAAACATGGCCTCATAGTATTAAAGTGTGGTCTATATCGGGCGCTCTTCAAGTTTTTTCTTTGGCCCGGTGGTCACATTTTGTTCGGCGTGTTCCCGATGCGTGAGGTTTCAGCATCAGAAACTGTCCTTGCGGCGGCGCACCTCGGTGAAAACGGTGACCGGATCGGCCCCGGACAGACCAAGATTGGCCTGTATTTCAGGGCTGTCTGACCGCAGGAAGGGGTTTGTGGCGCGCTCTGTCGACAACAGGGAAGGGACGGTCGGGCGACCCTGTGCACGCGCGGTTTCGATCTTTTCCACACGAGAGATAAGCGCGGCGTTTCCGGGTTCAATGGTTAGGGCGAATTTCGCGTTCGATGCGGTGTATTCATGCCCCGAACAGACCAGTGTCTCGGGCGGCAGCGCGGCCAGTTTCGACAGGCTTTCATACATCTGCGCGGGCGTCCCCTCGAACAGGCGCCCGCAGCCCAGGGCCATCAGGCTGTCGGCGGTAAAGACAACGGCACTGTCGGGGAAATGAAAGGCGATATGGCCCAGCGTGTGGCCGGATACGTCGATCACCCTGCCGGTATCCGATCCGATGGTGATCCTGTCCCCCTCGCGCACGGCGATGTCCAGCGGGGGCAGGCGGTGCGCATCGGCGGCGGCACCGATGACGGTCGCGGGATGATCCGCCAGCAAGGCCGCCAGCCCGTCCACATGATCCCAGTGATGGTGCGTCAGCAGCACATGGGACAGCGTCCAGCCGCGCTGTTTCAGCGCCGCGACGATCGGGGCTGCCTCGGGCACATCGACAACGGCGGTCTGTCCGGTCGCCTTGTCATGGGCCAGGAAGGCGTAATTGTCCTTGAGGCAGGGGATGGTGACGATCTCAAGGGGCATGGCGTTTCATCTTCCGCTTGTTAAGGTGGCCCTCTAGAGTGGCGGAACCAGAGGCGGACCGCAATGCATCTTGATGTGCAAGACCTGCGCAACTTCTACTACCGCAGCACGCTGGGGCGTGCCGCGCAGAAGGCCGTGCGCGACCAGATGCTGCGCATGTGGCCCGAGGCCAAGGGCCAGACCGTCGTGGGCTTCGGTTTTGCCGTGCCCTTGCTGCGCCCCTATCTTGACGAGGCGCGGCGCGTGACCGGCCTGATGCCCGGCCCGCAAGGGGTGATGCCCTGGCCCGCGGGGATGCCCAATGTCTCGGTCCTGTGCGAGGAAACCGCCTGGCCGATCGAAACCGGGCATGTGGACAAGCTGGTCTTGCTGCACGGGCTGGAAACCTCCGAACAACCTTCGGCCCTGCTCGAGGAATGTTTTCGCGTGCTTGGTCCCGGCGGCAGCGCCCTTTTCATCGTGCCGAACCGCGCGGGGCTCTGGTCGCGGTCGGATGCCACGCCCTTCGGCTACGGGCGGCCCTATACGCTCAGCCAGCTCGAGGCGCAGCTCAAGCGGCATTCCTTCCTGCCCGAACGGCACGCGACAACCCTCTATCAGCCCCCCTCGGACAAGCGGTTCTGGCGCAAGACCGCCAATTTCTGGGAAAACGCAGGCCTGCGGTTTTCGATGGTGCTGGCCGGTGGCGTCCTGATGGTCGAAGCAACCAAGCGCGTTCACGCCTCCAGCGGTCCCGGCCTGCGCGAGGCGATGCGGCGGCCGCTCAACGTGCTCGATGGTCTCGGCAGCTCCAAACCCGAGGTCAAGCCGGCCTGAAAGGCGGTTTTCGAACCCGGGTCAGTGTGATAACGCTAACGCGTGCAGCCGTGGCGACATGGGGTCTGCCGGGTTTTCGGGCACGGAATCGAAAATTCGGCGTGAAAAGATCGAATTTTTTTCGCACAAATAGCGCGCAAAGCGCCGCACCTTTGTTAAGTGACTGAAATTCCAGTAAATTCCTTTCGGCCCTTTGACTCTATAGCAGGTTGCTAGGTCTGGAAGGCTCTGCTACACCCACGCCGATTTTGATGCTTTGACGTGGGTCAAGGCAGGTTAACTTCCCCGGCGGTCCAGAGGGCCATCAAAAGTCCGGGGTCAGAATATCGGAAGGGTGGACGTGTCCGAACCAGCTTCGATTTCCTCAGGCATCGCCGCGCGCTATGCGACGGCCGTGTTTGAACTTGCCAAAGAAAGCAAGAGCGTCGCCAAGATCGAGGCGGATCTTGATGCACTTGAGGCCGCGCTGGCCGAAAGCGCCGATTTCTCGGCCCTGATCAGCAGCCCGGTCTACAGCCGTGAAGAACAGGCTGCGGCCATCGCAGCGATCGCAAAGAAAATGGGCCTGACGCCCACGATGACGAATGTGCTGGGGCTGATGGCTTCCAAGCGCCGCCTGTTCGTCCTGCCGCAACTGGCCGCTGCCCTGCGCAACGCCATTGCCGAGGACAAGGGCGAAGTGACCGCCGAAGTGACCAGCGCCAAGGCGCTGACCAAGGCGCAGTCGGACAAGCTGGCCAAGCTTCTGGCTGGCCGCACCGGCAAGACTGTCAAGATCAAAGCGGCCGTCGATGAAAGCCTCATCGGCGGTCTTGTCGTCAAGGTTGGCTCGAAGATGATCGACACATCGATCGCATCGCGCCTCAACTCCCTCCAGAATGCAATGAAAGAGGTCGGATAAATGGGTATCCAAGCAGCGGAAATTTCTGCGATCCTGAAGGACCAGATCAAGAACTTCGGCCAGGAAGCCGAAGTGGCCGAGGTGGGTCGCGTGCTGTCCGTCGGTGACGGTATCGCCCGCGTCTTCGGTCTGGACAACGTCCAGGCCGGCGAGATGGTCGAATTCCCCGGCGGTATCCGCGGGATGGCGCTGAACCTCGAATCCGACAACGTCGGCGTCGTGATCTTCGGCTCTGACCGCGACATCAAGGAAGGCGACACCGTCAAGCGCACCAAGTCCATCGTGGACGTTCCGGTCGGTGACGAACTGCTGGGCCGCGTCGTTGACGGCCTGGGCAACCCGCTGGACGGCAAGGGCCCGATCAAGACCTCCAAGCGCGGCATCGCCGACGTGAAGGCACCGGGCATCATCCCGCGCAAATCCGTGCACGAGCCGATGGCGACGGGTCTGAAATCCGTCGACGCCATGATCCCCGTTGGCCGCGGCCAGCGCGAACTGATCATCGGTGACCGTCAGACCGGCAAGACCGCCATCGCGCTGGACACGATCCTGAACCAGAAATCCTACAACGAAGCCGCCGGCGACGACGAAAGCAAAAAGCTTTACTGCGTCTACGTGGCTGTCGGCCAGAAGCGTTCCACCGTGGCGCAGCTGGTGAAGAAGCTCGAAGAATCCGGCGCGATCGAATACTCGATCGTCGTGGCCGCAACCGCATCCGACCCCGCGCCGATGCAGTTCCTGGCACCCTATGCCGCCACCGCAATGGCCGAGCATTTCCGCGATAATGGCCGTCACGCGCTGATCATCTATGATGACCTGTCCAAGCAGGCCGTGTCCTATCGCCAGATGTCGCTGCTGCTGCGTCGCCCGCCGGGCCGCGAAGCCTATCCCGGCGACGTGTTCTATCTCCACTCCCGCCTGCTGGAGCGTTCGGCAAAGCTGAACGAGGAATTCGGCGCAGGTTCGCTGACAGCGCTGCCGATCATCGAAACCCAGGGCGGCGACGTGTCCGCGTTCATTCCGACCAACGTGATCTCGATCACCGACGGTCAGATCTTCCTGGAAACCGAACTGTTCTACCAGGGCATCCGTCCCGCGGTGAACACCGGTCTGTCCGTGTCGCGCGTGGGCTCCTCGGCCCAGACCAACGCGATGAAATCGGTCGCAGGCCCGGTCAAGCTGGAACTGGCGCAGTACCGCGAAATGGCGGCCTTCGCACAGTTCGGTTCCGACCTCGACGCCGCAACCCAGCAGCTGCTGAACCGCGGTGCGCGCCTGACAGAGCTGATGAAGCAGCCGCAGTATTCGCCGCTGACCAACGCGGAAATCGTCTGCGTGATCTATGCCGGCACCAAGGGCTACCTGGACAAGATCGCCGTCAAGGAAGTCGGTCGCTTCGAGGCAGGTCTGCTCAAGCATCTGCGTACCAAGCACGCCGATCTGCTGGAGTACATCACCAAGCAGGATCCGAAGATCAAGGGCGAGGCCGAGGACAAGATCAAAGCTGCGCTGGACGCCTTCGCCGCTGACTTCGCATAAGGGGAAGAGGCTATGCCAAACCTCAAGGACCTGAAAAACAGGATCGCGAGCGTCAAGTCGACCCGCAAGATCACCAAGGCCATGCAGATGGTGGCCGCCGCAAAACTGCGGCGGGCACAGGACGCGGCCGAGGCATCGCGCCCTTACACCGAGCGGTTCAATGCCGTGATGGCCGGGCTTGCGGCGTCGGTGGGCGGGTCTGACAGCGCGCCGCGCCTTCTGGCGGGGACGGGCGATGACAAGGTGCATCTGCTGGTGGTCATGACCGCCGAGCGTGGCCTGTGCGGCGGGTTCAACTCGAACATCGCCAAGCTGGCCAAGCAGAAGGCGGCAGAGCTGCTGAGCAAGGGCAAGACCGTCAAGATCCTGACCGTCGGCAAGAAAGGCCGCGATCAGCTCAAGCGCGAATATGCCGCCAACTTCATCGGTCACGTCGACCTGAGCGAGATCAAGCGCGTGGGCTATGCCGATGCGCAGGACATCGCGCGCGGCGTTCTGGCGCGTTTCGATGCGGGCGAGTTCGACGTCGCCACGATCTTCTATTCGAAGTTCGTGAACGTGGTCAGCCAGATCCCGACCGCGCAGCAGATCATTCCGGCCAGCTTCGCTGCGTCGGAAACCGATGCGGCCAGCACGCTTTACGATTACGAGCCGGACGAAGAGGCGATCCTCGCCGATCTTCTGCCGCGCGGTGTGGCGACGCAGATCTTCTCGGCGCTGCTGGAAAACGGGGCGTCCGAACAGGGCGCGCGCATGTCCGCCATGGACAACGCAACCCGCAACGCCGGCGAGATGATCGAGAAGCTGACCATCGAATACAACCGCTCGCGTCAGGCCGTCATCACGAACGAGCTTATTGAAATTATCTCGGGCGCAGAGGCGCTCTAAGGAACCGGAGACGAAACATGGCAAACGCAAAAGGCAAAATCACCCAGGTGATCGGCGCCGTTGTGGACGTGCAGTTCGGGGATCACCTGCCGGAGATCCTCAACGCGCTGACCACTGACAACAATGGCAAGAAACTGGTTCTGGAAGTCGCCCAGCACCTGGGCGAGGGCACCGTGCGCGCCATCGCCATGGACGCCACCGAAGGTCTGGTGCGCGGCCAGGAGGTGATCGACACCGCCGGCCCCATCATGGTGCCGGTCGGCAACGCGACCCTGGGCCGCATCCTGAACGTGACCGGCGACCCGGTGGACGAAAAGGGCGAGGTAAAGGCGGACGAGCATCGCCCGATCCACGCCCCCGCACCCGAATTCGCCGAGCAGTCGACCGAATCCGAAGTGCTGGTGACCGGCATCAAGGTGATCGACCTGCTGGCCCCCTACGCCAAAGGCGGCAAGATCGGCCTGTTCGGCGGCGCCGGCGTGGGCAAGACGGTTCTCATCATGGAACTGATCAACAACATCGCCAAGGTGCACTCGGGCTTCTCGGTGTTCGCCGGTGTGGGTGAACGGACCCGTGAAGGCAACGACCTTTACCACGAGATGATCGAATCCGGCGTTATCGTTCCCGATAACCTGACCGAATCCAAAGTGGCCCTTGTCTACGGTCAGATGAACGAGCCGCCGGGTGCGCGTATGCGCGTGGCGCTGTCGGGTCTGACGCTGGCGGAACAGTTCCGCGACCAGTCCGGTACCGACGTTCTGTTCTTCGTCGACAACATCTTCCGCTTCACGCAGGCCGGTTCCGAGGTGTCCGCACTTCTGGGCCGTATCCCCTCGGCCGTGGGCTACCAGCCGACGCTGGCCACCGACATGGGCGCGCTGCAGGAACGCATCACCTCGACCAAGTCGGGCTCGATCACCTCGGTGCAGGCGATCTACGTGCCTGCGGACGACTTGACCGACCCCGCGCCGGCCACGTCCTTCGCCCACCTCGACGCAACCACCGTTCTGTCGCGCGCGATCTCGGAACTCGGCATCTATCCCGCCGTGGACCCGCTCGACTCGACCTCGCGTCTGCTGGACCCCGCCGTGATCGGGGAAGAGCATTACAAGGTCGCGACCGACGTGCAGCAGGTGCTTCAGCGCTACAAGTCGCTTCAGGACATCATCGCCATCCTCGGGATGGACGAACTGTCCGAAGAGGACAAGCTGACCGTGGCCCGCGCCCGCAAGATCCAGCGCTTCCTGTCGCAGCCCTTCGACGTGGCGAAGGTCTTCACCGGCTCGGACGGTGTGCAGGTGCCGCTGGAAGACACGATCGCATCGTTCAAGGCCGTTGTGGCCGGTGAATACGACCACCTGCCGGAAGGCGCTTTCTACATGGTGGGCGGCATCAAGGACGTGATCGCCAAAGCTGAACGCATGGCCGCAGACGCGGCCTAAGGGAGGGCCGAAATGGCTGAGACCATGCAATTCGACCTCGTCAGCCCCGAGCGCCGCCTGGCCTCGATGCAGGTGGCGCAGGTGCAGATCCCGGGGGCCGATGGCGACCTGACAGCGATGCCCGACCATGCACCGCTGATCACGACCCTGCGCCCCGGCGTGCTGCGCGTGAGCGGCCCGCAGGGTGACGCGGCCTATGTCGTGACCGGTGGCTTCGCCGAAATCTCGGGCGAGGGGACGTCGGTCCTGGCGGAAAAGGCGATGGCTGTCGCGGAAGCGACCGCCGCCGATTTCGACGCGCTGATCGGTCTGGCCACCGAAGCCGCTGCCAAGGCAGCAGCCGATGGCAAGGACGCGGCCGACAAGCTGCTGGCCGATCTTCAGGCCTTGCGGAGCGAAGTGGGCGTCTGATCGCCAGACACAACAGATCAAAAGGCCCTGTCGCAAGACGGGGCCTTTTTCGTTGGCGTGGCGGCTTGCGCGCAGACGACCCGCAATTCATCCTTTGCGCGCATTTTTCTGGCCTGATGTCGCCTCAATCTGGCAGTAAGGTCGCACCAGCAGATCAGAGGCTTCATGCGGCGGTTCAGGAACAACTCAATCGGGGTCGATCAGGGCGAGATTGTCCTGTTCTCTGATTTCGAACATGACGGAGAGATGTGGACAGGCGAGGGGCCGCGCCACATCCGCAGTTTCGTGCATTTCCGCGAGGCTTTCGTCACCCCGCCGGTCGTGCATATCGGCATGAGCATGTGGGACATGTCCAACACCGCGAATTCACGCGCCGATGTGCAGGCCAGCGATATCAAGCCCGAAGGTTTCGCGATCGTTTTCCGCACATGGGGCGACAGCAAGGTGGCGCGCGTACGCGTCAACTGGCTCGCCATCGGCGAGCGCTACGAACCCGACGACTGGCGCATCGACTGACGCGCGCCGCCGCCCGTCACAGCTTGAACGTGCCCTCGTAGATCGGGTCCAGCGTTTCCGTCTCGAACAGCGACGACACCGATGTGCCGTTCCAGATGTTCAGGATCGCCTGCGCGAACATCGGCGCGGTCGGCACGATGCGGATGTTCGGCGCGCTCTTCACGGCCTCGGGCGCTTCGATGGAATCCGTGATCACCAGCGATTTCATCACCGATTTGGTAATCCGCTCGACCGCCGGGCCGGACAGAACGCCGTGCGTGATATAGGAATGCACCTCGCTTGCGCCATTCTCGATCAGCACCTCGGCCGCCTTGCACAGGGTGCCCGCGGTGTCGCAGATGTCATCGACGATCAGGCAGGTCTTGCCCGTCACGTCACCGATCACGGTCATCTCGGCCACTTCGCCCGGCTTCTCGCGGCGCTTGTCCACGATCGCCAGCGGCGCATTGATCCGCTTGGCCAGTTCGCGCGCCCGCGCCACGCCCCCCACATCCGGCGAGACGACCATCAGCTCGTTCATCCGGCCTGCGAAATGCGCCTTGATGTCCAGCGCAAAGATCGGCGAGGCATAAAGGTTGTCCACCGGAATATCGAAAAAGCCCTGGATCTGGGCCGCGTGCAGATCAAGGGTCAGCACCCGCTCGATCCCCGCCTCGACCAGCATGTTGGCCACCAGCTTTGCGCTGATCGGGGTGCGCGCCTTGGTGCGGCGATCCTGCCGGGCATAGCCGAAATAGGGGATCACGGCAGTGATGCGCGCCGCCGAAGACCGGCGCAGCGCGTCCGACATGATCAGCAGTTCCATCAGGTTGTCATTGGCCGGGTTCGATGTGGACTGGATGATGAACATATCCTCGCCGCGCACGTTCTCGAACACCTCGACAAAGATCTCGCCATCGTTGAACCGCTCTATCCGGGCATCCACAAGGCCGGTCGACACGCCGCGATGGATCGACATGCGCCGCGCGATGGCTTTGGCCAGCGGCAGGTTGGCATTGCCCGAGATCAGTTTCGGTTCGGTGATGGATGGCATGGCAGCGGTTCCTCTGCGGGGGGGCATCCGCGCAGGGCGAATGACAGATTCGTGACGTTGACACTGCCTATCATCTCGTTACCGTCGGGCAAAGCGATGCAGGCAAAGGAAACGCGCAAATGGCCCATATCGATTATTTTTTCACGGTTCTCTCGCCTTACGTATACCTGGCGGGAACCCGGCTCGAGGCGATCGCGGCGCGCCACGGGGCCAGCATCACCTATAAGCCCGTCGATGCGGGCGCGGTCTTTGCCCGGACGGGGGGCGTCGCGCTGGCGGATCGTCACCCATCGCGCAAGGAATACCGGGCGCAGGAATTGCCGCGCCAGGCAAAGAAACTCGGCATGGATTTCAACCTTCAGCCCGCGCATTGGCCGGTAAACCCGGCACCCGCTTCCTATGCGGTGATTGCCGCGCAATCCGCCGGCGGCGGCGATCTTGGCGCGCTGGTGCACAGCTTTGGCCGCGCCTGCTGGGCCGATCAGCGCGACATCTCGCAGGATGACGTGGTGCGTGAATGCCTGACCGCTGCGGGTTTCGATGCCAGCCTTGCCGACAAGGGCCTGCTGGCCGGGGCGGAAACCTATGCCGCCAACCTGGAAGAAGCCGTGTCACGCGGCGTCTTCGGCGCGCCCTTCTACATCGTGGACAGCGGGCAGCGGTTCTGGGGTCAGGACCGGCTGGAGGATCTGGACGCGCATCTTTCGGGCAAGCTCTGACATGACGCAGGATGTCCGGGGCGGGGTGCCGACCCATTGGATCACCCTCGGACAGGGTCCGCGCCACGCCTTGCTGATCCACTGTTCGCTGGGCCATGCGGGCGGCTGGTCGCGCATGGCGGCGGCGCTGGATGACCTGATGACCGCCATCGCCTATGATCTGCCCGGTCACGGCCGCAGCGCCGATTGGGACGGCGCCACCAATATCCAGGATGTCAGCACGGCCATGGCCGTGGACCTGCTGGAAGACCAGGCCAAGGCAAGGCCGGTCGATGTGATCGGGCATTCCTTCGGCGGCACGGTGGCCCTGCGGCTGGCGGTCGAACGGCCTGACCTCGTGCGGTCCCTCGTGCTGGTCGAGCCGGTCTTCTTCGCGGTCGCCATGGCGGATCGCCCCGATCTCAAGGTCGGGCAGGAGCCGGGCATGATCCGCTATCGCGCGGCGCTGGCCGATGGCGATCGCGAGGCGGCGGCACAGGCTTTCACATCGATCTGGGGGGACGGGCGCGGCTGGGGCCGCCTGCCCGAAGGCCAGCGCGCGGCCATGGCCGCCCGAATCCACCTGATCGAGGCGGGACATCCCGCGATCTACGGCGATTGCGCGGGGATGCTCTCGGGCGGGAAACTGGAACGGATCGCCTGCCCGGTCCTGCTGATCCGGGGCGGCGACAGCCCCAAGGCGATCAGCGTGATCAATGACGGGCTGGCCCGCCGCATTCCCGATGCTGTCCAGATGGCGGTGCCAGAGGCGGGACACATGGCGCCCATCACTCATCCCAAGGTGGTGGCCGATGCCATCCGCGCTTTCTGGGCGCAGGTGCCGGTGCAGGAACCCGCCTGACGGCGGGTGCGCGCCGCGCGGGGATATTTAAGGCAAGAAGAAGCGGGGGGCCGGTCAGCCCGCCGCCAGTTCCAGGAAACGGTCGATCTGGTCATGGCCGATGGACCAGTCGCAGACCAGCCGCGCGGCCAGCGGTTCGACCGGATCCTCGCCCTCCAGGCTGCCGGACCAGATGTAATAGACTGCACCCGCGTCATGCAGGCGCTTGTGGGTGGCCCGGGGCAGATTGGCAAAGATCATGTTGGCCTGCGGCTCGTGCAGGAAGGACGCAGCGGGGATGGCGCGCAGCCCCGCGATCAGCCGCGCGGCATTGGCATTGGCGCGCCGGGCCGAGCTGAGCCACAGATCGTCGGTCAGAAAGGCCAGCATCTGTGCCGACAGGTAGCGGTGCTTGGAAAACAGATGCGCGCCACGCTTGCGGCGCAGCTCGAATTCCCAGGCTTTCGCGGGATCGAAAAAGATCACGGCTTCGACACCCGGCAGGCCGTTCTTGGTGCCACCAAAGCTGACGGCATCGACGCCCGCCTTCCATGTCATTTCCGCCGCGGTGCAGCCCAGGGCCACCATGGCATTGGCAAAGCGCGCGCCGTCCAGATGTACCGGCAGGCCGAAGTCCTTCGCGACAGCCGACAGGGTCGCGATTTCCGCGCAGGTATAGACGCGGCCACGCTCGGTCACGTTGGTGATGGACACCGGCCCGCGCTGCGGCCCGTGCACGCCGCGGGTTTCCTCGGCCAGGATGGCCGCGCGCAGCGCCTCGGGCGTGATCTTGTCGCTGTCGCCCACCAGGGTCAGCTTGGCGCCGCCCGAATAGAACTCGGGCGCGTTGCATTCATCCTCGTGGATATGGGCCACGGGCGAGCAGAAGACCGTCTGCCAGGGCTGGCCCAGCGTGGCCAGCGCCAGCGAATTCGCCGCCGTGCCGGTCGCGACAAGATAGATCGCGGCCTCGGGCGCCTCGAAGATCTCGCGCAGGCGGGCGCGCACATCGGCCATGATCGGATCGTTGCCATAGGGCATGGCGAACCCCTGGTTCGCATCCACCAGCGCCTGCATCACCTGCGGATGGGCGGGGCCCGCGTTGTCGGAGGCAAAGAACATCAGGTCGGCTCCTCTATGATATGGTCTTCCCAGTCCTCTTCGGGGACTTCGAATTCGGGGATCGTGAACCCCTGCACCGAGACACCGGCATCGTGCACCGTCTGCGGATCACCCGAGATCAGCGGGTGCCAGTCGAACAGCGTTTTGCCGGTCCAGAGCAGCTTGTAGGCGCAGGTTTCCGGCATCCAGTAAAGGTTTCGATCCATGTTCTGCGGGCTCAGCACGATGCATTCCGGCACGAACTGATGGCGGATCGTGTATTGGCTGCACCGGCAGGTGCTGTCATCCAGCAGCCGGCAGGCGATGCGGGTCAGCGCGACCTCGCCGGTATCCTCGTCCTCAAGCTTGTTCAGGCAGCATTTCCCGCAGCCGTCGCACAGGGCTTCCCATTCGGCCTGGGTCAGCCGGTCTACGGGATGCTTTTCCCAGAAACGCGGGCGTAGCCCATCGCGGTTGATCGGGTCGCTCATAGCGCGGCCAGGATGGCGCGGGCGCGGGCGCAATCCGCGTCCATCTGGGTGATCAGGGTCGCAAGGCTGTCGAACTTTTCCTCGGGGCGCAGGAATTCCACCAGCCCCACCGACAGCGGCACACCGTAAAGATCGCCCTTGAAATCAAAGAGGAAGGTTTCAAGATTGGGCTTGTTCACCCCGAACATCGGCCGCACCCCCATGGATGCCGCACCGTGGTAACTGCCCTTGTGCGGACCTTCCAGCACATCGACCAGCACCGCATAGACGCCGAAACGCGGCGGGTGCAGCCCGTCGATGGACATATTGGCCGTGGGATAGCCCAACTCGCGCCCGCGCTGGTCGCCGGTGATCACGCGGCCCTCGATGCGGTGCCAATGGCCCAGCATTGCGGCGGCCTCGCGCGGTTGGCCATCGGTCAGCGCATTGCGGATCGCGGTCGAGGATACGGCGCCCCCGCTGTCCCCCTCCAGCAGCTGCGCGATGGTGACGCCAAAGCCCATCTCGGCCCCGAAATCGACCAGATGCTGCGCGGTGCCCGCGCGCCCCTTGCCGAAACAGAAATCGGCCCCGATGACGACATGCTTGAGGCCCAGCCCGTCGGCGATCACGCGCTGCGCGAAATCGCGCGGGCTGAGAGATGACAGGACCGCGTTGAAATTCAGCTCATAGAGCTTTGCAACACCCAGCTTTTCCAGCCGATGCGCGCGCGCCTCGCGGCTCATCAGGCGGAAAGGCGGGGCGTCGGGGGCGAAGAACTGGCGCGGGTGCGGCTCGAAGGTCATCACACCCAGCGGCGCGCCGATCGCGTCGCCCGCCTTGCGGGCCATGTCGATGACGGCACGGTGGCCCAGGTGGACCCCGTCGAAATTGCCGATCGCGGCGGAAGCGCCCCGATCTGCAAGGTCCACATATGTGTAATCCCGGATGATCCGCATGGCGCAGGGTTAGCGCCCGGCGCAGGGCGGTGCAAGCCTGTTTGACCGCGCGCGGCGGGTCAGTCGAACTTGCGGCTGGGCGCCAGAACCGTGGCCTCGCCGATCAGGACCTTCTTGCCATTGACCATGCAGCGGCAATCCAGCTGCACGCGGCGCTTGGCGTGATCGATGCCGATCACCTCGACCTCGGCATGGACCATGTCGCCGGGGCGCACGGGGCCCAGGAATTTCAGGCTCTGGCCCATATAGACCGTGCCATGCCCCGGCAGCTGTTCACCGATCACTGCCGAGATCAGCCCCGCGGTCAGCATCCCATGCGCAATGCGCCCTTCGAAAATCGTGTCGCGGGCATAGTCATCGTCCAGGTGCACCGGGTTCCGGTCGGTCGATACCTCGGCGAAAAGCTCGATGTCGCGGTCGGTCACCACTTTGCGCAGGTGGCGGGTCATGCCCATCTCGATATCTTCGATACAGATCGTGCCGCGCGGCAGATTGTCCAACATCCGACCCTCCAGACTGTCCATCAGCATAAAGCCACAAAGTAATTTTCGGACTGTATGCGGTCCGAAGTTGCAACTTTATTACTTTGCAATTGCAGAAAAGCAAGTGCTAAGTGGGTCAGCGAAGATGACCTATCGTGAAGGTCGGCGCGGCTTTTTCCCTGTCCAGATAGGCTTTCAGCGCGGTTTCGTCCGGTTGGCCTTGGGTCTGCGTCTCGCTGCGCGCCAACCCGCCCGAGATGAAGAGGGAATCGATATCCTCGCCCATGGCGCCCAGTATGTCGGTATGGATCCCGTCCCCGATCGCCAGGATGTTGCGGTCCGCCACATCGCGCCCCAGGGCCGACAGGCGGCGGCGCGCCAGATCATAGATCGGCGGATGCGGCTTGCCGAAATACAGGCTTTCGCCCCCCATTTCCGTGTAAAGCCGCGCCACCGCCCCGGCACACCATTCGCGGTTCTCGCCCCGGTCCACCACGATATCGGGATTGGCGCAAAGCAGCTTCATGCCCTTCTGCTTGGCATAAAGCAGTTGTGGCCGCAGGACCGACGGATCGGCCACCGGATCGAAAGGCCCGGTGCAGACGATGCCGGTCGCCTCCTCCAGCGGGGTCAGCGTGATCTCGACCGGGTTCTCAACCACCTTGATCGGCTCGAAAAAGGGCATGTCACGGTCTTCACCGATAAAGAAGATCCGCTCACCCACCGCGCCGCGATGCATGGCGGCGCGCGCCGAATCGCCCGATGTGGCGATGGTGTCCCAGGCGTCGCGCGGCACGCCGAAATGGCCCAGCTGGGTTTCGACCCCCGCGCGCGGCTTGGGCGAATTGGTGACCAGCACCACGATCCCGCCACTGGCGCGATAGGCCTGCAGGGCCGCGACGGCCTCGGGAAGGGCGCGCACGCCGTCATGCACACAGCCCCAAAGGTCGACGAACAGCGCGTCATAGCTGCTGGCGATCTCGGAAAGGGCGTTGATGATCCGGGTCATGGCTTGGGCTCCGTCCTTGTGGGGTCAGGGCCTGCATACGCCAGAGCGGGGCAATGATCCATGCGGGTCGAACGGCGGAACCCTGCCGACAAGCATCGGCCCGGATTTTCATATTCGAAAAAATGTATATTTAAGGGGTCGAAGCGCGCAACGAAAGGAAAAGACCATGAAGACCAAGACCGCCGCCGGTATCCTGCTGGCCCTCTGCGCCGTGACACCCGCCATGGCCGGGCACAACAACCCCTGGGCTTCCGATACCGATACGATCCTGTCGCAGAACCACGATGCGAACCTGCTGCAAAGCCTGGACACCCCCGGCGAGGATGAAATGCTGGGCGTGATGCAGCGCCACGCGCGCGGCAAGCTCGATGGGCTGTCGGGCGGCCAAAGGGGCAAGGGCGGTGCCGCCGCCGCGCATCGCCAATACAAAGGCCCGCGCAACTGATCGCGCGGGCCCTCGGTCGCAAAAATCCAGGGGCGGCCGCAAACCGGGCTGCCCCTGTCCTGTCGGTTACAGTGTCAGAACCGGGATGATCTGCTTCTTGCGGCTCATCACGCCGGGCAGCACCACGGTGTCGCCCGTCACGGTCACGCCGAAGGATTTCTCGGCCAGCGTCTTGACCAGGTCGTTCGGCACCAGCAGCGTCGCTTCTTCATTCAGGATGTCGACGACGAACAGGATCACCTGGTCCGCGCCGTCTTCCTTGGCCACATCCACCATGGACGCCATCAGGCTGTCCTTGCGGTCCAGCACCATCCGGGGCGAGGTGGTCTCAAGCACGGACACCCGGAACTCCTTGCCCGCGACGGTGTATTCCTTGCTGTCCATCCGCAGCAGTTCCGCATCCGAAAAGGCCGAGACATCGGATTTCGCCGCGAACAGCTCCGCTGCGTAATCGGGGATCGAGATGCCCAGCTCATGCGCCAGCTTTTCCGCGACGGCGCGGTCATGATCGGTCGTGGTCGGGCTGCGGAATTCCAGCGTGTCGGACAGGATGCAGGACAGCATGGCGCATTTGATGTTCTCGGGCATCTTG
>JAJLKH010000124.1:0-31963 GCA_033839205.1 Rhodobacterales bacterium | reverse complement strand
CCGATCCCCGACAGGGCGGCGCGCTTGTGTTCATGCCGGATCAGGCTGGCCACCCCCAGCACCACCGCCAGACCGGCCAGCACGCCCACGGCGACGGCAAGGTGATCGTCGATGGTGCGCGGCACCGGCACAGGCGCGGGTTGCGGCTGACCGGCGACGGACCGCGCGGCGGATTTCGCGATCTCGGCCGCCAGCTCGCCGATGCTGACGCCGGCCGATTGCTGCGGGGCGAAGGGGCCTGCCCAGAACAGCACAAGCGTCAGGATCAGTGCGGCGGCACCGGCAGCAAAGCCGGACCAGCCAAGCGGCGCGCGGGCGATGGGCGATGTGTCGGACATGCTATGTGGCTCCAATTTTCAGCCCCATGCCGATAGCGGCGTTTTGTGGCACCAATAAGACCGGCGTCGCCCGCAAGCTGCGTCACAGGGGTCCAATCGTTAAGAATTGCCTAACGCGCCCGGCCAAGCCCTTGAAATCGCACGATCCACAAAATGTCCCATCGTGGGACGACCCCCGGCAGCCCAAAAACAGAAGGCCGCCCAAAGGCGGCCCCTGCCCGTCTTTTGCTGGCCGTCAGGCGGATTTGCCGCCGGGGATCCGCAGCACCTGGCCGGGATAGATCTTGTCCGGATGGGTCAGCATCGGCTTGTTGGCCTCGAAGATCTCGGGATAGCGGTTGGCGCTGCCCAGCGTCTTCTTGGCGATGGCCGACAGCGTGTCGCCCTTCTCCACCGTGTGGAATACGGCATCGTCGGCCTCCGCCGCCTCGACCGCCGCCACGCCTTCGACATTGCCGACCGCCAGGATCACCTTCTCACGCTCCTCGGCACTCAGGCTGCCACCCGACACGGTAACCTTGTCACCCTCGACGGTGATCTCGGCGCCCTTGGTATCCAGGCCCAGGTCGGCCACTTCCTTCTTCAGCGCCTCGGCGCTCGGCGCAGCATCCCCGCCGCCTGAAACCTTCTTGCCGGATTTTTTCCAGAAATTGAAAAGCCCCATACGTCCATCCTTTCACACACTCCCCCCGCGAAATGCCAAGGGGCTCTCACCGGCTAAACTTTCGGATAGGTCGCAAGGTCTGGCAAGCGCTAATTCAAGCCGCATGCGCCCCGTCGGTGAACTGAAGCCGCGCCAGGCGCGCATAAAGCCCGCCTTCGGCCACCAGCGCGTCATGGGTGCCCTGCGCCACGATGCGGCCCCCGTCCAGCACGACGATGCGATCCGCCTTCTTCACCGTCGCCAGTCGGTGCGCCACGATGATCGTCGTGCGCCCCTGCGACAGGGCATCGACCGCCTGCTGCACGGCGCGTTCGCTTTCGGCATCGAGCGCCGATGTCGCCTCGTCCAGCAGCAGCACCGGCGCATCGCGCAGGATCGCGCGGGCAATGGCGATGCGCTGCTTCTGGCCGCCCGACAGCATCACGCCGCGTTCGCCGACCTGCGCGCCGTATCCTTCGGGCAGCGCCATGATGAAGTCATGCGCCGCCGCGGCCTTCGCCGCGGCCTCGACCTCGGCATCGGTGGCCTCGGGGCGACCGAAGCGGATGTTTTCCATCGCGGTCGTGGCAAAGATCACCGGATCCTGCGGCACCAGCGCCACGTGGCGGCGGAACTCCTCGCGGCGCATGGCATCCAGCGCCACACCATCCAGCAGGATACGCCCCGCGCTGGGATCGTAGAAGCGCAGCAGCGTCTGAATGATCGTGGTCTTGCCGGCACCCGAGGGGCCCACCAGCGCCACGGTCTCGCCGGGTTCGATCACCAGGTCGACATGATCCAGCGCCGGGATCTCGGGCCGCGCGGGATAGCGGAAACTGACGTCTTCATAGACGATGCGCCCGCGCACGGGCGACGGCACCGGCAAGGGCGCGGCGGGATCCTTGACCGGGTCATCGGCATCCAGCAATTCGGCCAGACGCTCGGTCGCGCCTGCCGCGCGCTGCAACTCGCCCCAGATTTCCGACAAGGCGCCCACGGCGCCTGCGACCATCACGGAATAGATCACGAACTGGATCAGCGCACCCGCCGACATCGCGCCCGCACGCACATCCCGCGCGCCCATCCACAGCACGCCGACGATCCCGGTGAAGACCAGGAAGATCACGATCACGGTCATCAGGGCCCGGGTGTTCACCCGCTTGCGGGCCGCGTCATAGCTCAGCTCGGTCACATTGCCGAAGGCGCGGCGCGTAGCGTCCTCATGGGTGAAGGCCTGCACGGTCTGCACGCTCGACAACGCCTCGGAGGCATTGCCGGAACTGGCCGCGATCCAGTCCTGGTTCTCGCGGCTGAGCACGCGCAGGCGGCGGCCCAGAACCAGGATGGGCACGATCACCGCCGGCACGATCAGCAGCACCAGCCCCGTCAGCTTGGACGAGGTGAAGAGCATCAGCACCAGCCCCCCCATGAACAGCAGAAGATTGCGCAGCGCGATCGAGATCGACGATCCGATGACCGACTGGATCAGCGTCGTATCCGTGGTGATCCGGCTGAGAACCTCGCCGGTCATGATGTTTTCGTAGAAGGCCGGGGACATGCCCAGAACGCGGTCGAACACCGCCTTGCGGATATCGGCCACGACCCGTTCGCCCAGCCGCGTGACCAGCAGGTAGCGCAGGCCCGTGCCCAGAGCCAGAAGCCCCGCGATGCCCAGCGCCGCGGTGAAATAGAGATCCAGCAGCGCGCCATCCTCGGCGTTGAAATTATCCACCACCCGGCGCACGGCCAACGGTAGCACCAGTGAGACGCAGGCCGTCAGCACCAGCGCCAGGATGGCCGCGATCAGCAGCGGACGATAGGGCCGCAGGAACGGCCACAAAGCAGCCAGCGCGCCGATATGTTTCGATTTCGCGCGTTCCTGTTCGGCTGTGATCCCCGGTGCGGCCATGCGTCATTTCCTTCTTGTCCTGCGCAAGCGGTTTAAGCCCTGGGGCTGCGCGGGGCAAGCGGCTGTCCTGTCGCGGGGCATTTGTGCGCGAATGGGTGGCTTTAGCGGGTTGATTTCCCCGAACGATCCCGCACTATGACACCCCCGGCAGGATCATGAGACGGCGTTTTGTCATGCCGCGCGCCTGCCGCAGATCAATCATGTGGGGAGGAGACCCGATGACCAATTTGACACGCCGCGGGGCCATGGGCCTTCTGGGCGGGGCAGCCGCCCTGCCGATGCTGGGCCGTCCGGCCCTGGCCAACACGAAACTCAACATCGGCGCGCTGAACTTCACCAGCCATGCCGCCAGCTTCGTCGCCTACGAGCGCGGCTATTTCGCCGAAGAGGGCTTTGACGTCGAGTTCAAGTTTTTCCAGGCGGCGCAACCGATGGCCGTGGCCATTGCATCGGGTGATGCCGATTATGCGGTGACGGCGATTTCGGGTGGCCTGATCTCGCTGGCGGAAAAGGGCGCGATCAAGGTGATCGGCGGCTCGCTGTCCGAGGAAAAGGGCATCGACGGGCAGAAGATCCTGGCATCCGACGCGGCTTACCAGGCGGGTCTGACCAGCCCGGCGATGCTGGGCGGCAAGAAATTCGGCGTGACGCAGGCGGGATCGTCCTTCCATTACATGGGTTCCAAGATCGCTGCCGCCGAAGGCGTCGAGGTGGAGTTCGTGCCGCTGCAGAAAGTGGGCGCGGTGATCGGCGCGCTGAAGACCGGGCAGATCGACGCCTGGACCATCGTGCCACATATCGCCAAGCCCCTGGCCGCCGGACCCGAGGTGCACATCATCGGCGATGTGGCCGATTACCTGCCCGACTACCAGGTCACGACCATCTTCACATCCGCCACCAATGCCGGCGCCGAGCGCGCCAAGACCGAAGCGGTGCTGCGCGCCCTGTCGAAGGGGGCCGCCGATTTCAACGCGGCGCTGATCGACAAGACCACCTCGGCCGATGACATGGAAGAGATGGTCAAGCTGATCCACAAATACGTCAATGCCGACAAACCCTATGACGCGGCGCGCGGGTCGATCATCAACGGCGCGATGCGGCTGAACGCGAATGCGGCGCTGAACACGACCTCGGTCAAGGATCAGCTGGACTGGTTCATTGCCGAAGGCCTGGTCAAGGACAGCATCACGATGGACATGCTGGTCGACGCCTCTTACGTGCAGACAATGTAAACCTGCGCGATCACGCCAACCGGGCGGCGCGTTCCGGCGCGCCGTCCTTCGGGAACAGTCATCATGGATCTTCACATCGACGGCCTCTCGCACCGCTATGGCGCGGTCGAGGTCTTGTCCGGTATCAGCCTGACGATCCCGCAGGGGCGCATCGTCTGCATCGTCGGGCCATCGGGCTGCGGCAAGTCCACCTTGCTGCGGATGATCGGCGGGCTTGAACGCCCCGACACAGGCGCGGTGCTGCAACAGGGCGCCGTGCCCGAGGGATGCCTGAACCCGCTGACTTTCGTGTTCCAGGACTTCGCCCTGCTGCCCTGGCGGACGGTGGCGGGCAATGTCGAGCTGGTGCTTGAGGATCATCCTCTGCCCCGCGACAGGCGCGAAAGGATCGTGGCCGATGTTCTGGCCCGCACCAAGCTTTCGGATTTTCGCGATGCCCTGCCCAAGCAACTGTCGGGCGGCATGAAGCAGCGCGTGGCCATCGCGCGTGCGCTGGCCGTCAACCCGGCCGTGATGCTGATGGATGAGCCACTGTCGGCGCTGGATGCGCAGACGCGCGAATTGCTGATGGACGACCTGATCGCGCTGTGGACGCGCGCGCCCTTCACCGCTGTCTATGTCACGCATAACCTGGCCGAAGCGGTGCGGCTGGGTCACCGGATCGTCGTGCTGTCGCGCCGCCCCGGCCAGATCCGCGAGGTGGTCAGCATCGACACGCCGCTGGCCGAGCGGCGCGCGGGCGATCCGGTGCTTGAGGCGCATCAGGCGCGGCTCTGGCAATTGATGCGCGACGAGGCCGAAGCCGCCGACAAGGAACTGAGCGATGTCTGACATGCCGATGCCAAGCCGGGCCCCGGCATCCGACACATCGCGCCCCGTTCCGTTTCGGGGCGGCGGCTTCAAGCCGGTGCGCGTGCGCTTTCTTGGCGCCTTGGTGATCGTGGCGCTGATCGCGCTGATCGAATGGGGCACGCGGGCGGGGATCATCTCGAACCTGACACTGCCGCGCCCTTCGGATGTGCTGGGCACGTTCCGCGACCTCTGGGTGAGCGGGCTGTTATGGGAGCATCTGCTGCCGTCGCTGTCGCGCCTGGCGGTGGGTTCGGCGATTGGCGTGAGTGCCGGGATCGCGGTGGGCGTGATGATCGGCTTGTTCAGCCTGGCGCGCGCGGGTCTTGTGCCGCTGGTGGCGGCGATCTTTCCGATCCCCAAGATCGCGCTGCTGCCGCTTTTCGTGATCTGGTTCGGCATCGACGAGGGGTCGAAATATGCCCTGATCGCCTTTGGCACCTTCACGCCCACGGTGGTATCGACCTATGGCGCGGTCGACAACGTGGACCGCACCCTGATCCGCATGGGCCAAAGCTTTGGCCTGTCCTGGTGGTCCATCGTGCGCAAGATCGTGCTGCCCGGTGCCCTGCCGGGTATCCTGTCGGGCCTCAGGATCAGCCTGTCGATCGGGATCATCCTGCTGGTGGCCGCCGAAATGCTGGGCGCGCGCTACGGCATCGGGGCCTATATCCTCGAGGCCGGATCGCTCTATGACCTGGAGCGGCTGTTCGCGGGCGTGGTGATCCTGTCTGCGCTGGGTGTTCTGACATCGGCCGCCATCGGCTGGGCGGAACGGCGCCTGCTGGGCTGGCGCGTCTGAGGGTCTGTGACGTCGCGGTGAGTATGTGAAGTACGATGAAGGACGGGCCCCGCCCTTTCATCGTTCCCCGAATATTCGCCCGCCCCCGCGCCTCAGGACCGCACGATCCGGTTGCGCAAGACGCCGATCCCCTCGATCTCAAGCTCGAACTGATCGCCAGGTGCCAGGCGGCGGCCGGTTTCCAGACCGCAGCCGGTGCCGACCGTGCCCGATCCGATCACCTCGCCCGGGTAAAGCGTTTCCGAGGCCGAGATATGTTCGATGATCCGCGCAAAGCTGTGGTGCATGGCGCGCGAATTGCCCCCGCCCCAGCGTTCCCCGTTCACCCGCAGTTCCATGTCAAGTGCCACGGGGTGCGCGATCTCGTCCGCCGTCACGATCCAGGGGCCGAGGATGTTGCCGGTGTCGAAATCCTTGCCCTTGGCGGGGCCCAACTGACCCGGCATCTCGCGCATCTGGGCATCACGGGCGCTGACATCGTTCAGGATCGTGTAGCCCCAGATATGATGCGGCGCATCGGCTGCGGTGATATCCTTTCCGCCCTTGCCGATGACGATGGCCATTTCCAGTTCGACATCCAGATGTTCGGCATAGGAGGGCCAGATCACATCCTGATCCGCCCCGATAAAGGACATCCGGTTGCCCTTGTAATAGATGGGCTGGTCATACCAGACCGGGGGGATCGCGAAGGGGCGGCCAGTCATCTTTTCGGCCTGGGCGAAGGAATTGAGCAGGTGTTCCTCGAAGACCAGGCAATCGCGGTATTGCACGGGCCGGATCGGGCAGCGCATCTGCGCATCATCCTGCGCGATCACCGCGCGCCCCCTGGGATCTGCCAAGGCTTCGCGCACGGCCTGAAGCCCATCCGCCCCGGCCTCGACCAATTCCACCATGTCGCGCAGCATCAACCCTGCGGCGCGCAGATCCAGCAGGCGGTGCGCGTCGATGACGGCCACGGGTTTTTCCACATCCGCGTGGAAGACGGTTCCCAGTTTCATGGCGTCCCTACTCCTCGAATATGGCGACGGCGCGGGTAAAGCCCGCCGATCCGCCCTTCAGTTTGACCGGAAAGCAGCTGATGGTGAACCCCGTCGCGGGCAGGGTTTCGAGGTTGCCGAGCTTTTCCATGTGGCAATAGCCGATGTCGATCGAGGCGCGGTGCCCCTCCCAGATGATGGAGGGATCGTGGGTTTCGGCCCATTTCTTTGCCGTATGCGAAAAGGGCGCATCCCAGGACCAGGCATCGGTGCCCGTCACGCGCACACCACGTTCCAGCAGATACATCGTCGCCTCGCGCCCCATGCCGCAGCCGCTGTCCACGTAATCGGGCTGGCCGTATTTCGCCCCTGCCGAGGTGTTGATGACAACGATATCCAGTGGCTGCAATTCATGCCCGATGCGTTTGAGTTCCGCCTCGACCTCGGCGGCGCTGACAAGGTGGCCATCGGGCATATGGCGGAAATCCAGCTTGACGCCGGGGTTCATGCACCATTCCAGCGGCACCTCGTCGATGGTGATCGCGCGCTTGCCGCCATCCATCGTCGAATGGTGATGATAGGGCGCATCCAGATGGGTGCCATTGTGGCTGCTGATGCGCAGCATCTCGACCGCCCAGCCATCGCCGCCGGGCAGGTCATCGACCGTCAGGCCCGGAAAGAAACCCGCGATCTGCCCCGCTGTCATCTTGTGATCCAGATAGTCGATCTGCGGCAGCATGATCGGCGGATCGCTGGCGACGCCCGCCTCGAGCGGGATGGAGATATCGACGAACCTGCGTGCCATGATGAAACCCTCCTTCGGTCGGTGAAACTCAGCGCCCCGGCACAAGGCCGATGGCGATCGCGGGAAAGACGATGACCAGCGCCAGCACCGCCAGCATGATCAGCGCGAAAGGGGCGGCCCCCTTGAAGATATCGGCCAGTGCGATCGCGGGATCATCCAGCGTGGCCTTGATGACATAGACGGATATGCCGAAGGGCGGTGTCAGCAGCCCGATTTCGACCGCCAGAACGGTGACGATGCCGAACCAGACCAGATCGACGCCCATCGGCACGACCACGGGCAGCATCAGCGGCACGAGGATCAGCATGATCGACGAACTGTCGAGGATCATCCCAAGCGCGATCACGATGGCGACGTAGAGGATCATCAGCCCCCAGAAGCCCAGATCGGCCCCCGCCGCCCATGCGCCCAGACCGGCGGGCACGCCCGAGAGCGCGAGCATGCGCGAATACATCTGTGCCGCGATGATCAGGAAGCAGACGGTCGCCGTGACCAGCCCGGTTTCCACCAGCACCCGCCAGAGCCCCGCCCACGTCAGGCGGCGCAATGCGAACCCGATCAGCAGCGCCCCGATGGAGCCAACGGCCCCCGCCTCGACCGGCGTGAAAAGACCGCCGTAGATGCCGCCCAGAACCAGAACGATCAGTGTCGCGATGGGCAGGCCCTTGGCCAGCAGGACGCGCGAGGGCAGCGGTTCGGGCGCGCCCTTGGGGCGACCCACGAAACCGGGCGTAAAGATCGCCATCAGCACAATGCCCCCGGCAAAGAAGAGCGCCAGCAACAGACCGGGGCCGATGCCCGCGATGAACAGATCGCCGATGCTTTGTTCGGTCAGGATGCCATAGAGGATCAGCAACAGCGAAGGCGGGATCATCATCCCCAGCACGCTGGAGCCTGCGACCACCCCCACCGCAAAGCGCGGGGCGTATCCGTGGCGGATCATCTGCGGCACGGCGATCTTGGTGAATACAGCAGCCGAGGCGATCGAGATGCCGGTGATCGCGGCAAAGATCGCATTGGCCCCCACCGTGCCCACGCCCAGCCCGCCCTTGAGGCGGCGGAACATCGCATTGGCCACATCGAAGGCATCGCGGCCCAGCCCCGCCTCGGCCACGATGAAACCCATCAGCACGAAAAGCGGCACAACGCCAAAGAAATAGCTGGAAATCGCGTCATTCGCGGCCAGCGCCATCAGCTTGGACGCCAGAAGCGGCGTGCCTTTGATCGCCCAGACCCCCAGGAAGGAACAGAGCATCAGCGCAATGGGCACGAAGAGCCCCGCCAGAACCGAAAGGAACATCGCGGCCAGGGCGATCAGGCCGATCTCGAATGGCGTCATCCCTGCGCCTCCGTCTCGGGCGGCAAGGTCCAGCGGCGCAGGATGCGGGCGGCGAATTGCAGGATAAGCATGGTGCCGCCGATCAGAATGGTCAGTTTCACCGGCCAAGTGGGGGCGGTGAAATCGCCCAGCGCGCCGATGAATTCGCCCCGTTCCCAGGCGCGGGCAAAGATCGGCCAAGTCGTGCTGACGATCACCCAGACGACAGCCATCGACACCAGATCAAAAAGGGTCTCAAGCCATTTGCCGGTCAGGGGGCTGTGCCGTTCCAGCCAGGACATCAGCGCGTCGGACCTGGTCAGGCGACCGGCGCGCAGCGCCTGGGGGATCTGCAGGAACACGATCGCCACGATGGACAGCGTGACCAGTTCGGGCACGCCGGCCACGGGCGCGCCCGCCAGGTTGCGCCCCGCCACATCGACCCCCACAAGGATCATCAAGAGCAGGATCAATCCTGATCCGATCACGTTCAGCCCCTGCGTCACACCGTCGAGGCAGCGCAACGCAAGGGCCAGGAATGGGCGCATACCGCGCCTATTCCTTGTCCCAGTCCCGCAAAGGCGTGGCGCCCGCGGCGCGCATTGCATCCATGTAGAGGCCCAGGATCAGGCTGGCGGGCTTGCCCTGCGCGTCCAGTTCGGCGGCCCATGTCTTGGCCGCGTTGTCCATGCCATTGGCCCAGGCCGCGCGCATCTCGGGGCTGGCGTCGGTGATGGTGGCACCCGCTTCGGCCATCTTGGCCAGGGCCACCTGCACGAAGGCTTCGAGATCGTCGTGATACCAGACCTGTGCGGCATCGGCGGCCGTGACCAGGGCGGTCTGCACCTCGGCGGGAAGGCCCGCGAACCAGTCGGCATTGGCGCAGATGGAGCCTGCGTATTGCGCGCCCAGACCCATCTTGGTGATGTAGGGGGCCACCTCGAACAGCTTGCCCGGCAGGGCGGCGCTGGCGAAGACCAGAACGCCGTCATACACCCCGGCCTTGAGTTCGTTGTAATAGGTGGTCAGGTTGCCCGAGACACCGACCGCGCCGGTGCCCGACAGCCAGTTGATCGCAGCACCCGGCGCCGCGATCTTGCGGCCCTTCAGATCATCCAGCGACGTGACGGGAAAATTCGTCATCAGCGTATAGTCGTCGATGCCGATGGGCGCGCCAAGGTAGACGACACCGTTTTCCGCATAGGCCAGGTTCATCTCGGTATGGGTGCGGTGCAGGTCGTTCACCGTCTCGGCGATCAGCCGCACATCGTCACTGACGAAGGGGGTGTAATAGGTGACATTCTGCACGGCCAGCTTGGCCGGATCGAACAGCGCCTGGCAGGTGCCCATTTCGGCCAGCCCGGCCTCGACGGCTTCAAGCTCTTCGCCCACGCCGGCCAATGCGCCGCCGTATTGTTCCGAGAAGGTGATACTGTGGCCCGCGGCCTCAAGTTCGGCCTGCGCGGTCGGGATGAAGCTTTCGCTGATCATCCGCACCCAGCGAAAGACCGGCGGGTGCCCGGCAACCACGGTCACGTTGTAGGTTTCGGCGAAAGTGGCCGCTGGTGTCAGCGCAAGGGCTGCGACAAGCCCCAGATGTTTCAATGTCATTCTCGGTCTCCTCCCAAAGACAGAGCCGCAAGGACGCGGCGCAGGTCGTCACCGTTGCCGTCAATGCAGCAACCGCACATTCCTTTTGACATGCTGCCGGATCGTACCGGGCAGGCGCAGGCGTTTTGAAAAATCGCTGTGGCGGCTCCTCCTTCCGCCACAGCGTCCGAAGCAGTCCGGGTCGCGGTCCTTTCGGACGCACCTCGAAACCGCACGGGTTGACGGAGCGTAACCCGGCCTGCGCGAAGGTCAAGTACCAAGGTGGCACCCCTGTCGCGCGGCGGTTTTCAAGGGAAAGGTCTGGAGCGGGCGGCGGGAATCGAACCCGCGTCTCTTGCTTGGAAGGCAAGGGTCTTACCATTACACAACGCCCGCATCAGGCCGCGTCGTCTTAGCGCGCCACGAAAGCAGAGGCAAGCCGAACCTGCATCGGAGGGCGCCGCATACGCAGGTGAAGGGCAAGCAAGGCCGCCACCATCCTGCGCGGCCGGATCGGTTCGACGGATCCCGCGCGACAATCGGCGCCAGATCGCGAATCGGATGCCGGGCCGCGCCCGCCGGTCAGGCCGCGATCACGGCCTGCGCGTCGATCAGCGCTTCGATCCGCGCCGCGTCCAGCCCGATTTCGCGCAGGATCTCGCGGCTATGCTGGCCCAGGATCGGGGCCGCGCGGGTGATGCTGGCGGGGGTACGGCTGAACTTGACCGGATGCCCGATGGCGTCGACCTTGCCCGCGCGCGGGTGATCGAGGGTCAGAACCATATCGCGGGCACGGGTCTGCGGATCGTCATGCATCTGCAGGATGTCATTGATCGGCCCGGCGGGCAGCTTGGCCTTTTCCATGCGGTCAAGCCAGACCTCGGACGTGTCCTTGCGCAGATGGCCGTTCAGGATCTCGACCAGTTCCGGCAGGTTGCGCTTGCGCGCCTCGTTGGAGGCGAATTTCGGATCGTCATTCAGTTCGGGCGCGCCGATCACATCAAGGAAGCGCAACCAGTTGCTCTGGTTCGCGGCGCCGACGTTGATCCAGCCATCCTGCGTCTGGAATGCCTGGTAGGGCGCGTTCAGCGGATGCGCCGACCCCAATGGCTCGGGCTTTTCGCCCGTCGCAAAGGCGATGGCCGACTGCCAGTAGGTCTGCACGATCGCCGCCTCGTAAAGGGAGGTATCCACCTTCTGCCCCTGCCCCGTGCGCAACATGTTGGCATAGGCCGCGCTGACACCCATGGCCGCCAGGATGCCCGAGTTGATGTCGGATATCGGGGCCGCGACCTTGACGGGCGGACGCCCCGGCCCTTCGCCGGTGATCGACATCAGCCCGGCCATGCCCTGCGCGATCAGGTCGAACCCGCCGCGATCCGCATAGGGACCGGTACGCCCGAAACCCGAAATCTCGCAATAGATCAGGCGCGGGTTGATCTTGACCAGATCGTCATAGCCAAGGCCCAGCCGCTCCATCGTGCCGGTGCGATAGTTCTCGATCACGACATCGGCCTCGGACAAGAGCTTGCGCAGCACATCGACCGCATCGGGATCCTTGAGGTTCAGCGCAATGCCCCGCTTGTTGCGGTTCATCATCATGTAGGCGGCGGATTCGCCGTTGATCTCGGGCGGCACGAACCGGCGGCTGTCGTCGCCGCTTGGCTTTTCCACCTTGATCACATCCGCGCCCATATCGGCCAGCATCAGCCCACAGACCGGACCCGCCATGATATGCGCAAGTTCGATTACCCGCATGCCTTGCAGCGGACCGCTGCGCGCCGTCATCGTCCGGTCCATTCCGGTGTCCTCTTGCCCAGGAAGGCCTCCATCCCGATGCGGAAATCATCGCTCATGTAGCACAGGGTGATCAGGTCATCGTCCTGCACATTGCTGGCGGTGCGGTTGCGGCGCATCGCCTCTTTCGTGGCGCGCAGGGTCAGGGGCGCCATGGAGCCGACCAGCGTCGCCAGCGCCTCGGCGCGCGTCATCAGCGCGGCCTCGTCGGGCAGAAGCTCGCTCACCAATCCGCAGGCCAGCGCCTCGTCGGCCTGCACAAGCCGGGCGGTGAAGATCAGTTCGCGCACCCGGCCCGCGCCGATCAGCTCGCTCAGCCGCGCAAGGTTGCCGGCCGCAAGGCAGTTGCCCAGGGTGCGCGCGATTGGAAAGCCGAACTTGAGGCTGCCCGAGGCGATGCGCAGGTCGCAGGCCGCTGCGATCGACCCGCCGCCCCCGGTGCAGGCGCCATTGATGGCGGCGATGGTGGGCACGGGGCATCGTTCAACCGCGTCCAGCACGGCGTCGATCCGGCCTTCATAATCCAGCGCGTCCTGCGCCGTCTCGAAGGCGCGGAACTGGGTCATGTCTGTGCCGGCGGCAAAGGCCTTGCCGCCCGCGCCGGAAATCACCATCGCGCGCACCGATCCATCCGTCGGCATCGTCGCGCAGATTGCGGCCAGCCGTTCATACATGGCAAAGGTCAGGGCATTGCGCGCCTCGGGGCGGTTGAATGTGACCCAGAGGATGCCGTCGCGCAGGTCTTCGATCAGTTCGGGGGTCTGCATGCTCATCTGTAGAAATACTCCACCAGGAACATCGGGACGGAAGGCACGTAGGTGCACAGCATCAGCACCGCCAGCAGGACGCCGACGAACCAGATGTTGACCTTCGACACCTCCCAGATATTGGCGCGCGCCACCGAACAGGCCGTGATCAGGACCGAGGCCACCGGCGGCGTCTGCTGCCCGATTGCCAGGTTCAGCGTCACGACCAGGCCGAAATGCACCGGGTCGATCCCGGCTGCCGTGATCAGCGGGATCACGATGGGAATGACCAGGATGATTGCTGCCGCCGAATGCAGGAAGAAGCCCACGATCAGGAAGAAGATGTTCAGGATCAGCAGGATCGCCCATTGCTGGGTGGTGATCGACAGGATGCCTTCGGCCAGGTGCTGCGGGATCTGCGCGCGGGTCAGGAACCCGCCCATCAGGACCGATGCCGCCACCAGCAGCATCACCACGGCGGTCTGGATGCCACCGTCCAGCATCGCGCGGCGCAGGTGTGCGACATTGATGTTGCGATACCAGGCCGACACGACGATGGCCGCCAGAACGGCCAGACCTGCCGCTTCGGTCGCGGTCACGAAGCCGCCGAAGATACCGCCCAGGATGACCACGGGCAGGATAAAGGCGGGCAATGCGTCGATGAAGGTTTCCTTGAGGCGCGGGATGTTGAACGCGGCCTCGGTCGGGAAGTTGTAACGCTTGGCGAAGATATAGGCGACCAGCATCAGGCCCGCCGCGCCAATAAGACCGGGCACCACCCCGGCCACGAACAGCTGTTCGACGGATGTGTTGGCCGAGGCCGCGTAAAGGATCATCGGGATCGACGGGGGAATGATGATCGCAAGCGAAGCCGAGGACGACGTGACCGCGGCCGAGAATTCCTTGCTGTAGCCGCGTTTCTTCATCTGGGGGATCAGGATCGACCCCATGGCCGCCACATCGGCCACCGCCGAGCCCGAGATTTCCGCGAAGAACAGCGACACGCCGATATTCACCATCGCCAGACCGCCCCGGATGAAGCCGATGATCGCGGTGACGAAGTTGATCAGGCGGTCGGTGATCCCGCCCGCGTTCATGATGGCGCCCGCCAGCACGAACATCGGGATCGCGATCAGCGAGAATTTGGTCGATCCGCCGTACATGTCCAGCGCGATCGTCACAAGGCTGTCTGCACCTTCGGTCAGGAACAGGCCGATGACACCGCACATGGCGAGCGCCACGGCAATCGGAACGTTGATGCAGATCATCAACAGCAGTGCAATGAAGATGGCAGCGATCAGCATCAGACGCGATCCTTGTTCTTTTCGAGTTCGGCTTCGACTTCTTCTTCGATATCGGCATGTTCCAGCGATATGCCCGCCGCCGTCAGCTTGAGGTAGGCCGGCAGGCTGAGGATCTGGCAGATGATGAACAATGCCGCGCCGATGGGGATGACGGACTGGGTGAACTGCACCGGCACCCATGTCAGGGACACCAGCACGTCGCCTTCCAGCACCTCGAGCACCTGAAGCCCGGCACGCGCCATCAGGATGAAGAACAGCAGCACGATGGCTTCGCCCGCCAGCAGGGCCCAGATGCGCAGCCGCTGCGGCATCGCCAGCAGCACGGTGTCAAAACCGATATGGCGCCGGTGCAGTGCCGCCAGCGCAGACCCGTAATAGGTGATCCAGGCCAGCATGATCGCGGCCACCTCGTCATACCAGGAAAAGCTTTGCCCCATCAGGCGCGCGATCACGGCAACGGTGACGGTGACTGTCAGCAGCACCATCAGCCCGATCGTCATCCATTCAAGGATCGTACTCATGACGCGGTTCAGACGTGACAGGGTCGGGTAGGCGGAATGCTCCATGTCGGACCTGACTTTGGATAGGGTTCAAACGTCCAGCAGCCGCCGGGGATCCGGCAGAGATGCGTGAAGATGCAGAAGAAAGGGGGCGGGCCTGCGCCGCGCCCCCCGTCAGTGACCGGTCAGCCGGACTTGCCCAGGCTGAGCACGAGGTCGATCATCTGCTGACCGCCTTCGACCTCATCCGCGAACTGCTTGTAGATCGGCTTGGAGGCTTCGATGAATGCGGCCTTGTCGGCATCGTTCACCTCGACGCCCGCATCCTTGATCACCTGCAGCAGGCTTGCTTCCAGCTCGGCGGCGCGGGTGTAGGTGAAATCCTGCGTCTTGTTCGCGCAATCCGTCAGGGCCGCCTGCACATCGGCGGGCATCTTGTCGAAATGCTTCTTGGACGCGAGGATATAGGCTGGCGTGTATACGTGCTCGGTCACCGAGAGGTATTTCTGCACTTCCTGGAACTTGGCCGAGGCGATCTGCGCATAGGGGTTTTCCTGCCCGTCGATCACACCGGTCTGAAGCGCGGTGAACACGTCCGAAAAGGCCATCGGCGTGGGGTTTGCGCCGTATTCCTGGAACATCTTCAGGCGCCACACCCCGTTGGGCGTGCGCAGCTTGATGCCCTGCAGGTCGGCCGGCACATTGATCGGGCGCACGTTGTTGGTGATATTGCGGAAGCCGTTTTCGGCCAGACCAACGATGTGATAGCCATTGTCCTGGGCGGCCCCCTGGAACGTATCCATCATTTCGCCCTGCACGCGGCGCATGTGATCGCGATCCGAGATGATATAGGGCATTTCGAAGATCCCGAACACGGCATCGACGGACGACATGATCGACGAGGGCAGCGCGAAATCGACCTGGCCCAGCTTCAGCTTTTGCAACAGTTCCTTGTCATTGCCCAACTGCGACGAGCCGAAGGTCTGCACCTCGACCTTGCCGGCGAGGCTGCTGTTGGCACATTCCGCGAAGTGGTTCACGGACGCCTCGAACAGCGACCCCGGCGCGCCGACATGGCCGAATTTCAGCGTCATGTCTGCGGCCGATACGGTGGTCGCCATCCCGATCAGCGCGGTTGCGGCTGACAGTTTCACGAGTGTCTTCATCTTGTTCTCCTCCCAGAGCTTCATTTGTCCTTCCTGCCCCTCGCCCGAAAACGAGGGGGCCTTCTACGCGAGCATCTGCATCGCGACATGCACCCCACCCTCCTTGTGGGGCACACCGGCCTTCTTGAGGCCCAACTCGACACCCGCCAATGTCGCCACCAGCATCAGGTCGTTGAAATCGCCAAGGTGCCCGATGCGGAACACCTTGTCGGCCACCTTGGACAGGCCGTTGCCCAGCGAAATGTCATAGTGTTCCAGCGTCGTGGCGCGGAAGGCATCGGCGCTATGGCCTTCGGGCATCATGACGGCGGTCAGAACGCCGCTTTCCTGCCCCTGCGTGGCGCATAGCACCTCAAGCCCCCAGGCGCGCACCGCCGCACGGGCTGCCGCACCATGGCGGGCGTGACGGGCAAAGACATTGTCCAGCCCCTCTTCGTGCAGCATGTCGATGGCCTCGTTCAGGCCGTAAAGCAGGTTGGTCCCCGGCGTGTAGGGGAAATACCCTTTCTCGTTCGGTCCGACCATCTCGGCCCAGTCCCAGTAGGACCGCTTGCATCCCGCCGCCTTGTTGGCGGCCATGGCCTTGGCGCTGACCGCGTTGAACGACAGACCGGGTGGCAGCATCAGACCCTTTTGCGACCCCGACACGGTGACATCCACGCCCCATTCATCGTGCCGGTAATCCAGCGAGGCCAGGCCCGAGATGGTATCGACCATCAACAGGGCCGGATGGTTGGCATTGTCGATGGCCCGGCGCACCGCCGCGATGGGCGATACGGACCCTGTCGAAGTCTCGTTATGGACGACGCAGACGGCCTTGATCTCATGCGCCTTGTCTTCGGCCAGATAAGCCTCGATCCGGTCGGGATCAGCCCCGCCGCGCCAGTCGCCTTCGATGAATTCCGCCTTGATCCCCAGCTTGTCGGCCAGCTTCTTCCAGAGCGTCGCGAAATGGCCGGTCTCGAACATCAGCACGCGGTCGCCGGGCGACAGCGTGTTGACCAGCGCAGCCTCCCATGCGCCAGTGCCGGACGAGGGGTAGATGAACACATGCGCATCCGTCTTGAAGATCGACTTCATCCCGTTCAGCGCCTTGAGGCCGACCTTGGCGAAATCCGGGCCGCGATGATCGATGGTCTGCCGCGAAATGGCGCTCAGGATGCGATCGGGCACGGCACTTGGCCCCGGGATCTGCAAGAAGTGACGACCGGCTTTTCTCATGAATTCTCTTCCCAACCTTTCAACGAACGGCCCTGCGAGCGCCCGCCCACGGCCATTTGTTTTTTCCATTGAAGAACTGTAATTTTGAATTCATAATTTAGTCAACACATAATTCCCAGTGATCCCCCCGGACGAAACGGTCAAAAAATGCAAGAAATTCCCAATATTTCCAGGATTTTAGCCGCTCGCATCGAAGGTGACGTCCTGTTTGACCGCTTCTCGCGGGGGCGCTATGCGACGGATGCATCTTTCTATCAGATGATGCCTTTGGGGGTTCTGTCGCCCAAGTCAGAGGACGACATCCGCGCGGCGCTGGACCTTGCGGCAGAGCAAGGCATCCCGGTGTTGCCGCGCGGCGGCGGCACATCGCAATGCGGGCAGACCGTGAACGAGGCGCTGGTGCTGGACAACACCCAGTACTTCAACCAGGTGCTTGAACTGGATGTCGAAAACCGGCGCTGCGTGGTCCGGCCCGGCATCGTGCTGGACGAGTTGAACCGGATCCTCAAGCCGCATGGCCTGTGGTTCCCGGTCGATGTCTCGACCGCGTCCCGCGCGACCATCGGCGGCATGACGGGCAACAACTCCTGCGGTGGCAAATCGCTGCGCTATGGCATGATGCGCGACAACGTCCTGTCGATCGAGGCGCTGCTGGCCGATGGGACCAAGCATCGTTTCGGGCCGGTCGGGGCGGATCAATCCCCTGCCCTGTCCGCGCTGACCGCCGATCTGCTGGCATTGGGCACGCGCGAGGCCGCCGAGATAGCCGCCCGCTTCCCGAAGGTCATGCGCCGCGTCGGCGGCTACAATATCGACGCGCTGACACCGGACCGCGCGCCGCAGAACCTGGCGCATCTGCTGGTAGGGTCCGAAGGCACGCTGGCCTATTCCACCGCGATCGAGCTGAAGCTCTGGCCGCTGGTGGCGGGCAAGGTGCTGGGGGTGTGCCATTTTCCCACCTTCTACCAGGCCATGGATGCCGCACAGCATCTGGTCACGCTGAACCCGCAGGGGGTCGAGCTGGTGGACGCCACGATGATCGGCCTTGGCCGCGACATCCCGATGTTCCGCCAGACCATCGAGGATTTCGTGACCGGACAGCCCGAGGCGCTGTTGCTGGTGGAATTCGCCGAGGACGACCCGCGCCAGAATGCCGTCAAGCTCAAGCAGCTGGACGAGATGATGGGCGATCTGGGCTTTGCGTGGTCGGGTTCGGGCAAGTCATGGGGTGGCATGACCCCCGTGACCGATAGCAAGCTGCAAAACGGCATCGCCGAATTCCGCAAGTCCGGGCTGAACATCATGATGTCGATGAAGGAAGACGGCAAACCCGTGTCTTTCGTCGAGGATTGCGCCGTCGAGCTGCCCGATCTTGCCGAATATACCGCCGGGCTGACGGCGATCTTCGAGAAATACGGCACCAAGGGCACGTGGTACGCCCATGCCTCGGTCGGGTGTTTACATGTGCGCCCGGTGCTAAACCTCAAGCTGGATAAGGACGTGCGCACGATGCGGGCCATCGCCGAGGAATGCTTTGACCTTGTGCGGCATTACAAGGGCTCGCATTCGGGCGAGCATGGCGATGGCCTGGTGCGGTCCGAGTTTCATGAAAAGATGTTCGGCGCGCGCATGGTCGCGAGTTTCCAAGAGGTCAAGCAGCGCTTCGATCCCAAGGGCCTGTTCAACCCCGGCAAGATCGTGAACGCTCCGAAAATGGATGACCGGCGGCTGTTCCGCTATGGCCCTGATTACGCCGTGCCCGCCTTTCAGACGCAACTTGACTGGTCCGCCTGGACTGGCGGCGGCGGCGGTTTCCAGGGCGCGGTCGAGATGTGCAACAACAACGGCGCCTGCCGCAAGCTGAAGGGCGGGGTCATGTGCCCCTCGTTCCGCGTCACGCGCAAGGAACAGGACCTGACGCGCGGGCGCGCCAATACGCTGCGCCTTGCGATTTCGGGGCAACTGGGACCGGATGCGCTGACCTCGGACGAGATGGCCGAGACGATGAAGCTGTGTGTCTCCTGCAAAGGGTGCAAGCGCGAATGCCCCACCGGCGTGGACATGGCGAAGATGAAGATCGAAGTGCAGGCCGCCCGCGCGAAAAAGCACGGCATCAGCCTGCATGACAGGCTGGTGGGCTACCTGCCCCGCTACGCGCCCTGGGCCTCGCGGCTGTCGTTCCTGGCAAACCTGCGCAACACCGTGCCGGGATTGGCCCGGCTGACCGAGCGGCTGACGGGTTTCACCGCAACGCGCGATCTGCCGACATGGAGCGCGACACCTTTCAAGGATACCGAGGTTGCACCGACCGAGGCGCCCGGCGTCGTCCTCTTCGCCGATTGCTTCAACCGCTATTTCGAGCCCGAGAACCTGCGCGCGACCCTGAATGTGATGGACGCGGCAGAGGTGCCCGTGCATCTGGCCGCCGCCCCGGCGGGCGAACGGCCTTTGTGTTGCGGGCGCACCTTCCTGTCGGCGGGGCTGGTCGACGAAGCCCGCGCCGAGGCGCGCCGCCTTGTCGATGCGCTGCTGCCTCTGGCCGAACAGGGATTGCCCATCGTCGGGCTGGAACCAAGCTGCCTTCTGACGCTGCGCGACGAGATCCCCAGCCTGCTGCCCGGCGAGGATACGGCGCGTCTGGCCAGTCAGGCCATGATGCTTGAGGAATATATCGCAGCCCAGGCGGGTCGCCCCGGCTTTAGCCTGCCGCTGACCTCGCCCGCGCCGAAAGTGCTGCTGCATGGGCATTGCCATCAAAAAGCGATGGGGGTGATGTCGAGCATCGAGAAAACCCTCGCCTTGCTGCCCGACACCGCGATAGAGGTTGTCGAAACAAGCTGCTGCGGCATGGCGGGCGCGTTTGGATACGGGACGGACACCCACGAGATCTCACGCAAGATGGGCGAGGCGGACTTGCTTCCCGCGGTCAGAAAGGCCGACACGGCGACACTGATCGTGGCCGATGGCACATCCTGCAGACACCAGATTTCCGACACGACCGACCGCAAGCCCATGCATATTGCCCGGCTTCTAGAATTGGCCTTGAAAAAGCATTGAGTGACAGAAAATGACCGAGAACAGCGCCATCCGCACGATCCCACGCAAATCCCTGCACGAGGAATTGGTCGATCGCTTGCAGATGCTGATCATCACCGGCGAATTGCAACCGGGATCCAAGGTGCCTGAAAAGGATCTTTGCGCGCAATTCGGTGTGTCGCGCACGCCGATGCGCGAGGCGCTGAAAGTTGTGGCCTCGGACGGGCTGGTCCGGCTGGAGCCGAACCGCGGGGCGTGGGTCGCGCCCCTGACGATCAGCGAGGTCGAAGAGGTGTTTCCCATCCTCGGCGTGCTCGAGGCGCTGTCAGGCGAACTGGCCTGCCAGAACATTACCGACGACGAGATCGAAGCCGTGCGGGCCCTGCACGCCCAGATGATCAAGAGCTACGAGGCGCGCGACCTCGAGGCTTATTTCAGCGTCAATCAGAAGATCCATCGCGCCATCCTCAAGGCGGCGCGCAACGATACGCTGACCGCGTCTTGCCAGGCCTTGTCGCTGCGCATGCAACGGGCGCGCTACCTTGCGAACATGTCCGATGAACGCTGGGCGGCAGCCGTCGAGGAACACGAGCAGATCATGGACTACCTGGCCCGGCGCGACGGCAAGAACCTGGCCCGGACGCTGCTGGCGCATATGCGCGGCAAGCAGGCCTCGGTGATCAAGTGGCTGAAATCACAAGGCGGGCAGGTCTGAGGGCTGACGCACCGGGCAAGCGGATCATGGCCGGGGCGGCACCGAAGGGGCCCCTACCCTGTGGTTACGCCGAAAATCATGCCCACCAAGGCCGTGGCCGCCATGGCCAGCGCGCCCCAGAAGGTCACACGGCCAGCCCCTTTCAGGATGTCGGCACCGCCCGCCCTGGCGCCCAAACCGCCCAGCACGGCAAGCGCGACCAGCGTGGTCAGTGCGACGACAGGCGTGATCTGCGATGCAGGCGCAAGCCATGCAATGATCAGCGGCACCACCGCACCGACCGCAAAGGTCGCGGCGGACACGAGCGCGGCCTGCACCGGATGCGCGGTCACGGTTTCCGAGATGCCCAGTTCATCGCGGACATGTGCGCCAAGTGCATCCTTTTGCGTCAGTTGGACCGCCACCTGACGCGCCAGATCCTTGTCCAGACCACGCGCCACGTAGATCTTTGTCAGTTCGGCCAACTCGGCCTCGGGCGTTTCCTGCAACTCTTTCGTCTCTCGGGCTATGTCGGCCTGTTCGGCATCGGTCTGCGAACTGACCGACACATATTCACCTGCCGCCATCGACATCGCGCCCGCGACAAGACCGGCAAGCCCCGCGATCATGATGTCAGGTCGCCCCGACCCTGCAGCCGCAACGCCAACCACGAGGCTGGCGGTCGAGACAAGACCATCGTTGGCGCCCAGAACGGCGGCGCGCAGCCAGCCGATGCGATGGACGATATGGATCTCGGCATGCGAAAGACGGCTCATGACATGTTCCCTTCGATGATTTCGGATTCCCCGGATGACGGGACCTGCGAACGCGGCGGCGTGGGTTCGGACGGGTCGATCCTGAGGGCGCGCAGCGCGTTCAGGATCACCGCCACGTCGATCACTTCCTGAAGCAATGCGCCCTGCACAGGCGTCAGATAGCCATAGGCGGCGGCGATCATCCCCAGGACCGACAGACCGATGCCCACGACAACGCTTTCGACGGCAATGCGGCGGGCGCGGCGGGCGATCTCGATCCCCGGCCCAAGCCGATCGACCCGGTCCACCAGAAGCACGACATCCGCCGCCTCGGCCGAGGCGGCGGCACCGCGCGCCCCCATGGCCACGCCCACATCCGCCGCAGCCAGCGCGGGCGCGTCGTTCACCCCGTCGCCTACCATCATCACCGGTCCGTTCTTGCGTTCGGTCAGGACCAGCAGCACCTTCTGATCGGGCGTCAGCCCCGCGCGCAAGCCGTCAAGGCCAAGCCCCTCTGTCACGCGTTCGGCCACGGCGGCGCGGTCGCCCGTCGCCAGAAGGATGCGCGCGATCCCTTCGCGGCGCAGACCGGCCAGCATGTCCGCCGTGCCGTCGCGCAGGGGGTCGGCCATCACCAGATGCCCGGCCATGCGGCCGTCCACGGCCACGGCGACAAGCACCGCCCCCGCCGCAAGGCGCATGTTGTCGTCGGATGCCTCGCCTACGCGTTGCGCGACGAAATCCTCGCCCCCCACGATCACGGAGTGATTTGCGACATGGCCGACCACCCCCTCGCCCGGGATTTCGGCCACATCGGATGGCGCGGGCAAATCCAGCCCACGCGCCCTTGCCGCCGCCACGATGGCCTGCGCGACCGGGTGCTTGGAGGCCTGATCGAGCGCTGCGGCAAAGCGCAGGATCTCGTCCTCGGCCAAGGGTCCGTGACTGTCGATCGACACGATCTGCGGGCGCCCGTCCGTCAGCGTGCCGGTCTTGTCCAGGATCAGCGTGCGGATATGCGCCATGCGCTCAAGGGGCCCTGCCCCCTTGATCAGCACACCGAAATGCGCCGCGCGCGAAAGCCCCGCCACCAGCGCCACCGGCACAGCCAGGATCAGCGGACAGGGTGTCGCCACGACCAGCACCGCAACCGCCCGGATGGGATCGCCGGTAAACCACCAGGCCGCAAAGGCGATGATGACGGTCACGGCCAGAAAACCAAGCGACCAGCGATCGGCCAGACGGGACATCGGCGCCTTGGATCGCTGCGCTTCCTCGACCAGGCGGACGATGCCGGCATAGGTGCTGTCCCTGGCGACATGGGTCGCCACCAGGTCAAAGGCTTCACCGGCATTGGTCGACCCGCTCATGGCGGCCGCCCCCTGCGACAGGCGCACGGGCAGCGACTCGCCGGTCAGGGCCGATGTATCCAGAAAGGCCGTGGCCGAAGCCACCGTTCCATCCACGGGCACCACGTCGCCCTGGCGGATCAGCAAACGGTCCCCCGGTGCAATCTCGTCAAGGGGCACATCCTCGAGGCCGCCATTCAGGTGCCGGGTCGCCATCCGTGGCACGCGGGACAGAAGCGCATGCATCTCGCGTCGGGCACGGCCTTCGGCAAAGCTTTCCAGAAAGGTGCCGCCCGAATACATCACCGCGACGACCGCCGCCGCCAGCGTCTCGCCAAAGACCAGTGCCGCCGTCATCGACAGGGCTGCCACGATATCCAGACCGACCTCGCCGCGTCCGATGCTGCGCAGGATCTCGACGATCAGCGCGACAAGGGCGGGAAGAACACCGGCGATCCAGACAAGGTCAGCCATGTCGGCCAGACCCGCGACCCAGAGCGCAAGCCCCAGAACAAGCCCCGCCAGTGCCAGCAGCAGGATGACTGTTTTGAAACGGTCGCTATCGTCTTGCATGCGGTTCGTATCCCTTCGAAGGGGCCATCTGGGCGCGGCCCTTGGCATCAACTGCCAGACGACATCCTTGCGCCTGCCCCACGCGCCTGCACGACACGGCCAGGTGTCGACCAGTTGCAAGACCGCCCTTCGACCCTATCGGCGCCTCTGGTCTTATCACAAGCGCCCACACGCACCTTGATGCGTGAACCCTGCCTACGGGATATGGCGATCAGGGACGGAATGATCTGACCTGGATCAATTACATCGCGATCTCCTGGCTTGTGCTATCCGCGACGGTCGGGCGGCGCGGCCCATGCCTCGCGGTCAACATGCGCTGCGTGCCATCAATTGCGGTTGAGGTCAGTCCCGAGGGGCAAAGGATTTTTCGCCACCATTCGCAGGTGCCACGCGACCGTCTCAATCAGTGAAGAACGGCGCAGGCAGCATGATCTTGTTGGTCTGGCTCACAAGGTATCCAGCCTCGGCGCTTTTGGCCAGATAGGCCTGCCATGCGGGATCTGCCGCCAGTTCCGCGCGACGGGCTTCGCGGTCGGCCGCGTCGCGATAGGTCCAGATGTGGACAAATGAATTGACGTCGCCCGTTTCAGTCTGCGCAAACATCAGCGGCTTGCCCAGGATGCGCAACTGCGCGGCATAGCCATGCGCAGCATAGAGCGCCAAGTGCTTCTTGATCGTACCAGGGCGGCAGACATAAGTACGATGGTCGTAAATCATTTATATTTCCTTTGGTTCAGCAATTTTTTCGTCCGGCAGGCCGTGTCGCGGTGTTTTCCGGGTTATTCTCGCCGTCGATCATGACCTTGCCCGCCGCGCATCGGCCTATGGAACTAGGCCTGATCACGGGAATTCCCGTCAAGCCATGAATGGCGACTTGGCCCCTGCAATATCCATCACGGCCATTCCGCGCGGGGTCAGATGCCCCGGATCAGTCGTCGTTCCCCGCGCGGGTGCCTTTGTCTCGCCGCCAGGACTGCGCGACATTCTGTCGAAACGATTGACGGCAGCGCGTGGCGCCATACCTGTGCCCCCCCGAACGGATGGAACAGTGCGGCCATGGATCAGACCATCATCATCGGCAGCGGAATGGCCGGGATATCCTGCGCCCGCGCCCTTGCGGAAGCCGGGGTAACGGTCCGCGTGCTGGACAAGGGGCGCGGCATCGGCGGGCGGATGGCGACGCGCCGGGTTTCCTTGCCGACGGGCGATCTGACCTTTGACCACGGGGCACAGTACATGCGCCCGCGTGATGCTGCCTTTGCGCAGGCGCTTGCCGCGGCCGGGTCTTGCACATGGCCTGACGGGACGGATCATAGCCGGCATGTCGGCGTGCCGGGCATGTCGTCCGTGCCGCGCGCGATGGCCGCAGGTCTGAACGTCGCGCAGCAGACCGAGGTCAGCGCGATGACGCTGCGGGACGGGGTCTGGCACCTGATGACACCGGCAGGCGAATTGCGGGCAAGGCGCGTCATCCTGACCATACCCGCGCCGCAGGCGGCACGGCTGCTTGGCCCAGATCATCCCTTTGCCCAGCATCTTGCCCGCGTGACGATGGCGCCTTGTCTGACCTTGATGGCCGCGTTTCCACCCAAGAGCGCGCGCCCTTTCGTGCAGCGGCGGGACCCGGGCCATGACCTTGCATGGATCGCACAGGACAGCGCGAAACCGGGCCGGGCGGAAACGGCGGTGACCTGGGTGGCCCAGGCTGGCCCGGCCTTTTCCCGCGCCAGGCTCGAGTCCAGCACAGAGGACATGACCGCGCCGATGTTGCGCTCTCTGGCAGAGGTGCTTGGGGCAGACCCGAGCCACGCCTTGCATGCCCGGGTGCACCGCTGGCGCTATGCGCAAGCCAGCACTGCGCTGGGACAGCCATTCTTGCGCGATGACGCGCGATCGCTTTTCGTTGGTGGTGATTGGTGCCTGGGCGCGCGCGCGGAAGACGCATGGCACAGCGGCCGCGCGATCGCGCAGAACATCCTGGATGGCGCCGATGTTCTCTGATCCGCGCGTGGCGGGGTTGCTGACCCTGATCAAGGCGGCCTTGCGCCCCCCGCCGGGGCGGGGGCGCATCGCCCTGGCGCTCGGTCTTGGCGTAGTGACGCATCTGGTCTTCGCCGCCGGTGTGCTGGCCATGGTGATCGCGATGTTCCACGGCATGAGCGAAAGCCTGGGGCGGGTGCCGCAGCCCTGGGCATGGCTGGTGAATGCCGCTCTGATCCTGCAATTCCCGCTGGCGCATTCGGCCTTGCTGACCGGACGCGGGGTCAGGCTCTTGGCACGGCTGATCCCGGGCCCGCATGGCGCGACCTTGACCACCACCACATTCGCGCTGATCGCCTCGGTGCAGTTGCTGGCGCTTTTTACCCTCTGGACGCCGTCCGGGATCATCTGGTGGCGCGCCGAGGGCCTGACCTTCTGGGCGATTGTCACGGCTTATGCGCTGTCCTGGATTCTGTTGATGAAAGCCAGCTTTGACGCCGGCGCCGAGGTTCAATCGGGCGCATTGGGCTGGATGTCCCTGATGGCGCGGATCAGGCCGCGCTTTCCGGATATGCCGACCTTGGGCCTGTTTCGTGTGATCCGGCAGCCGATCTACGTGGCCTTCGCGCTGACCCTCTGGACCGTGCCTGTCTGGACGCCGGACCAGCTGATGCTGGCGGTCAGCTATACCGCCTATTGCCTGCTGGCCCCGCGCCTGAAGGAACGCCGATTTGCCGCGCGCTATGGCGCGCGTTTCACACGGTACCGCGCCGCGGTGCCTTATGTCTTGCCTGCCTTGATACGAAGGACAACCGGTGCGCAACGATCTGACAATTTATGACAAGGTAGCCGATCACTGGTGGTCGGATGACATCCGCTGGGTGCGCACGTTGAAGAACCTGGTGCCTGGTCGGCTGTCATGGATGGATCGGCAGATCGACTGGACCGGGCGCGATGTGCTCGACCTGGGCTGCGCAGGCGGGTTCATGGCCGAGGCACTGGACGATCGCGGCGCCAGGGTGACAGGCATCGACCCCGCCGCCGGGGCCATTGCCGCCGCGCGCGCCCATGCCGCCCGGACCGGGCGCAGCATCCGCTACGATGTCGGCGTGGGAGAGGCCCTGCCCTACGCGGATGCCGGTTTCGACGCCGTAGTCTGCGTTGACGTTCTGGAACATGTGCGGGATCTGCCCATGGTCCTGTCAGAGGTTGCGCGCACGCTTCGCCCCGGCGGCCTGTTCCTGTTCGACACGATCAACCGCAACCTTCTGGCGCGATTGGCGACCATCACGGTGGCCGAGGATATTCTTCGCCTTTTGCCAAAGGGCACGCATGATCCGGCCATGTTCATCAAGCCGGCGGAACTACGCCTTGCGATGCAGACTGCGGGGCTGCAACCGGGACGGTTCACCGGGCTTGGACCCCGTGGCATCAACAGGCGTCTGGACCTCACGTTCGGCCCCCTTCCGCTGACCGCGATCCTTTACATGGGATTGGCCCGCAAACCCGAGGTGACAGCATGACCGCCCTTGCGCTTCTGGCCACGGCCCTTCTGTTCGGGGGCATGGTTCTTTATTCCTTCGGGTTTGCCGCGTTCCTGTTCACCGCCTTGCCCGCCGACGTGGCCGGCCGGACCATTCGCCGCGCCTTCCCGCATTTCTACCTGTTCGTGATGGCGACCGCGGCAGTCGCCGCGCTCCTTGTCTGGCCCCATGACGGTTTGTCGGCACTGGCCCTGGCCCTGATCGCAGGCACGACCGTACCCACACGGCAATTCTTGATGCCCGCCATCAACAACGCCACCGATACGGGGGCGAGGACAATGTTCAAGTGGCTGCATGGCGCATCTGTGCTGATCACGCTGGCGCATATCGGTTTGACCGGCCTTGTGCTGACCCGGTTCCTGTAGCGGCGCGATCCCGCAAGGCGCATCTGGTCGCGTGTTCCAGCCGTCAGGCATTGTTTCAAAAGCGGTCCTAGAGGAACCCGCGGCAACCATGCCGCGGGTCACTGACGCGGCGCACCACATTCCCTACTAAAACAATCAGGTCTACACCCCGGCGCCGATTTCCCCTATGGTCGGGCGCGTGGCGCAATACCCGATGCGGAAGGCAGGCTGACATGGGCATGGACAGGCGGATCATCGCAACCCTCGCAATGGCTCTTGCGGGTATTTCCCTGCTGCCCTTGGCCGGTGTATTGATTGCGGCGGTGCTTGGGGATGTCGAGACGCTGCGCCAACTGGCCGACACGGTGCTTCTGGAATATGCCCTGAACACGTTTGCCCTTGTGGCGCTGGTCGCCGGTGGCAGCGTCGTGATCGGCGTGATCACCGCATGGCTGGTGGTGACCTGCGAATTCCGGTTTCGCAGGCTGTTGGAAGGGGCGCTTGTCCTGCCCTTTGCCTTTCCGGCCTATGTGCTGGCCTATGCCTATACCGATATTCTGGATCATCCGGGGATCGTTCAATCGACACTGCGCGATGTGATGGGCTGGGGACCCCGCGACTACTGGTTCCCCGAGATCCGCTCGCTGGGCGGGGCGGCCCTGATGTTGACGCTGGTGCTTTATCCTTATGTCTATCTTCTGGCGCGCGCGGCCTTTCGCATGCAGGCGGCGGCCCCCTTTTATTCGGCGCGCTCGCTGGGCGCGTCTCCGGCTGCTGCGTTCTTTCGGGTCTGCCTGCCCATCGCGCGACCGGCCATCGCGGCAGGCGCGCTGCTGGTGATAATGGAGACCATCGCGGATTTCGGCACGGTGGCCCATTTCAGCGTGCGCACCCTGGCGACGGGGATCTACACAAGCTGGATCGGCATGGCCGACAGGGGGGCCGCGGCGCAATTGTCATTGGGGCTGCTGGCATTTGCCCTTCTGGTGGCAGGGCTGGAACATTTCAACCGTGGTCGTGCCAGCTATGCGACCAAGGGGCGGCATGAACCCTTCGTCCGCTTCCGCTTGACGGGCGGTCGGGCCTTGGCGGCCCAGATGGCCTGCGTCTTGCCGGTGCTGTTGGGCGCTGTTCTGCCGGCGGTTGCGCTTTTGCTGATGGGCTTGCGCGCGGAACAGGACATTTTCAGCCCGCGCTACCTGGGCTTCATTCAGAACACGCTGAAGCTGGCCTTGATTGCCGCCCTGGTGACAGTGGCGGCGGCCATCCTGCTCAGCACGCATTCCCGCCTGTCGCGTCACCGCAGCGCGTTGGTGGCGTTATTCATCGCGCGGCTGGGCTATGCGGTGCCCGGCGGGGTCATCGCGGTCGGCCTGCTTGTGCCCTTTGCCACATTCGACAACTGGCTGGACGCGCAGATGCGCGAGGCCTTCGATATATCGACAGGGCTGCTGATCACCGGGTCGATCTGGCTGATGATCGCGGCCTACATGATCCGGTTCCTGGCGGCGGCCATCGGCGCCTATGACAGCGGATTGGCGGCTGTGACACCGAACATGGACGCCGCCGCGCGGGTGCTGGGCCGCACGGCATGGGGCACCGTGCGCGCCGTGCATCTGCCGCTGCTGCGTCCGGGGTTGCTGACGGCGCTGCTGATCGTCTTTGTCGACACGGTCAAGGAACTGCCGGCAACCCTGATCCTCAGACCGTTCAACCACGACACATTGGCGGTGCACGCCTTCCGCCTTGCATCGGACGAGCGTCTTGAGGCGGCGGCGGTGCCCAGCCTGATGATCGCCGCCATCGGCCTTTTGCCGGTGCTGCTGCTTCTGGCGCAAATGGACGCCTGGCGACAGCCGCGCAAGACGGCAGAGGCACCGGCGCCCGCGTGACACCCGTATCGCGATGATTAAAAGGGCACCCCGCAGGGTGCCCTTCCTGTTCCTGCAAAGGATGCGGCAGGCTTATTTCCAGCCGGATTCGTTCAGGACCCGCTGTGCCGCGGCAATATTGTCAGCGATGTCCGACAGGTCGATCACATCTGGCCGAAAGATCCCCAGCGCCGCCACCGATGGGGCAAGCCCAACCCCCGGCACAGCCGGATATTCGTCATTCCCGGACGAGAAATAATCCTGCGCCTGATCCGAGGCGAGGTATTCAAGGAACTTGATCGCATTCTCGCGGTTCGGCGCGTTCTTGGCGACACCCCCGCCCGAGATGTTCATATGGGCGCCGATGTCGTTCTGGTTCGGGAAGACCCAGCCGATATTCGCCAGATCCTCGGCACTCATGGCGCTGTCGCCTTTGCGCAGCGCGCGGGCATAGTAATAGGTGTTCGACATGGCGATATCACACTCGCCTGACGCGATACCGCGCAGCTGGTCCGTATCACCCCCCTGCGGGTCGCGTGCGAAATTCGCAACCACCGCCTTGGCCCATTCGGCAACGGCCTCTTCGCCAAGATGCGCCACCAGGGCCGCCGTGATGTTCTGCGTATAAACGTTCGACGAGGACCGAATGCAGACCTTTCCGGCGTATTCAGGCTTGGCCAGGTCCTGATAGGTCAGCGGCGGGTTGGTGACTTCGGTCTTGTCATAGAACAGGATCCGCGCGCGCTGCGAAAAGGCGAACCACTGGTTGTCATCGTCCTGAAGATAACCGGGAATGCGCGCTTCGAGGATGTCGCTTTCAACCGGCTGCAACAGATCCAGTTCCTTGGCGCGGGCCATGCGAACGGTATCCACGGTCAGGAACACATCGACCGGAGAGTTCGCCCCCTCGGCCTGCATGCGCGCGATCAGCTCATCCGCGTTGCCTTCGATGCGATTGATCTTGATGCCCGTGGCTTCGGTGAAATCCGAGTAAAGCCGTTCGTCGGTATCATAATGCCGCGACGAGTAGAGGTTCAGTTCGCCCTCGGCATAAGCAGCACCGGCCGTGGTCGCGACCAGCAGTGCAAGAAGTGACGTTCTTTTCTTCATTTGGGGCCTCCCATACGGACTAAAGTTGATTATTTCTGTCAGATACAACATCTGACAGGGAGCGCAACCTTTTCCGATAAAAACTGTCGGATTTTTTCCGGGCGTATTTGTTTCAGGAATGCGTCGCCCCCTGAGGCACGGGGTTTGACCGGCGCACCCCCCGGTACACGAGAAAAAGCGCGGCCAAGTGGCGGTAAAAACCGCCCCTCATGCCGCGCCATGGTGGTGCGCGCCGCCGCACGCGCCGGGCAAGCCCGGCGGCGGCATATCGATTGCCGTAAGGGTTGCTCAGCCGATCGGCACCTGGTTCGGATCCAGGCTTATCCCGGCTTTCGCATCAAGGCTGGATTCCCGTGTCGTCGTTCTTGCTGCCGCGACAAAGATCACAAGCGTCAGAAGAACGCAGACAAGGCCCAGAACATCCAACCCGGCCGACTGCAGCGCAGGCAAGCTGAACCCGGTCGAAAGATCATCCAAGGTTCCCCAGATTCCCATGACGCTGGCCGTCAACGCCAGGGGAAAGAACCCCGCCAGAAGCGAGATGAGGATCATGTCTATCAGCTCTCCACGCATCCAGCTTCCCGGTCGGGAGAACCTTCTGCACCCGTAGATCGCGCTGATGGCGCCAAGGCTGATCAGGCTTGTGATGATGGCAGTGAGGTATGGCATTTTCGGTCCCTGTGAACATGCAGAGCGACCGCGCCCGGTCAGCTCGTTGAAGGTTGGTTAGATGAGGAAGACGTTGAACCGATGATGACGGGCGCCTTGCCCGATCACGGATTCAGAGATGAAGGACTGTTGAACCGCCTATCGTGCCATCGGTGTCAGGTCGCGCTGCGGTGGATACGGCCGCACACAGGCAAACCGACCCGGCAATCATCGCAACCCGTTGGACGCCCAACGACGCGAAACGCTTTCAAACCTTCACACCCGGACGATCACGGGCGCGCGCACCATCCTTTTGGCGGGCATTCCGGCGCGGTCCCATGTCCCGACTGTCGCCATCACCCGAAGCTGCACAGCGTGATATCGGAATGGGCGAAATGCCGTTCAATCCTTCATCTGAAAATATTTTCAGGACACCCAGCCCGGCCCGCGCGCGTTGGACACTGCCTTAAGCCACGAATTGCTGCTGGCCGATCTTCAATGCGACGCAGATCAGATAGCCGGAACGCAAGCTGCACGCGCCCAAACTCAAGGTGAAGCTGGCGTTGGACGCCCCGGGGGGACGGGCAAGCAACTGCCAGGCCGGTTCGGGGTTCGTCCAATGATCTTTCACCAATGGGCACATGCCCTGCTCAAGGCCCGGTCAGCCGCGATCGACCGCATGGTCGTCCTTTTCGACGCGCCCAAAGGCAAGGGAGAGGGATCAGATCTTTTCGATCAGTTCGGGCACTGCGGTGAAGAGGTCTGCGACCAGGCCGTAATCTGCGACCTGGAAGATCGGGGCCTCTTCGTCCTTGTTGATGGCGACGATGATCTTGCTGTCCTTCATGCCGGCGAGGTGCTG
>JAJLKH010000123.1:0-10334 GCA_033839205.1 Rhodobacterales bacterium | reverse complement strand
TTTTGCGGCTTGTCGCCGGACGGCTCAAGCGAACACCATCGGACCTTTTCATCGAAGACATCGACATTCAGACGATCAGCGCGTTCCGCGAACATATCGAAGAAGGACGTGCCAATTCCGTTCGTTCCCGCAATGCGCGACTGGCGGCGATCAAATCGTTTTTCCGTCTCGTCGAACATCGCCACTCGGCCTGCCTTGAGCAGGCGATAATGATCCGGGCCATGCCTGCCAAGCGAAGAGACGCCAAGTTGATCGACTATCTTTCCAAGAAGTACGCACCCTGCTTGCCGCGCCGAACCGCAACCCGCCGGGCGCAATACGGGACCGCGCCATGCAGCCTCTGGCCTATGCCGAAGGCTTGAGAGCGTCAGAACTGCTGGCTATTCGGTTGGACGATTTTCCCGATGGGTCGTTGTCCAGCGGACGGATCCTGGCCGTCGCTGAACAACGTTCCTGAAGGCTCGGGCAAAAATTAGGCTCGGCGTCTTAGTGGCAATTTTCACTACTATTTGGCGTAAGGACTCTCCCGACGCGATGTGGCCCAGGGTCTCTGCGCAGCAGATATATTCAGGCCATCGGTGCCATGCATCAAATGGCCATCATGCCGATAGCTTCACAAGCGCCTGATATTTCATGACTTAAATCGCAATCGGTGGATTGTCGGACCGCGCAGGAACATGGTGTAGCCGGTCACTTGCCGCACAATGTCCAGTCCTGCATTGAGGCCAGTTTGGTCCTGCGGTCACTTTGGCCCGGCCCGAGAATTGTCCACTTCGGCATGGGAGACTTTAACCGAACCTTAGGAACGGCGATGCGAGAACACGAAAGCTATTTCAACGCATGGGCCAGTACCCAAGGGGCAGATGATGAAAATATCCCGCTTCAACAAGCTTTCGTTCAGGCTTCCCGCCTTTGTCGCCATCGTGATACTTGCGGTCTCGGCTTCGCTATCTGTCATTACCTTCATGGGCAGCCGCGATGCGGCGATCACACAGGCAGAAGTCAGTCTGGAAATCTTGGCCACTGGCCGCGCCGAAAGCTTGAAAGAGCGTTTCGAAGCGGTTGAGGCGAACCTGCGCACCATAGCGACAAGCCCCGCAACTCTGCAATCGGTCACCGAATACGCCACCATCTGGCGCCACCTTGACCCGATCGGCCGTGCCCGCCTGCGTGAGGCTTATGGCCCTGATGGCAAAGTGCCTGCGATCGCGGAAGATGCCTATGGGATGCAGTTTCAAAGATCACACTCATATTACCGAAATCTAAGCGAAATCAATGGCTTTCACGACATCGCGCTGATCGATCCGGATGGCAACGTACTTTATTCCGTCACCATGGAAGAAGGCTTCGAAAACGCCGCGACCGGTAGCCTGGCCGGCAGCGGGATGGGCGAGGTCGTCAATCTGGCCCTCCGCACGCCGGGGGACGGCGCGCATATCTCACGCTTCACCTCTTACGGACCGAGCGGCGGAAAGGTGCTTGCCTTTGCGGCCTCTCGGATCAACCGCCCGAATGGCGATCTGGCTGGCATACTGGTTGCGGAAGTAGACGTGACGAGCCTGGCCGGGCTGCTTGCGGATGCCGCAACCGGCAACATCCCCTTGAATAAATTTCTGGTCGATCCCGATGGGAAAATCCTGGTCAACGGCAGCAAAGTACCCGTCGATGAAGGAAGACAATCATCCCTTCCCGAGCATGTTGCCTTGGCGCTGCGCGGTGAAACTGCGTCACTCTCCGATGTGCCGGGTTTGTCCGCCGTCCATGTGACTGCCTTCTCCATGCCTGTGCAAATTGGCCAGACGACCTATGCGGTCGTTGCCGAAGAACCAAGCTCGGCCGTTCTGGCCTATGTCAGCAAATTGCGAAACGAAGCCGCCTTTCTCGCGGTGATTGCCGCCGGTATCACCAGCATTCTCGCCTGGCTCGTGATCAGGACCATCACGTTTTCACTGGATCGTCTTGGCAACCAGATGACCCAGATCGCCAATGGAGATTACACCGTGGATGTTACCGAAAGCCGCCGCAATGACGAGATCGGCGATATCGGCCGCCGCCTCGTGGATTTCCGGACCAAACTGGAAATTGCCGCTGAGCAGGAGGAGACGCGCAAACAGGGACAAGCACGGCAGCAGATTGTGATCGACGAGCTTGGCCGGGGCCTCGCCAGGTTGGCACAAGGCGACATGTCGCGCCCGATCAACTCTGCGTTCGATCCGCAATATGAAGGGTTGCGCGAGGCCTTCAACGAAACCCTGCGCATTCTCAGCGAGGCTATTTCCGAAGTGAAAAACGCTGCCGGAAGCATAAGTCATGGCGCGGTTGAGATCAGCCAGGCGTCGGACGATTTGTCAAACCGGACCGAAAACCAGGCCGCCACTCTTGAGGAAACGGCCGCCGCACTGGACGAATTGACGGCAAGCGTGAAATCGGCCGCCGATGGTGCAAGGTCTGTCGAGACGATCGTCCTTGAAGCGCAGGCCGAGGCCGAGCAAAGCGGCAAGATCGTGGGCGATGCGATCGCCGCCATGACTGAGATCGAAAAATCTTCGGAACATATCTCGCAGATCATTGGCGTCATCGATGACATCGCCTTCCAGACAAATCTTCTTGCCCTGAATGCCGGTGTGGAAGCAGCCCGGGCGGGTGAGGCCGGCAAGGGCTTTGCGGTGGTCGCCTCGGAGGTTCGGGCGCTGGCCCAGCGGTCTTCGGAAGCTGCGAAAGAGATCAAGGCCCTGATCAGCGGAAGCGCAAAGCAGGTTGAGCATGGCGTCGATCTGGTTGGTGGTGCCGGCAAGGCGCTTGCCAATATCGTGCAGCGCGTCACCCATATCTCCGACCTGATCCGCGGTATTGCCAAGGGGTCTTCCGAACAGGCCATCGGTCTGGGCGAAATCAACATCGGCGTGAACCAGTTGGATCAGGTGACGCAGCAGAACGCGGCCATGGTCGAGGAGGCAACGGCCGCGAGCCACGTGCTGAAGCGTGATGCGGAACGGCTGCAAGACCTGGTCAGCCGTTTTGCCACCATAGATGCCCCCGCCGCCGAGGTCGTGGAGTTCGCATCGGCAAGACAGGGCGGTGGCCAAGCCGTGGTGCAGTTCCAGAAGACCCAGAACCCGCGCTTCACGCCTGCACCAAAACCCATGGCCATGGCCATTGGCGGCACGGGTCGGGCCGGGGGCAGCACGTCAACGGAAAAAGAGTGGATCGACTTTTGACGCGCCTTCAGTCGTAAAGCCAAGCAGGATCAAGATCAGTGCACGTGCAAGTCGTAAAAACCATTGTCGCCACCGAGGATATCCGGGACTGGGATCGTTGTGTTGCGATCCTCCAGGCCGAAGCAGATGTGAAAATCGTTGCTCATGCCCCGGGACTGATGGAGTTGTTCTCCCTGGTCGAACGCGACCCACCGCAACTGGTCCTGATTTCTGCGCGTCTCGCGCGTCTTCCGGAATTCGACCTGATGGTCACGCTCTTCCGCGAATTCGATGTCAGGTGGCTCAGTTTTGAACGTTCGATGCCAGCGCATCAGCGCGAGCAACGTCCGTCGCTTCGGACAAGCGGGCTCTTCAGCCTGCCAATAGATGGCAACCCGCAGATGGTTGTCGATCAGATCCGTTCCGTGCTGCGGGCGCGCCACAGCGTTGCCCCGGCGCCGGAACTACGCGCCATCGCTTCGAAAAGGCGCTATCGCAGGCTGGTTCTGATCGGCGCCTCGACCGGGGGAATTGACGCCCTCAGAACCGTGCTTGGTCACTTTGGCTCCGATTGTCCGCCAACGGTCATCGTACAGCACATATCCGAGGGCTTTGGTCGCAATCTCGCTAGCACGCTTTCCCGGGGATGCGCGGCCAAGGTGCTAAGCTTTGAACCCGATCTGGAGCTTGGAAGCGGCATGGTCTGTATCGTTGCGGGCCTGTCGCACCATGTCGTCCTCGCGCCGAGTTACCGCCCCGTGCTGACCGCAAGCCATGAACCTGCGATGAGCGGGCATCGCCCGTCGATTGACCGCATATTCCTTTCGGCCGTTCCCTTCGCCCCTCGTATCGTGGCTGCGGTGATGACGGGTATGGGGCGTGACGGGGCCGAAGGGCTTTTGGCCTTGCGTCGGGCCGGAGCGCAAACCCTTGCGCAAGATGAGGCCAGTTCGGTCGTCTACGGCATGCCCGGGGCAGCATGGGCGAATGGGGGGGCGACGCAGCAAGTTGCCTTGCGCGATCTGGGCCCCACCCTTTTGGCAGAGGCACAAAGATGACCCGTCTCACCGCTTCTTCTCTGGCAGCCGATGGAAAGGCAGCGCCGCGAACGGTCCCTGTCATTCAGGGTGAAATCAAAGTCTCTGACGATCCGGGTGTCGTGCTTTCGACACTGCTTGGCTCCTGTGTTGCAGTCTGCATGTGGGACCAGCGCGCGGGCGTTGGAGGAATGAACCATTTTCTTCTTGCCGAAGGCGATGGCAGCAACGCGATCAAATATGGCGCTTACGCGATGGAGATGCTGATCAACCGGCTCCTGCGCTCGGGGGCTTCGCGCGAGATGCTGGCCTGCAAGGCCTTTGGCGGTGCGTCGGTTTCTACTTATGCCAGTGATATCGGGCGCAAGAACGCAGAGTTTGCCCGCGCGTTCCTGGCCGATGAAGGCATTCCCTGCATTGCAGAAAGTCTGGGAGGAACCATGGCGCGGAGGGTCGTCTTTACACCTACCACGGGCGCCGCGCGCATGCTCCTCGTCAAATCGGCGGGAGAACCGCGCGAACGGATAGCAGCGGCACCCCGCGCACCTGATGTCACCCTTTTCTGATCCAGGATCGGCCAGACAGCGCCGGTCCGCCGAAAAGACTTCTTTAACACCTGCCCCCGTATTCTTGTCCAAAGCGAGTGGACACCCCGAAAAGAAAGCAAGCAACGCATGACTGCCATCCCACGCCATCTGCTCGATGCCCGACAAAGCAAGGAGTCGCCTGGCCAACTCAACACCTTTCTGTGCCAACACCGAGGTTCGGACGCTGAAATTGACGTCGCCGGGGTAAGCACATTCGGAGGGCGGCTGATCGAGCTGATCCTGATTGCCGAACGGCAATGGCGGGCTGATGGCCGAAAACTCTGCCTGATCAATCACACACCCGAACTAGCGGAACGGATGACCGGTTTCGGTCTACCGGCCCGGCTCTTTTCCAACGGAGGTTGAAGTGAAGACAACCGTTCTCGCCATCGACGATTCACGCACGATTCGTACTCTTTTACGACAGGCGCTGGAAGAGGCAGGCTTTGAAGTGCACTGCGCTGAAGATGGACTTCAAGGCCTTGAGAAATTTGGGGAAATAAAACCCGACGTCGTCGTGACCGACATCAATATGCCCAATCTGGATGGTTTTGGCGTGATCTCGCGGCTGCGCAACGGCGAGGGCAGTTCAACCGTTCCGATCCTTGTGCTGACAACCGAAAGTTCTCCTGAGCTGAAGGGGCGAGCCCGCGATCTGGGTGCAACAGGCTGGATCGTCAAGCCTTTCGACGATGCCATGCTGGTCAGTGTCCTTCGGCGGGTGACAGGTCATGTCTAAGTCCGACGACATCCGCGCGTTGTTCTTCGAAGAATGCAGCGACCTGATGGATGCGCTGTTCGAAGGTCTGACACTGCTCGACCAGGGTGCCGCCGAGACGGATACCGTGAACGCGGTCTTCCGTGCCGTGCATTCGATCAAGGGGGGCGCAGGGGCCTTCAAACTTGACGATCTGGTCCACTTCGCGCATCGTTTTGAAACTGTTCTCGATGCGCTGCGCGCCGGGCGGATCGACAGTGAACCGCCGTTGGTGCAAACCATGCTGCGTGCCGCCGACCATCTGGCCTATCTGCTTGAGGCGGCGCACAGCGACGAGACGGTTGACGCGGCCCGCGGCCAAACCCTTCTTGACGAACTCAATGCCTATGTCAGTCCTGAAGAAGGCACGGCTAGTTTCGACTTCCAGCCGATGGCGCTTGACTTTGCCGCATTCGAGCTTGCACCCGCCGGGGAGGAGAAGACGGTCCTGCTGTTCAGGCCGCATGCCAAGCTCTATCTCAACGGACATGATCCGCTGTTGCTGATCGATGCGCTGCGCGACAGGGCGTCGATAGACGTCGACATCGTCACAGATGCCCTGCCAAGCCTTGCGGGCTATGACCCGGATCAGCCGACTCTGACATTTCGGATCGAAGTTTCCGCGCCCGATCCGCGAAGCGTGATCGATGAGGTCTTCGAATTCGTCGAGGGCATCTGCGATCTGGATATGGAAACGTCGGCGCCACCGCTGGCCGAGCCTGATCCCGCTCCATCTCCTGCGGCTTTTTCAACGGAAGCGCCTGCACAGGCAGAATCCCCCCCTTCGGCCAAACCAAACAAGCCGGCAGCCACGACTGAAACCGCTGCCGCCTCGCAGACCCTGCGGGTCGAACTTGAAAAGGTTGATCGCCTTATCAACACGGTTGGAGAGCTGATCATCAATCATGCCATGATCGCCCAGCGCATCGATCAACTGGGTTTGCTGACGGATACCGAACTGGACGGCGCCATGGCCGATTACCGGATCCTTTCACGCGAATTGCAGGAAGGCGTGATGTCGATCAGGGCCCAACCGGTGAAGGCCCTGTTCCAACGGATGGCCCGGATTACCCGCGAGGCTGGCGATGCCACGGGCAAGTCCGTGCGTCTGGTCATGCGGGGCGAAAACACCGAAGTCGACAAGACTGTGATCGAACGCCTCGTGGATCCGCTGACCCATATGATCCGCAACGCCGTTGATCACGGATTGGAAAAGACCGAGGCCCGCCGCGCGGCTTGCAAGCCCGAGACGGGCGAGATCCTGCTATCTGCAAGTCATAAGTCGGGCAGCGTGATCATCGAGCTTGCCGATGACGGCGCAGGCCTGAACCGTACCCGCATCCTCGAGACCGCCATTCACAAGGGCCTGATCCCGAAAACGGCCGAGCTTTCCGACCCCGAGATTGACAAGCTTCTGTTTCTGCCCGGTTTTTCCACCAGCGCCGAAGTGTCGAAATTGTCCGGCAGGGGCGTAGGCATGGATGTGGTCAAGACCGCCGTGCAGGCTCTTGGCGGTAGAATTTCGATTGCATCGACGCCTGGGCGCGGCACGACATTCACCATCGTCCTGCCGCTGACGCTGGCGGTGATGGATGGCATTGTCGTCTCGGTCGCAGCCGAAACCATGATCATTCCAATCACCGCAGTGGTCGAGACGCTGCGCCCAAAGCCATCGGAAATTCATGGCCTTGGCAGCGATCAGCGGCTTCTGTCGATCCGCGGCGAATATGTTCCGATCGTTGATATCCGTCAGAAACTGGACCTGCGCGATGGCCCACCGCCACCCGAACAACTGGTTCTCATTCTGGTCGAGGGGGTGGATCAGAACCGCTGTGCCCTATGCGTAGATGCCGTGCATGACCAGCGGCAGGTCGTGATCAAGGCAGTTGGCGGCAATTACGGGCCAATTCCCGGTGTCTCCGCCGCCACGATCATGGGCAATGGCAAGATCGCCCTGATCCTCGACACTGACCACCTCTCCCGCGTTGACAGGCGCCTTGCCGTAGCCGCGCCGCAAGCAAAAAGCGAAATGAGCCTCAGCCATGAATGACACAGCAGCCGCCAGCCGCAACTCGGTCCTCGAATGTGTGACCTTTACCGTCAGCGGACAGATCTATTGCCTTGATATCATGATGATCCGTGAAATCCGACGCTGGGTTTCGGTCACCAGCCTGCCGCATGCCGAGGCGCATGTTCTGGGTGTCGTCAACCTTCGCGGCAATGTCATTCCCGTCTACGATCTGGCCGTTCATTTCGGCCTTGGCAGGACAGAGCCAGGGCCCCGAAATGTGGTAATCATTGCCGATGTCCAGGGGCAGAGTTTTGGCCTTCTTGTTGAATCCGTGTCCGAGATCCTGGCCGTCAACCGCAATGATGTGCAAGACACGCCCGAGCTTGGCCGGGGCCGGCACACAAGCCTGATCGAGGGCCTGATTTCGGTCGGCCAGGACATGGCGCAGTTGATCGACCTTCGCCAGATCGTGCGCGTTTCGGCGGATGCTCTGGCATGACCTTCCTCCCAGCCTCCCAGCCCGCTCCGCCCGAGCAGGAATTGGCCTTGCCGGATTTCCAGGCCATTGCCGCCATTGCGCTGCGTGAATTTGGCCTGAGCTTGCCCGTTAGCAAACGCCAGCTTGTCCAGTCGCGGCTGGCGCGACGCTTGCGCACGCTTGGCCTGCAGGGTTTCGGCGCCTATCGCGCCCTTCTTGAAAGCGAGGGCGGAGCGCAGGAATTGCCTATGCTCCTTTCCGCTCTCACCACCAATGTGACGCGCTTCTTTCGTGAGATACATCATTTCGACCTGCTGCTGGATCAGGTCATGCCCGCGCTCGTGGCGCGTGCCCGTGCCGGCGATAGGGTGCGTATCTGGAGCGCTGCCTGCTCCTCGGGACAGGAACCCTATTCCATTGCCCTGACCGCCCTCAAGATCGATCCGGGCATTGGCCGCTGCAACTTCAAGATCCTGGCTACCGATATCGATCCCGTCATCGTCGAAAAGGCCCGCCGCGCCCAGTATAACGCACAGGAAATCGCAGGTATCAGCCAACGTTACTTCCGACCGGCAGACGTCGTGCACCGACCAAATGGTATCGAGGGGACTTTCACCCTTGCGCCCGAAGTGAAGGATCTCATCACCTTCGGCGTCCTGAACCTGATCGCCGAACCTCCCTTTTCCGGGCCCTTCGACGTGATCTTCTGCCGTAACGTCGCAATCTATTTCGACCGCCCGACACAGCAGCGCGTCTGGCGACGGCTGTCAGGGCTGCTGAGTCGGCACGGCATGCTTTTTATCGGCCATTCCGAGCGGATCCCGAAATCCGATTGCCCCGAACTCGAAACGGCCGGCATCACAGTCTACCAAAAAACCTGAAGGCCACTGCGGTCTGAAATCGAAAGAGGGAAAGCATGAGCCTGAAACAGTCGCTCCAGATCATGGTCGTCGATGACATGTCGGTCAGCCGCGCGCTGATCACCAATGCGCTCGACGAGATCGGAATTACCAACTACCGCGTCGAGAATAATGGCCAGTCGGCTCTGGAAAAGCTGTCAGCCCGCCCCTGCCACCTTGTCATTGCCGATTACAACATGCCAAAGCTCGATGGCCTCGGGTTGCTCAAAGGGTTGCGAGAAACGCGGGCGACGCAACGGATCGGCTTCATCATGGTCACGGGAAACGCCACGGCCGAGATGTTGCAGACCGGCCAGCGCTACGGGATGAACAACATGATCCGAAAACCCTTCAGCACCCCCCAGATGAAACAAGCCATCGAAGCGGTGGTGGGCAAGCTGTGATCTTCATCGGCCCGGAAGAGGACAGTTCGACGATCGCCACACCGCTCCCCGACAGCATGCCGGTCGGCACTCTTCTTCGGCGTGTCGCAGCCGAATTGGACGATCTCGACCGTCTGCTGCGCAAGCTTGAGACGGCGGTGTTTCCAACCGACGAAGCGGATGTCCAACTTGCCGACCGTCAGGCATTGCAGTCGATTGACCTTCTTGGGCAATCGCTGCAGGCCCTTTCGCAATTTCTGGCCAGCCTGTCGCATGATTGCGCGGAGGTAACCGTACCGGTTGCCCTGCCTTTGACCAGGATCCCGCTGGCCGAGCTTCGCTATCGCCTTGCCATGTCTGTCTCGCCTGAACTTTGTGGCGAGGATCGGTGAAAACGCCTTGGCCAAGGCTGCGGTAACGGGCCTGTGCCAAGGAAAGGAGTTCAGGATGCCGAGGGCCCGCCGCACATGATCGATGCATCTGCGACGGCGCGAAGGGATCAGAAGGGCTGGCGCGTTCGGGGCTGAAAACCATCCGCCGGGTGGTTTTTAGCTCGCCCCTTATCCCGTGCGGCCTTGGTCAGGTCAGGAGCATCTTGTCCAGCGTCAAAGCCGACACGGCGCGTCGGAGCCTCTGGTTCTCTGCGTCAGGTTCCTTACATCGTTTGAATTGATCCCGGCTGATGCCGCCTTATTGCTTGCGCCAGCGGCAAGAGGGTGGAACCGTCACGCCGGTCTGCCGTACCGCATCTGCGATCGCCGTGCCTTGCCCCTGCAGCACTTCAACCTGCCGAAGCTTCAGCACGACGTCTTCGGGTATATCTCTCTTCGCGGCGATCTCTGCTGTTAGTGTCCGCGCACGTGGTGTAATTTCTGCGCCTTCAACGGTGTAATCCCGGGTGGCCATCGAGGTGTATGGTCGAGGTGGAGTTTGGCGACTTCAACCACGAACCTTACGGAGCCCCCGATGACCAAGACCAACATGG
>JAJLKH010000122.1:0-5708 GCA_033839205.1 Rhodobacterales bacterium | reverse complement strand
CGCCCCCAGAGGTCGTATTCGCCGGCCTCGTCCACCTCGACCTTGACGATGTCGCCGACGTTCAGCGCCGAGGTGCCTTCGTCGATGAAAAGGTTCCCGTCGATCTCGGGCGCGTCGGCCCAGGTGCGGCAGGTGGCGATGCCGTCTTCGTCGATATCGTCCACGATGGCCTCGATCACGCGGCCTACCTTGGCGGCCAGTTTCGCCTCGGATATGGCTTGGGCCTTTTCCATGAAACGGTCCCAGCGGTCCTGCTTGACCTCGTCAGGGACATGGTCGGGCAGGGCGTTCGACCGCGCGCCGGCCACGTTTTCGTATTGAAAGCAGCCGACGCGATCGAGCTGTGCCTCGTCCAGCCAGTCGAGCAGCGTCTGGAATTCATCCTCGGTCTCGCCGGGGTAGCCGACGATGAAGGTGGAGCGCAGGGTGATGTCGGGGCATTGGGCGCGCCATGCGGCGATTTCGTCCAGAGTCTTTGCCGCCGCCGCAGGCCTGGCCATGCGGCGCAGCACATCGGGATGGGCGTGCTGGAACGGGATGTCGAGGTAGGGCAGCACGCCTGACGCCGGATCGGCCATCAGCGGGATCAGGTCGCGCACATGCGGGTAGGGGTAGACGTAATGCAGCCGCACCCAGGCGCCGAGCGACCCCAGGTCACGGGCCAGATCGGTGATATGGGCGCGGTGGTCGTTGGCGGTGGCATGCTTGATGTCGACGCCGTAGGCCGATGTGTCCTGGCTGATGACCAGGAGTTCCCTGACACCGTTCTGCACCAGCTTTTCCGCCTCGCGGATGACGGCATGGGCGGGGCGGCTGACAAGGCGGCCGCGCATGTCGGGGATGATGCAGAACTTGCACTTGTGATTGCAGCCTTCCGAGATCTTCAGATAGCTGTAATGGCGCGGCGTCAGCGAGACGGCGGAGGCGGGCAGCAGGTCGATGAACGGATCGGGCGCGGGCGGCACGGCGCGGTGGACGGCATCGAGCACGGCCTCGTATTGATGGGGGCCGGTGACGGCCAGCACCTTGGGATGCGCGCCGGTGATGTATTCGGGTTCCGCCCCCAGGCAGCCGGTGACGATCACGCGGCCATTCTCGGCAAGCGCTTCGCCGATGGCATCGAGGCTTTCGGCCTTGGCGCTGTCCAGAAAGCCGCAGGTGTTCACGATCACCGCGTCGGCGCCGGAATAATCGGGGCTGATGGCGTAGCCCTCGGCCCTGAGCCGCGTCAGGATCCGCTCAGAGTCAACCAGCGCCTTGGGACAGCCAAGGCTGACCATGCCGATGGTCGGCTGGCCGGGGCGGGGCGCGTCCTTGATCAGGGCGCGCGGGGCAAGGTCGGGGCGGAGGCTGGGCGGGTTCTGGGTCATTGGGCGCATATAATGCGGCTCTGCCTGCGTGGGAAGCGGGATTCGGATCAAGGGCTTGCGGGCGTGACAAGCCGGAACCGATGCGCTAGCTTGCCCGCCAAGACGGAGGATGCGCCCCATGTATCGCGGGATCTGGTTTACCTGAGCACATAAGCCCGAGCATGGGCATTGTGGGCGCATGGATGCGCCCTAGCTTGTCGTATCCCTTTCCTGAAGGCGCTTTTGATGTTCCGTTTCTTCGAAAATCTTGTCGATCCCTATGGTCCCTATCCTGAAAAGGACACGCCCCCGCAGACGCTATGGCGGTTCATGCTGGATTATGCGCAGCCCTTCCGCCGGGTGTTCTGGGTCACGGGGGCCCTGTCCGTCCTGGTGGCGGCGGTCGAGATCGCGCTGATCTGGGTGATGGGCTGGATCGTCGATGCATTGCAGGGCGATCCCGCGCAGTTCTGGGCCGATCACGGCTGGCAGATGATCGGGCTGGTCATCTTCATCCTTGTGCTGCGCCCGGCCATCCAGGGGCTGGATGTGCTGCTGCTGAACAACACGATCCTGCCGAATTTCGGCACGCTGATCCGCTGGCGCGCCCATGCCCATGTGCTGCGCCAGTCGGTGGGCTGGTTCGAGAACGATTTCGCGGGGCGCATCGCCAACCGCATCATGCAGACGCCGCCCGCCGCGGGCGAGGCGGTGTTCCAGGTCTTTGACGCGATCACATTCTCCATCGCCTACGTGGTGGGTGCGGTCGTGATCCTGGGGCAGGCCGATGCGCGGCTGATGCTGCCGCTGATCGCCTGGCTGGTGGCCTATGCCGCCTTGATGCGCTGGGCGATCCGCCGCGTGCAGCCCGCGTCCGAGGCCGCATCGGACGCGCGCAGCGCCGTCACCGGCCGGGTGGTAGACAGCTATACCAATATCCATTCGGTCAAGATGTTCGATCAGCATGGGCGCGAGCTGGAGTTTGCGCGCGAGGCGATCGAGGAGGCGCGGCGCACCTTTCAGGCCGAGATGCGGCTTTATACCAAGATGGATTTCGGCCTGGTCTTTCTGAACGGTCTGTTGATCGTGGGTGTCGTGGGCTGGGCCATCTGGCTGTGGATGCAGGGGCAGGCAAGCGTGGGCGCGGTGGCGGCGGCCACGGCGCTGACCCTGCGGCTGAACGCGATGACCGGCTGGATCATGTGGGCGCTGACCACCTTTTTCCGCCAGCTGGGTGTGGTGGCCGAGGGGATGCAGACCATCGCGCAGCCCATCACGCTGCCCGATGCGCCGGATGCGGTGCCGCTGCGCGTCACAAGGGGCGAGATCGTGATGGAAGGGGTGCGCCACAGCTATGGTCGCGCCGGTGGCGGGCTGGAACAGGTCGATCTGCGGATCGCGCCCGGTGAGAAGGTGGGCCTTGTGGGCCGGTCCGGCGCGGGCAAATCCACGCTGATGAAGCTGCTGTTGCGGTTCTATGCGGCCGAGGGCGGGCGCATCCTGATCGACGGGCAGGACATCGCCCATGTCACACAGGCCAGCCTGCGCGCGCATATCGGCATGGTCCAGCAGGACAGTGCGCTGTTGCATCGTTCGGTCCGCGACAACCTGCTTTATGGCCGCCCCGGCGCCACCGAGGAGGAGATGCACCGCGCCGCCGCCCAGGCGCAGGCGCTGGAATTCATTCCCGCGCTTGAGGACGGCAAGGGGCGGCGCGGGTTCGATGCGCAGGTGGGCGAGCGCGGCGTGAAGCTGTCGGGCGGGCAGCGGCAACGGATCGCGCTGGCGCGGGTGATCCTGAAGAATGCGCCGATCCTGCTACTGGACGAGGCGACAAGTGCGCTGGACAGCGAGATCGAGGCGGCCGTGCAGGACACGCTTTATGGCATGATGGCGGGCAAGACGGTGATCGCGATTGCCCACCGGCTGAGCACCATCGCGCAGATGGACCGGATCGTGGTGCTGGACCGGGGCCGGATCGTCGAGGAAGGCAGCCATGCCGATCTGCTGGCGGCGGGCGGTCTTTATGCGGCGCTCTGGGCCCGGCAATCGGGTGGCTTTCTGGGCGATGAGCTGGAGGAGGGGGCCGCGTGAGGCCACCGCCATGTCATGCGCCGCTTTGGCCTTGACGCCTGTGGCGATTCCGCCTAATCACCCCAAACGGAATTCGGGGCGCCGCCGGTCGCGGTGCCCTTATGTGTTGAAGGCGCCGGATGCGCCCCTGATCTAGACGAGGATAAAGCCATGTCGCGCCGCTGCGAACTGACCGGAAAAGGCCCGATGACTGGCAACAATGTCAGCCATGCCAACAACAAGACCCGTCGCCGGTTTCTGCCGAACCTGAACGAGGTGTCGCTGCAGTCCGAAACGCTGGGCCGCACCGTGAAGCTGCGCATCTCTGCGGCTGCCCTGCGCTCGGTCGATCACCGTGGCGGTCTGGACGCGTTCCTGGCGAAAGCCAAGGACGACACGCTGTCCGACGCGGCGCTGAAGATCAAGAAAGAGATCGCGAAGGCACAGGCAACCGCCTGATCCCTTTGACGTGACGATCAAGGCAACAGCCCTGCCGGTTCGGCGGGGCTGTGTCCTTTTGTGCAAGGCTGTTGCGAGGGCAGGGCCTTGCCGGCGGCTGCGACCGAATAGGCCCTTTCACGGGTGCGACGGCTTGCATATATCACACTCATGAGACTGCGATCCCAACCTTTTGCCGCTTTGGCACTGGCCTTGCTTCTGGTCCTGACGGCCCAGTCGATGGCCGTGGCGCGCGGCATGCCGGGGGCGGCGGGATCGATCGTGCTGTGCACCGGCACCGGGCCGGTCACCATCCTGACCGATGCCGAGGGCCAGCCGATCGGGCCGGCACATATCTGTCCCGATTGCACGCTGTCGCTGATCGTGAGCGTGGATCATCCCGCGCCCGAGGCATCCCGGCCCATGGGTCGGGCCGAGGCGCTGGTTCTGCCCCCTGCGATCACGGTGCTTGAGCGCAGTGCCCATCCCTTTTCCGCGCGCGATCCGCCTGCGCTGGCCTGATCCCGAATACCCAAGATCAGACCAAACAGCAGACGAAAGGGAGAGACGCGATGTCTTTCAAATCCACTATTCTTGCGGCCGCCGCGGCCGCTTTCCTGGCCATGCCGGCCTTTGCCGCAGAGATCGAGGTGCATGACGCCTATGCCCGCAGCGCATCCGAGATGGCGGTGACGGGCGGCGCCTTCATGGTCATCTACAATCGCGGCGATGCGGAAGACCGGCTGATCGGCGCATCCTCGGATGCGGCCGAAAAGGTCGAACTGCATACGCATAAGGAAGACGCCAATGGCGTGATGCGGATGGTTCATGTCGAGGAAGGTTTCGACCTGCCCGCGAATGGCCAGATCGTGATGGAGCGCGGCGGGCACCACGTGATGTTCCTTGGCCTGAAGGAACCCATGAAACAGGGCGACGTGATCGACCTGGTCCTGACCTTCGAAAAGGCGGGCGATGTGCCCGTGCAGGTCGAGGTGGATCTGGAGCGCATGCCCCAGCCCGGGGCGCATGGCGGCATGAATCATGGCGGCATGAACCACGGCACGATGAAAAAGAACTGAAGACGCGCGCGGCGTCATGGTGACAGGCCGGGCCCTTGCGGGTCCGGCCTTTGTCGTTCACCGCGCCAGCAGATCCTCGACCCATGCGGGGACCTCGACCGAGGCCATGCCGAACCGCGTTTCCGCGAAATCCGAGACGGTGGCGGAAGGCTCCAGGTTGATCTCGACCGTATGGGCGCCCGCGCGGTCCGCGTCCTGCACGAAGGCTGCCGCCGGATAGACCTGGCCCGATGTGCCGATGGCCGCGAAGATATCGGCGGCGCGCAGCAGGTCCCAGATCTGATCCATGTGATAGGGCATCTCGCCGAACCAGACGACATCGGGGCGCGCGGCGGGGGCGGCGCAGGCGGGGCAGGGATGACCGGGCTGCATCTCGGCCGGTGCCGCCCAGCGATGCCCGCAGGCGGCGCAGAGCGCGCCCGCAAGCGTGCCATGCATATGCAGCACGCGGCGCGATCCCGCCGCCTCGTGCAGGGCATCGACGTTCTGCGTCACGATCGTGACCTGGCCGGGATAGGCAGATTCCAGCCGCGCCAGCGCGTGATGCGCGGCATTGGGACGGGCGGCGGCGGCCTGCACGCGGCGGGCGTTGTAGAAGCGGTGCACCAGCGCGGGGTCGCGGGCAAATCCTTCGGGCGTGGCCACATCCTCGATCCGGTGCTGCGACCACAGCCCGCCTTCGTCCCGGAACGTGCCAAGACCGCTTTCGGCGGAAATGCCCGCCCCTGTCAGGATCACGATCGGTCCCATCCGTCTGCCTTTCCCGTTC
>JAJLKH010000121.1:0-7975 GCA_033839205.1 Rhodobacterales bacterium | reverse complement strand
GTGTCGAAATCGACACCTGTAGTGACCGTCTCGCCCCCGATGATCGTATCGGACCCTGCACCGTTTCCGACGACGAACAGGTCGTCATCGGCGCCGCCGTTCAGACTATCGTCGCCGCCATTGCCCACCAGCGTGTCGGCCCCCGCATCGCCTAACACGGTGTCGCGGCCGTCGCCGCCGGTGATGCTGTCGTTGCCGGTGCCGCCTTCGACGTAATCGCCGGTCGCATTCAAGGCGACGGTGGAGCCGGTGATCCGGTCGTTGCCCGCCCCGCCGTAAAGCTCGATCCCGACTGCGGCGCTGCCGATGATCGTGTCGTTGCCGTCTTCGCCGTAAAGCTGCGTCCGGATATCGGTCGCGGCGGTGCCGTCCAGCAGGTCGTTGCCGGTGCCGCCATGGACTTCGGACAGGTCGACGCCCGCGATCAGCGTATCGTCCCCGCCATCGCCGAACAGGAAATCGTAGGTTCCCATGAACTGGCTGCCGGTGACATGGTCTGCCCCGTCGCCCGCATCGGCGTAGAGACTGTACGCGCCCGCGATGATGGTGTCGTTGCCCGCGCCGCTTCCGACGTAGCGCAGGTCGGTCGATCCCGTCCCGTCGATCAGGTCATTGCCGGAACCGGTAAAGATGTCCTCGATCTGGGTGAAGGTCGCCGTATTGACGCCATCGGTCAGCGTGCCGGTATCGGGGCCGGCATAGGTGACCGTCACATTGCCTGTCAGCGCAGAGGCGTCGATGGCGTCACCAAAGGCGCCGTCGATCCCGCCGTCGATGCTGTCCGTGCCGAAGTTGGCGGTCAGGCCGATGGTGTCGAAACCGCTGCCGCCCATAAGCGTGTCGTTCCCGGTGCCCCCGAGCAGGAGGTCACCGCCCGAACCGCCGTCGATGAAGTCATCGCCGGAGCCGCCGATCAGCGTGGAGTCGCCCGCGCCGTCGCTGATATCGTCATTGCCCGCGCCGCCGTCGACCCAGTCGTTGCCGTTGCGCGAGACGATGTTGTCGTTGCCGTCGCCACCCAGGATCGTGTCATTGCCGTCGCCGGTGTCGAGAGTATCGTCGCCTGCGCCGCCATCGTAATAGCGGTCGGCGGCATCGGCGCCGTAAGCCGCAATCAGGTCCGAATAGGCGGAGCCATAGGCAGTGGTTGGGCCGCCGTAATCGAAATAGGTGACATCATACCCGGCGAGCCGTGCATCGAAAGTGCCGCCGAAGCCTATGGTGCCCTCGAACCCGTCGACGTTGGCAAAGTTCAGCGTATCGCCGCCCGCACTGCTGGCGGTACCACTGTTGGCCGAGGTAAAGACGATGTTGACAGAGGTGGTGACGTCGGAAAAGTCGATGTATTCCTGCGCGATGGCGTTGTCGATGGCGATGCCACCGGCACCAAGATCGATCGTGGTGCCGTTGAAACCGTTCGCAGCGAAATAAGTGTCGCGACCGGTTCCGCCGATGATCGTGTCCGCGCCGCCCGAATTGAAGAACCAGTCGTTGCCTGCGCCGCCGACAAGGTTGTCATTGCCCGTCCCGCCATAAAGCGTGTCGTTACCGGTGCCGCCATTGAGCAGGTCGTTGCTGTCGCCCCCCTGAAGCAAGTCATTGCCCGCACCGCCGAACAGCGTGTCGATGCCTGCGCCGCCGTCGATCGTGTCGTTGCCCGCGCCGCCGGTGATGCTGTCGTTGCCTGCCGCTGCGATGATCTCGATGCCCGCGCCGTCGGCGCTTGCGTTGACCACATCTGCGGCATTGGTCAGGATCAGCCGCTCGATGCCCGAGAAGGTGATGACCTCGCCCGTGACCGTGTCGGTGATCGTGCCCGCGCCGGTGCCGTTGAAGAGCACGTTGACCGGGTTCGTTACCAGCGCCAGGTCGATCGTGTCGAGGTTCACGCCGGTGGTGAAGGTGTCACCGCCGATGATCGTGTCGTTGCCGAAGCCGTTCTGGATGATGAACCGGTCGGCGTCGTCCCCGCCGCTCATGCTGTCCGCGCCGCTGCCGCCCAGAATGACGTCTTCGCCTGCGCCGCCGATCAGGGTGTCGTTGCCCGCATCGCCCGAAAGGGTGTCGTTGCCGTCTCCACCATTGGCGCTGTCGTTACCCGCGCCGCCGTTGTGCCTGTCGTTGCCGACCCCGCCCAGGAGCGTATCGTTGCCGGAACCGCCGAAGAGTTCATCGTTGCCTGCGCCACCGTCCAGCACATCATCTGTCGCCGTGCCTGACTGTGAGTCGTTCCCCTGACTGCCCAATTGAGCAGTGAAGTACTCAAGAAGGGTTGTGCCGCCGAGATTGGCGTTGACGCCGCTGACACCGGATTGACCAACGGTGAAGGTTGTCGACCCATCCGAGATCTCGATGAAGCCGGCGTTATTATCCACGCGGACCCTGAATGCTGATCCAAGGGCCGAGAAGTCCAGTGTATGGCCTGATGTCGATTCGGAAATGGAGTTCCAGAACGCCGGTGAGTTCCAGTTTGCGGTCGTAATCGAATATGTGGCCATCGATGCCTCCAGCGGTACCAAACAGAAGTGACCAAGTCGCTCCGCGCCGCTGATGGCTCTAGAAAACTGGCACTCACAAAAACTGATCGCAGTGGTGACAGGGAAATTGGTGTTTTTTGAGGAAGAAATTTGCCTTTGTTTCCTTAATAAGCGGAAACAATGTCTAAGTTTTGCCAGGATCTTTTCGCGAATTTGATTAACTATTATTAATAAAGTTCCAAATAGGCATATTTTCCATTATTAGGGCGAGTTCGTGAACAATGGCATGGCTTGACCACGCGGAATCCTGTGTCTGCTTCCTGCGCCTGGCCGGATGCGTCTTCTGAAGGCAGGGGCAAGCGTCTGATTTAGAGCTATTTTATCAAGAATACCGTTCAGATTTCAGCCGCGGACCCATTGTGGCGCCGCGCGGCGTGTGACTGAGGGGGAAACGGATGTGGCCACAGGAAAGGTCACGCTGTCAGAAATATTCGAGCCTGCATGACCGAAGGAGAGCGGGGCAGAGAGATGTGGCGCGTGGCAGCGCCATTTCGGGCAGGGCGTTCATTCCGACGGATAAGAGGCGGGAGATTTAAGGCTTTGGCTGTTTTCGAAGTAGAAACAATAATCCAGGAATTGGCTTCATTTATTCCGTTCGCCAGATAAATCCGGCGCAAAGTGTTCAGGTTGTCTTTATCAACGATTGTCGAAAAACCCTGCCGGGAGGGTCACTTCATCGCCGCTTGCAGTGTCTCGCGCAGCGTGTCGGGTTGATCCAGTGTCAGCCGCACCGGCAGGGTGATGACCTTCTGACGGAAGGCGGGGGGCAGGCGCACGGCGTCTTTTTCGGTGGTGACAAGCTGCGCGCCGCGCATTTTGGCCTCGTTCTCGAGCCGGGTCATCAGGGCGGTGGTCAGGGGTTGGTGATCCTCCAGCGCCTCGGCGCGCACGAGGCTGGCCCCAAGCCCGCGCAGGGTGGCGAAGAACTTTTCCGGGTGTCCGATGCCGGCGAAGGCCAGAAAGGGCGTATCGGTCCAGGTCATGCCGGTCTGCAGGGGTTCAAGATGGCCTGTCAGATGCGGGACCGGGATGGCGTGGCGCCATTGTGCGGCAAAGGCGGCCTGCGCGGGAGCCGCGCCGATGGAGAGCAGCAGATCGGCACGCGCCAGCCCTGTCTGCACGGGTTCGCGCAAGGGACCGGCGGGCAGGCAGCGGCCATTGCCGAAGCCCTTCGCGGCATCGACCACGACGATCGACATGTCCTTGTGCAGCGCGGGATCCTGGAAGCCGTCATCGAGCAGGATCACATCCGCCCCCGCCGCCGCGGCCGCCCTTGCCCCGGCCACACGGTCGCGGGCGATCCAGGTATGGGCGAAGGCCGCCAGCAACAGCGGTTCGTCCCCGGTCTGGGCGGCGCTGTGCCGCCTTGGATCCACCTCGACGGGGCCGGACAGGCTGCCGCCATACCCGCGCGAGACGACATGCGGTTCAAGGAACAAGCCGCGCAGGAGTTGCACCAGGGCGATCACGGTGGGAGTCTTGCCGGTGCCGCCCGCGTTGAGGTTGCCCACGCAGATCACCGGCACGTCCAGCCGGACCGGTGTTCCTTGCGCAAGGCGGCGGGCGGTGCCCCGCGCGTAGAGCGCGCCAAGGGGGGCCAGCACCCGCGCGGCCATGCCGGGCTTGTCGGGAGGTGTGAACCAGAAGCCAGGCGCGCGCATCAGGAGGCCGCCTTGAGATCGAGCGTGTCCTGGATCAGTTCCATCACGCGGTCCGTCACCTCGGCCCCGGCGGTCGCCACTTCCCATGCCGTATGGGCCATCGCCGCCGCCTGATCGGGGGCGGTCAGCAAGGTGATGGCCGCGGCCAGCGTGTCCGCATCGCGCACCAGCCGGGCCGCGCCTGCGCTGGACAGGCGCGTATAGGCGGCCATGTGGCGGCTGACATTCGGGCCGTAGAGAATGGCGGAACCCAGCCCCGCCGGTTCGAACGGATCCTGCCCGCCATGTCCGGGTTCCAGCGAACTGGCCATGAAGCTGATCGGCGCCAGTCGATACCACATCCCCATGTCGCCGCGGGTATCGGCGACGAGGATCTGCGTCGTCTCTTCGGGGTATTCATCGCGGGACCATTGCGCGATGCGCCAGCCGTCGTTGCGCAGGCTTTGGGTGAAGGCGTCGCCTTCGGCGGGATCGTCGGGGACAAGGATCAACAGGCGGCGGTGGGCGCTGCGCAATGCCGCGCGATGGGCGGCCTGTATCATCTGCACCTCGCCGGGCTGTGCCATCGCGGCCAGCCAGACCGGGCGGCCATCGAGGGCGCGGGCCATGCGGTCGCGTGCCTTTTCGTTGCAGGGCAGGGCCGCGCAACCTTCCATCAGGGGGCCGGTGATGGTGATCGCGCCTGCGGGCACGCCCATTTTCAGCAAACGGTTGGCCGAGTTGCCCGTGCTTGCCAGGATCCGGTCGAAATGGCGCAAGCTGCCCTTGGACAGATCCGGCAACCAGCGCCAGCGGCCTGCATCAAAGCCGCTTTCATCCGCATCGACGAGGAACATGGGCACCTTGCGCGCGGCGGTGGCATCCAGCAGGGCATGGCGCAATTGCCCCCCCGTCCAGAGGCAGAGATCGGGCTGCCAGCGGTCAAGAAAGGCGTCGGCCAGAGCGGGGTTTTCCTCGGGCGGGCTGACGGGGATCACGAAATCCCTGGGCGGCTGCGGCAAGGCAAGGTCCGGCGCAAGCGTCAGCAGAAGATGCAGGCCGGGACGCTGGGCGCGCAGGCGCGCGGTGATCTGGATCAGGGCCGCGGCGCGGGTTTCGCTGGTGGCATGGGCCCATATCAGCTCGCCCTCGGGGCGGCCGACCTGCTGATCGGACAGGCTGGCGGCGGGCCGCGCCGGGCCGCTGCGCCGCCGTGACAGGCTCAGGTATGCGGAAAGGCTGACGGATCGCGCCATGACGGCCTAGCCGATCTCCTGCGTGGGGGAGGTTTCCTTGGCTTCGTCCAGCATGCGGTGCAGATGGGTGATGAAGTACCGCATATGCGCATCGTCGACGGTGCGCTGCGCCTCGGCCTTCCAGGCGCGATAGGCGCTGGCATAGTCGGGGAAGATGCCCACGATATGCAGTTTGTCCACATCGCGGAATTCGGTGCTGCCGGGGGCGTTGAGTTCACCGCCGAAGACAAGGTGCAGGCGCTGGGTCATCAGGCTCTCCCGTGGGGGTTCATGTGCATTCGGGGGCAACCTAAGCGCTGGGACGGTTGGCCGCAAGTTTTCGCAGGCTGTCGCGGTCCCGTTTCAGCCCGGCCAGGGGGCCAGCCGTTCCACGAGGGCGCTGTGCAGCGCGTCGCGCGCGGCGAGCACGCCGTTGACCTGCGGATGGCGGTTGTTGAAGCGCAAGGGCGCGCCGCTGCGATCCGTGGTGCGCGCGCCCGCCTCTTGCAGGATAAGGGCACCTGCGGCGATGTCCCATTCCCAGCTGGGGCGCAGGGTCAGCATCGCGTCAAAGCGCCCTTCGGCGACAAGGGACAGCCGATAGGCCAGCGAGGGGCGGTGATGCCGTTCCATGACCGGCACCTGCCTGTCGCGCCAATTGGCCGGGTCATAGACCGGCCGCGCCGCCAGCATCGTCGCGCCGCTGATGCCAGCGGGGCTGGAGGCCTTGATCGGCTGGCCGTTCAGAAAGGCGCCCTGTCCGGCGGCGGCGGCATAAAGCTTGTCCTTGAGGGGCAGAAACACGACCGCGGCGGTGATCTGGCCATGTTCGGCCACGGCCAGCGAATGCGCCCATGTCGCGCTGCCGTCGATGAAGCTGCGCGTGCCGTCGATCGGATCGACGATGAAGACGCGCGCGCGGTCCAGACGATCGGGGCTGTCGGGCGTTTCTTCGGACAGCCAGCCGTAATCGGGCCTTTCCCCTGTCAGCCGTTCGCGCAGCAGCCTGTCGACGGCCAGGTCAGCCTCGGTCACCGGGCCGGCGCCTGCGTCCTTGTCCCAGCGCCTGGCCGTGGGGCCGCTGAAACCTGTGGCAAGCTGGCCCGCCGCGCGCGCCGCCGCGATCAGCAGGTCGAGGTCAGTCGCCGGCAAGGGTCATCCCTTCGACCAGAAGCGAGGGCACCACGCGGCTGAGGTGCAGGCGCGCATCGTTGGCGGGGATGATCCGGCGCAGCATGTCGCGCAGGTTGCCCGCGATGGTGCATTCGTTGACGGGATAGGCGATCTGGCCGTTTTCGATCCACATACCGGAGGCGCCGCGCGAATAATCCCCGGTATTGGGATTGATGGTGGAGCCGATCATCGAGGTCACCAGCAGGCCGGTGCCCATATCGCGGATCAGGTCATCGCGGCTGGCGCTGCCCTGGGTCAGGGCGACGTTCCAGTTCGAGGGCGAGGGCGGCGCGGATGTGCCGCGCGCAGCATTGGCGGTGGATTGCATCCCCAGCTTGCGCGCGGTGGCCAGATCCAGTGTCCAGCCGGTCAGGATGCCGTCCTGCACGATGGCGCGGCGCTGCGTCGGCAGGCCTTCGGCATCGAAGGGGCGCGAGGCGGTGGCCCGTGGGCGCAGCGGATCCTCGATCAGAGACAGGTGATCGGGCAACACCGGCTGCCCCAGCGCCCCCAGCAGCCAGGACGAGCCGCGCGCGATGGCGCTGCCGTTGATTGCCGCCAGCAGATGCCCGATCAGCGAGGACGAGATACGTTCGTCGAACAGCACCGGGTAGGTGCCGGTCTTGGGTTTGCGCGCGCCTTGGCGCTCCACGGCGCGGTGGCCCGCGCTTTGACCGATGTCCTCGGGGCTGCGCAGGTCGGACTGGAAGATGCGCATGTCGCCGTCGTAATCACGTTCCATCCCGGTGCCCGTTCCGCTGATGGCGACGCAGCTGACCGATCTGTCGGAGCGTGAATACCCGGCGGAAAAGCCGTTGCTGGCGGCCAGATGCACATGGCGCAGGCCGTAGCCCGCGCTGGCCGATTGCACCTGCGTCACGCCCTGCACCGCCAGTGCCGCCGCTTCGGCGCGCGCCGCGTCATCCTGCAGGGTGGCGGGATCGGGTTCTGTCGTGGGGTCGCACATTTCAAGCGCGGCAATGTCCCAATCGCGCGCAAGCTGCGCGGGATCGGCCAGGCCGATATGCGGATCAAGCGGCGCCTCGCGCGCCATGGCGACGGCGCGTTCGGCCATTGCCGCAAGCGTCGCGGGGTTCACATCCGAGGCCGAGACATTGGCCTGCCGCTGCCCGACCATCACGCGCAGGCCGAGGTCTATCCCCTCGGACCGTTCGGCCTGTTCCAGAACGCCGCCGCGCATGTCGATGGCGATGGAGGTGCCCTGCACCGCCATGGCATCGGCGGCATCGGCGCCCGCGCGGCGCGCGGCCTCCAGCAGGGCCGATGTCAGGGTATCCAGCGGGGGAATGGTCATGGGCGGCGTCTCCTTGCACTGGGGGTGAGGTAGGCCGCCGCGGAGGGATGCGCAAGGGCATGGGCGCGCCGGGCA
>JAJLKH010000120.1:0-4296 GCA_033839205.1 Rhodobacterales bacterium | reverse complement strand
CCAGAAGCGGCCAGTGGACACGGCCTTCGGCATCCTGATGGCGCGCTGTCAGCCGGGCGATTTCGGCCTGTGATCCGCGCAGGCCGAACAGGCGCACGGTGCCGAATTCGTCCTGACGGACATGCAGCGGATCGGTCATGCCATCACACCGCGGGCGCTGCGGGCCGCGCGCAGGTTGCGCGCCAGCAGGTCCATCGCGGCCATGCGGACGGCCACGCCCATTTCCACCTGTTCCTGGATCACCGAGCGGTTGATGTCATCGGCCAGGGTGCCGTCGATCTCGACCCCGCGGTTCATCGGGCCGGGGTGCATGACGATGGCGTCGGGTTTGGCATGGGCCAGCTTTTCGGCATCAAGGCCGAAGCGGTGGTAATATTCGCGCTCGGACGGGATGAAGCCGCCGTCCATCCGTTCCTTTTGCAGGCGCAGCATCATGACCACGTCCACATCCTGCAGGCCTGCGCGCATGTCGTCATAGACCTCGACCCCGAAATCGCCGATGCCTGCGGGCATCAGGGTGGGCGGGCCGATCAGGCGGATGCGGTTTTCCATCTTGCCCAGCAGAAGGATGTTCGAGCGGGCGACGCGGCTGTGGGCGATGTCGCCGCAGATGGCGATGTTCAGCCGGTGCAGCCGCCCCTTGGCGCGGCGGATCGTCAGCGCATCGAGCAGGGCCTGGGTGGGGTGTTCGTGGCGCCCGTCGCCCGCGTTGAGCACGGCGCAATTGACCTTTTGCGCCAGCAGGTCGACCGCGCCGGAATGCGGATGGCGCACGACCAGCAGATCGGGATGCATGGCGTTCAGGGTCATGGCCGTGTCGATCAGCGTCTCGCCCTTCTTGATGGAGGAGGCCTGCATCGACATGTTCATCACATCCGCGCCGAGGCGCTTGCCGGCCAGTTCGAAACTGGCCTGGGTGCGGGTGGATGCTTCGAAGAACATGTTGACCTGGGTGAGGCCCGCCAGCACATCGCCATGTTTCACGTCGCGCCGGTTCAGGGCGACATATTGGTCCGCAAGGTCCAGAACCGTGGTGATTTCCTGCGGCGCCAGCGGTTCGATCCCCAGCAGATGTCTTTGGGCGAAACTCATGCGGGACTCCTTGGGTTCATGGGCTGCTTATAGAAAGACCGCGCGGATCGGGCAAGGATGCGTGGCGTGCTTTCGCTGCCCCATGTGGCGGGATAGAGTGACGGCATGGAATCGGGACTGGATCATCGCAGCGCAAGGGCGCTTCTGGACTGGCATATCGCGCTGGGGGCGGATGAATGCATCCAGGACATGCCGGTGAACCGGTACGAGCTGCCGGATGCGGCGCCGGTGTCGGCGCGCAAGGTGGCGGCTGCCGCCGTGGCCGCGCCCGAGGCGCCGGTTGCGCCGCAGGCGGCACGGGTCGTGCCCATGGCGCAGGTCGATCCAATGGCCGAGGCGCGGCGGGCGGCGGGTGCGGCGGGCGACCTGGCGGCCCTGCGGGATGCGATGGAAGGGTTTTCGCTGTGCGATCTGAAGCGCGGGGCGCGGAATTTCGTCTTTGCCGACGGCAAGCCCGGCGCGCGCGTGATGATCGTGGGCGAGGCGCCGGGGCGCGAGGAGGATCTGGAGGGGCGGCCCTTCGTGGGACCAGCAGGGCAGTTGCTGGACCGGATGCTGGCGGCGATCGGGCTGGCGCGGGATGCCGACCAGGTGGATCAGGCCGTCTACATCACCAATGTGCTGCCCTGGCGTCCGCCGCAGAACCGTGACCCCGAAGCGGGTGAGATCGCCATGATGCGCCCGTTCCTGGAGCGGCATATCGCGCTGGCGCGGCCCGAGGTCCTGATCCTGATGGGCAATCATGCCTGTGACGCGCTGCTGCATCGCAAGGGGATCCTGCGGCTGCGGGGCACCTGGGCCGAGGCGGCGGGCCTGCCCGTGATGCCGATGACGCATCCGGCCTACCTGTTGCGCAACCCTGCCGCCAAGCGCGAGGCCTGGGCCGATCTGCTGGCGATCCAGAGCCGTTTGAGAGAGGCGCGATGATCGTCGATCCCTGGGTCTTGCTGGCCTTTCTGCCGGCCGCGCTGGCGCTGAACCTGACGCCGGGGGCCGACATGATGTTCTGCCTTGGCCAGGGCTTGCGCGCGGGGCCGCGCGCGGCGGTGGCGGCCAGCGGGGGGATCGCACTGGGCGGGATGTGCCATGCGGCGGTTGCGGGGCTGGGCCTGAGCGCGCTGATTGCCGCCATGCCCGGTGCGCTGGACGTGATCCGCTGGATCGGGGTCGCCTATCTGCTGATGCTGGCGGTGCAGGCGTTGCGCGCGGGGCCCATACGCATGGCCGATGCGCGCGAGGTGCGCCCGCGCGTGGCGTTCCGCGCCTTTTTGCAGGGGCTGGCGGTGAACCTGACCAATCCCAAGGTGATCCTGTTCGTGCTGGCCTTCGTGCCGCAATTCGTCGATCCCGCGCGCGGCGCGGTGCTGGCGCAATTCCTGATCTATGGCGCGGTGCTGTCGCTGGGCGGTTTCATCATCAATGGCGCGGTGGGCGTCTTTGCCGCAGGGGCGGCGGGGCGGCTGGCGGGTAACCCTCGGCTGGCCCGGATGCTGGGATGGATCAGCGCCGGGATCTTCACCGGCCTCGCCCTCAGGCTGGCCCTGATGCAGAAAGGATGACCCATGTCCCGTATTGACGAGAGCAAGGAATTCGTGCCCGTGCGGATCGCGGTTCTGACCGTGTCGGACACGCGCGCGGCCGCTGACGACCGGTCTGGCGACACGCTGGTCGAGCGGTTGATGGCCGCCGGGCATATTCTGGCCGCACGCACAATTATTCGCGATGAGCGCGCCGATATTGCGCAACAATTGCGCGAATGGATCGCTGATCCTGCAATAGATGTGATCATTTCGACGGGCGGCACCGGCCTGACGGGGCGCGATGTGACGGTCGAGGCGCATCGCGATGTCTATGAAAAGGAGATCGATGCCTTCGGCACGGTCTTTACCATCGTGTCGATGAAGAAGATCGGCACAAGCGCGGTGCAGAGCCGGGCGACGGCGGGTGTGGCGGGGGGCACTTACCTGTTCGCGCTGCCCGGAAGCCCCGGCGCCTGCCGCGATGCCTGGGACGAGATACTGGCGATGCAACTGGATTACCGGCACCGCCCCTGCAACTTCGTCGAGATTTTTCCGCGCCTCGAGGAACACAAGCGACGGAAATAGGGCGCTGTCGCGTTTCACGGGCTGATGGCGGGGCGTCACGTGCTTGTGGCTTGGCAAGCGTGGCGATCCCGCTAGGCTATGCCGCCGGGGCATGGCCCCTGATTGCAAGGATCGAGTGACGATGCGGTTTCTGCGCCGGGGCCTGAGCGGCCTGTTCCTGATCTTCCTGACGCTGGCCCTGCTGGTCATGGCGGGGCAAACGCTGCGCGAGGCCGTGCAGGAGCGCCTGTCGCGCGAGGCGCGCATGCCCGAGGCGCGCGAGCGGCTGTTTTCCGTGAACGTGATGATGGCGGAGGCAGCGGATGTGATCCCGGTGCTGACCGCCTATGGTCAGGTGCAAAGCCGCCGCACGCTGGAGATCCGCGCCGCGACAGGTGGCACTGTGTTGGAGATCGCGCCCGAATTCGTTGAAGGCGGCAGCGTGACGGAAGGCCAGGTGCTGGTGCGGATCGATCCCGCCGCCGCGCAGGATGCGCTGGCGCGGGCGCAGGCCGATGCGCGCGATGCCACCGCCGAGGCGCGGGATGCGGCCGTCGCGCTGGAGCTGGCGCGCGCCGAACTGGTGGCGGCCGAGGATCAGGTCGCCTTGCGCGAGCGCGCGGCCTTGCGGCAGCGCGATATCGCGGCGCGCGGGGTCGGATCGGATGCCGCGGTGGAAACCGCCGAACTGGCGGCAAGTGCGGCGCGGCAGGCGGTTCTGACCCGGCGTCAGGCGATCGCGCAGGCCGAGGCGCGGCTGGCCCAGTCCGCAACCCGGCAGGAGCGCGCGACCATTGCGCTGGCCGAGGCGGAGCGGCGGCTGGAGGATACGGTGATCCGTGCGCGGTTCAGCGGTGTTCTGGGGGGTGTCAGCCTTGTCGAGGGGCGGCTGGTGTCGGCCAATGAACAGCTGGGTCTGCTGATCGACCCTGACAGCCTTGACGTGGCGTTTCGCGTGTCGACCGCGCAGCATGGCCGGTTGCTGGACGGGCAGGGGCGTCTGGCCGATCTGCCGGTGCGGGTGCGCCTTGATGCCTTTGGTCTGGAACTGGAACGCGCGGGGCGTCTGACCCGTGACAATGCGACGGTGGCCGAGGGGCAATCGGGCCGGCTGATCTAT
>JAJLKH010000119.1:0-16375 GCA_033839205.1 Rhodobacterales bacterium | reverse complement strand
TGATCGCCCACATGCCCACATTGCCGATCGTGGCGATCAGCAAGGATACGCCAAGGCGGATCCATGAATAGCGGCTGTCCAGTGCGTCAATACCCATGGCGCGACGCTAGACCCGGCTCCGGCGCTTGTATAGGGCGCATGCGACCCGTTGGTGACGCAAATGTGTGCAAGGGTGCAAGACAGGCGACACTTGCGCGGTATATCCTGCCCCGACACCGCGAAGGAACCGCCAAGGACATGCAAGAATGATCGACGCTCTTATCCTGCCCACGCAGCGCCGCGTCCTGCATCCGCTGGCCAGCGCGCTCTACCGGCGCGGGGTGGCGGCTGACAGGATCACGCTGGCAGGCTTCGCCCTCGGTCTGCTGGCGGTCCCGGCGCTGGCCCTTGGGTGGTATGGGGCGGCGCTGGTGCTGATCCTTCTCAACCGGCTGGCCGACGGCCTGGATGGCGCCGTGGCGCGCATGGGCGTGCCCACAGATCGCGGCGCTTTCCTCGATATCGCGCTGGATTTCGTCTTCTACGCGGTGGTCCCGCTGGGCTTCGCGCTGGCCGATCCCGCCGCAAATGCGCTGGCGGCAGCCGTACTGATCGCGGCCTTCGTCGGCACTGGCTCCAGCTTCCTGGCCTTCGCCGTGATCGCAGCCAAGCGCGACCTCAGCGCCACGGATTATCCAACCAAGGGCATCTTCTACCTGGGTGGTCTGACCGAAGGCTTCGAAACCATCGCCCTTTTCGTCGCCATGTGCCTCTTTCCGGCACTCTTCGCGCCGCTGGCCTATGTCTTTGCCGCCGCCTGTGCGCTGACTACGCTCACGCGCTGGTGGCAGGGCTGGCAGGCATTCAGGCCGGATTAGATCCGCTTGCCATCCGCGCCAAAGACCATCATCGCCGCATCGTCCCATCCCAGCCACAGGTCCGTCCCCTCGGACGGCAGCGGCAGATGGCCGCCTTGGCGCACGGTGATCAACTGCCCATGCGACAGCCGCAGATGCACCAGCGTTTCGGCGCCCAAAGCCTCGCAATAGGCGACCCGCGCCTGCAACCGGGTAGGGCTGTCGGTCAGCTTGATATGCTCGGGCCGGATGCCTACGGTCTTGCCGACGGAAACGCCCACGCTGCCCGCCGGCATGAAATTCGTCGCCGGCGACCCGATGAAGCCCGCCACGAACTCGGTCTGCGGGTTCTCGTACACCTCCAGCGGCGCGCCGATCTGGTCGGCCACGCCCGCGTTCATCACGATCATCCGGTCGGCCAGCGTCATCGCCTCGACCTGGTCATGCGTCACATAAAGCGATGTCACACCCAATTCGCGCTGCAACTGCTTGATCTCCAGCCGCATCTGGACGCGCAGCTTGGCGTCAAGGTTCGACAGGGGCTCGTCGAACAGGAACACCGCAGGTTTGCGCACGATGGCGCGCCCCATGGCCACCCGCTGACGCTGCCCGCCCGACAATTCGCGCGGCTTGCGCTGCAGATAGGACTCCAGCTGCAACAGCTTGGCCGCCGATGCCACGCGCGCGGCGATCTCGTCCTTGGGCGTCTTCGCGATCTTCAACCCGTAGGCCATGTTGTCAAAGACCGACATATGCGGATAAAGCGCATAGTTCTGGAACACCATCGCGATGTTGCGCTCCATCGGCTCGGCCTCGTTGACGCGCTTGCCGTCGATCCGGATCTCGCCGCTGGTGATGCCCTCCAGCCCCGCCACCATCCGCAGCAGCGTGGACTTGCCGCAGCCCGATGGTCCGACGATCACGATGAATTCGCCATCCTTCACGTCGATGTCGACGCCATGGATCACATCGGTCGCGCCAAAGGATTTGCGCACGTTATCAAGGGTCAGGGTCGCCATTTATTTCTCGCTATCAACTAGGCCGCGGATGAAGAGTTTCTGCATCGAGATGACCACGATCACCGGCGGCACCATCGCCAGGATCGACGTGGCCATGATCACCGGCCAGTCGGCCAGATCGTCGCCCGAGGGGAACATCTGCCGGATGCCCATGACGATGGTGTTCATCGACGGATCGGTGGTGATCAGAAGCGGCCAGAGGTACTGGTTCCAGCCATAGATGAACAGGATCACGAAGAGCGCCGCGATATTGGTGCGGCTCATCGGCAGCAGGATGTGCCAGAAGAACTGCATCGGGCTTGCGCCATCCACGCGCGCCGCTTCCGTCAGTTCGTCCGGCACGGTCAGGAAAAACTGCCGGAACAGGAACGTGGCCGTGGCCGATGCGATCAGCGGAAAGATCAGGCCCGAATAGCTGTTGAGCATCCCGAAATTCGCGATCACCTCGTAGGTGGGCACGATCCGCACCTCGACCGGCAGCATCAGGGTCAGGAAGATCAGCCAGAAAAAGATCGTCCGCCCCGGAAAGCGGAAATAGACGATCGCAAAGGCCGATGTCAGCGAGATCACGATCTTCCCGATCGTGATCCCCAGCGCCATGATCAGCGAATTCAGCATCATCATCGCCACCGGCGCATTGACGCCCGACAGCAACGCCTTGCTGTAATTCTCGAAGAACTGGTCGCCCGGCAGCAGGGGCATGGGCGGGCGCACGATCTCGGGCTGGGTCACGGTCGATGCGACGAAAGCCAGCCAGATCGGAAAGAAGATGAACAGAACGCCGATGATCAGACCGAAATGGGTCAGCCAATGACCAAGGCCGCGTTTTTCCACCATGCCGCGTTGCTCAGACATCAGTAATGCACCCTGCGTTCGATGAATTTGAACTGGATCACGGTCAGCAAGCCCACCAGCAGCAGCAGGATCACCGATTGCGCAGCACTCGATCCCAGGTCCTGGCCGACGAAACCGTCGGAATAGACCTTGTAGACAAGGATCGTGGTGGCCTGCTGCGGCCCGCCCGCCGTGATCGTGTGGATCACGCCGAAGGTCTCGAAGAAGGCATAGACCACGTTGACGACCAGCAGAAAAAAGGTGGTGGGCGACAGCAGCGGCCAGACGATGGTGCGGAACCGCGTCCAGAATTTCGCGCCATCAATGGCGGCGGCCTCGATCACCGACCGCGGGATCGCCTGAAGGCCCGCCAGGAAGAACAGGAAGTTATAGCTGATCCGCCCCCAGCTTGACGCGACAACGACCAGCCCCATCGCCTCGGCCTCGTTCAGAACGTGGTTCCAGTCATAACCCAAAAGGCCAAGATACCAGGCCACCACGCCCACGCGGGTGTTGAACATGAACATCCACAGCACACCCGCCACGGCCGGGGCCACGGCATAGGGCCAGATCAGCAGCGTCCGGTAGGTGCCGGACCCCTTGATCAGCCGGTCCGCCAGGATCGCCAGGTACAGCGCCACACCCATCGACACCACGGTCACAAGGCTGGAAAAGATGGCGGTGGTGACAAAGGACGCCCGGTAGAAGGGATCGCCCAGCAAGTATTCGAAATTGCCCAGGCCCACGAACTGCGTTTTCAGACCGAAGGGATCGGGCACGAACATCGACTGCCAGATCGCCTGTCCCGCCGGGTAGAAAAAGAAGATCGCCGTGATCACGATCTGCGGCAGAAGCAGCAGGGCGGGCAACATCCAGCCCTTGAAGATGACGCGCTTTTCCATGCGGGTGTCCGGTCTTTGTCAGCGGTGGCGAAAGTATGGGGCAGGCCCGGCCGAAAGAAAACGGCCCCCGATCATGCCGGGGGCCGGTCCCATGGCTTGCGCCTTAGCGGTTGGCCTGCTCGAAGCGGCGCAGCAGCTGGTTGCCACGCTCCACGGCGCTGTCCAGCGCGGCCTGTGCGGTCTTCTGACCCGACCACACGCCTTCCAGCTCCTCGTCGATGATCGTGCGGACCTGGTCAAAGCTGCCCAGGCGCAGACCCTTCGAGTTTTCGGTCGGCGTGTTGCGGGTCATCTGGATGCCCGCGATCTCGGTGCCGGGGTTCGCGTCATAGAAGCCCTGCGACTTCGTCAACTCGCCCGCGGCGGTCGTGATCGGCAGGTAACCGGTGTCCTGATGCCACTTGGCCTGAACCTCGGGCGAGGACAGGAAGTTCAGGAAAGCGGCAACACCCGCATATTCCTCGGCCGGCTTGCCTTCCATGATCCAGACGGATGCACCGCCGATGATCGTGTTCTGCGGCGCGGCCTCGACCGAATCCCAATAGGGCAGGTGGCGGATGTCAAAGGCGAACTGCGCTTCGGCCTTCACCCCGGCATAACCGGCCGAGCTTTCGGTGAACAGCGCGCACTCACCGCCGCGGAAATTCGCGCCAGCCTCGTTGCGGCGACCGGCATAGATGAACTTGCCGTCCTGCGCCCATTTGCCCAGCTGTTCGATATGCGCGACCTGCAGCGGCCCGTTGAACACCAGCTCGGTGTCAAACCCGCCAAAGCCGTTTTCCTTCGTGGCGAAGGGCACGTCATGATAGGCCGAGAAGCTTTCCAGGTGCACCCAGCTCTGCCACGAGGTGGTATAGGGGCAGGTCACGCCCGCATCCTTCAGCTGCGTCAGCACGGCGTCCCAGGCTTCCCAGGTCGACAGGTCTACATCCGGGTCGATCCCGGCTTCGGCCAGCTTGTCGCGGTTCACATACAGAACCTGCGTCGACGAGTTGTAGGGGAAGGACAGCATCTGCCCGTCGGAATTGGTGTAATACCCGGTCACGGCGGGGATATAGGCGTTCGGATCGAACTCCAGCCCCGAGGCTTCCATGACCTCGTAGACCGGCTTGATCGCGCCGGTGGCCGCCATCATCGTGGCGGTGCCCACTTCGAAGACCTGCAGCAGGTGGGGCTGCTCGCCCGCCCGGAAGGCCGCGATGCCGGCGTTCAGCGTTTCCGAATAGTTGCCCTTGTGGGTCGCCACGACCTTGTAGTCGGACTGGCTCGCGTTGAACAACGCGACCTGCGCGTCCAGCAACTCGCCCAGGCGGCCGGTGAAGGCGTGCCACCACTGGATTTCGGTCTGCGCCGATGCGGCGGTTCCCCATGCCATGGATGCAACCAGGGCCAGGTTCAATGTCTTGATTTTCATGTCGTCCTCCCAGACGTTTCATGGTTCTGATTCTGCTGCCTGCGGCAAGAGCCCGAAACGAAGCCCGCGCCGAAGCGAACATTTCTGAAACGATACGAAAGGATTGGGCCGAAGCGCCTGAACAAGTCAAGCGCTTTTGGGCCGTGCGATCTGCGCCGCCGCAAGGGTTTGGCATCATCCCGTATCATGATGCGCTGGCTAGAGGCGCATTGTAACGCTCAGATGAAGCCTTCGCGGAAATGTTCGATATTTTTCGCGCAGGTGCGAAAACACTTTGCGATCAACCGCCCAGGCACGCCGCGAAAGACGTGGCCATGCCGCGCATCATCTGCGGATAAAGCGCGGCTCCCGGGGTCAGGTCCTGGCCCAGCGGGTCCAGCAATCCAACGCGCGCGCTGCCCTCGAAGACGGTATCGATCAGGCGCTTGTCGAACTGCGGTTCGGCAAAGACGCACCCCGCCCCCATGGTCGCGACGGCGTCGCGCAGCTCGGCGATTCGTCCGGCGCTGGGCGCGCTGGCATCGCTCAGCGTGATGGCACCCGCCGCCGCCAAGTCGAAGCGCCGCTCGAAATACTGGTAAGCGTCGTGAAAGACCACGAAACCCTTGTCCGAGACAGGCGCCAGCATGGCCGCGATCTCGGCCTGCAAGGTGTCGATCTCGGCCTGACCGGCCGCTGCATTGGCGGCATAGACCGCTGCATTCTCCGGGTCCAGCCGCGCAAGCTCATCCGCGATCACCCCCATCCAGAGGCGCGCGTTCACCGGGTCCAGCCAGGCGTGGGAATCATGGCCCGCATGATCATGGCCCTCGTGGTCATCCCCCTTTTCCGCATGGTCATGGTCGTGATCATGATCCTTCGCCTCGCCCTCGGCATGGTCATGATCGTGGTCGTGGTCGTGATCCTTGTCGTCCCCATGCGCCGCGTCCCCATGCGCATGGTCATGCGCCCCAAAGGTCGCGCCTTCGCGGTAATCGTAAAGGATCGTCCCCTCCACGGACATCAGCTCGATCCGGCCCGCCCCCTCGCCAAGGGTCTCGATCGGCCGCTCCAGCCAGGGCGTCAGCGCCTCACCGATCCAGACGACCAGATCGGCCTCGCTCAGCGCGCGCGCCTCGGACGGGCGCATCGAATAGCCATGCGGCGAGGCGCCTGGCTGCACGATCAGCGCAGGTTCGCCCAGATCCCCCATCACCCGCGCCACCAGCGAATGCACCGGCGCGATATCCGTGGCGACCCGCGGCACCTCCGCCAGCGCGGCGGTGGACAGCAGCGTGGCCATCAGGCCGATCGACAGGGGGGCCGGGCGAAAAACGGGACGAAACGCGGGAAGAAACACGGGACGAAACACGGGGCGCATAGGCGATTCCTCGATTGGTGACAGAACGCCATCCGCTCTAGTCGATATGTTATAACATTGCAAATCGAATGTTATAACATTGCATTCCTCGCCGGGATGACCTAGCAGGGTGGCAAGATGGCAGCCCATGGATTCGATCCGCACGATCACGACCATTGCATCGCCGACGCCTTGTCGGCGGCAGAAGACGTCTGCGCCGCGCGCAAGCTGAACCTCACCCCGGTGCGCCGCCGCGTGCTCGAGATCCTCTTGCAGCAGCACAAGGCCATGGGCGCCTATGACATTCTCTCCCGGCTCGAAGCCGAAGGCCTGGGTTCGCAGCCGCCCGTCGCCTACCGCGCGCTCGATTTCCTGGTCAGCAACGGTTTCGCGCACAAGATCGAAGGGCTGAACGCCTATATCGCCTGCTCGCATCCCAATGCCACCCACGCGCCGGCGTTCCTGATCTGCCGCAAATGCGGCGCGGTGCAGGAAACGCAATCCGAACCGGCCAAGGGCACCCTGGGATCGGTGGCGCGCGCCGCCGGTTTCGTGATCGAAAGCACCGTGGTCGAGGCGCAGGGCCTTTGCCCCGCCTGCCAGGAAGGGGCCGCGGCATGAGCCTGGTCGAGGTTCGCGACCTGAGCGTGCGCTACGGGGGGCACCGGGTTCTCGATCACGTGGACATGTCCATCGACCGCGGCGAGATCGTGACAATCGTCGGCCCCAACGGCTCGGGCAAATCCACGCTGTTGCGCGCCCTGATCGGCGCGGTTCCCGTCGCCGGCGGCCGCGTGACCCGCGCCGCGGGCTTGCGGATCGGCTATGTGCCGCAGAAACTGGCGATCGATCCGACCCTGCCGATGACCGTGGCGCGTTTCATGTCCCTGCCGCGCCGCCAGGCGCAGGCCGATGTGACCGCCGCGCTCGAACAGGCGGGCGTGCCGGATCTCAGCGACCGGCAGATGACCGATCTGTCCGGCGGACAGTTCCAGCGCGTGTTGCTGGCCCGCGCCCTTCTGTCGAAACCCGATCTGCTGCTGCTGGACGAGGCGACCCAGGGCCTCGATCAACCCGGTTCCGCCGCCTTCTATCGCCAGATCGAGGATGTGCGCGCCCGGCTCGGCTGCGCCGTGCTGATGGTCAGCCATGAATTGCACGTGGTCATGAGCGCCTCTGACCGCGTGATCTGCCTCAACGGGCACGTGTGCTGCCAGGGCACGCCGGACATCGTGGCCTCGGCGCCCGAATACCGCGCCCTGTTCGGCACCGGCACGCAAGGGGCACTGGCCCTTTACCGGCATGATCACAACCACAGCCATGATGACGGCTGCGATCATGACCATGACCATACCCATGGCCACGGCCACCAGCATGGCCACGAGCACAGCCACCAGCATGGCCACGGGCATGGCCATGCCCATGCGCATGACGATACGGTCACACCCGTGCATCAGGCCAGCCGCGACAAGGTGCATTGATGCTGGACGATTTCATGATCCGCGCGGCACTGGCCGGTCTGGGCGTGGCGCTCGCCGCGGCGCCGATGGGCTGCTTCGTGGTCTGGCGGCGCATGGCTTATTTCGGGGATGCCACGGCCCATGCCTCGATCCTGGGCGTGGCGATCGCGCTGGCGCTGTCGATCTCGGTCTTTCTGGGTGCGATGGTGATGGCGCTGCTGATGGCGCTCGCGGTCACGGGGCTTTCCGGGCGCGGCTATGCGGTCGATACGCTGCTGGGGGTGCTGGCACATTCGGCGCTGGCCTTCGGCCTTGTCGCGGTGTCCTTCCTCTCGGGCGTGCGGATCGACCTGATGGCCTATCTCTTCGGCGACATCCTGGCCGTGGGCACCACGGATCTGGCCGTGATCTGGGGCGGCGCCGCGCTGGTCCTGGGCTTGCTGACCTGGCGCTGGGCGGCGCTGCTGACCGCGACGCTCAATCCCGACCTCGCCCATGCCTCGGGCATCGATCCGCGCCGCGAACAGCTTGTCCTGACCCTCGCCCTCGCCGTGGTCGTGGCCGTCGCCATCAAGGTCGTGGGCGTTCTGCTGATCGCGGCCCTGCTGATCATCCCCGCCGCCGCCGCGCGCCCCTTCGCCCGAACACCCGAAGGCATGGCCGTGATCGCCGTGGTCGTTGCCGCCCTCTCGGTTCTGGGCGGGTTGCAGGCATCATTGCTTTATGACACGCCGACCGGGCCCAGCATCGTCTGCGTCGCCGCCCTGATCTTCGCAGGCAGCGCCTTCGGCTCCGCGCTGCGCCGCGCCTGACCGCTTCTTCTTGCCCCAAATATCCGATCCCGCCGCTGCAACCCGCCTGCGCTCTCGCCCTTCTCGCGCGACTATGGCACCCTGTGCGCAACGCCAGTGAAAGGACCGCCATGCAACCGCTTGCCACACTCATCGCCCAGGGGCGGGGCGCTGCCCCCGCCGATCTGGTCCTGCGCGGCGGGCGCATCCTCGACCTGGTCACCGGCGCCCTGCTGGATGGCGATGTCGCCATCTGCGGCGATACTATCGTGGGCACCTGCGCCACCTACGCGGCGCGCAAGGTCATCGACGTGACCGGCCTGATCCTCGTGCCCGGTTTCATCGACACCCATCTGCATATCGAAAGCTCCCTCGTCACGCCCTTCGAATTCGACCGCTGCGTCGCCCCGCGCGGCGTGACCACCGCCATCTGCGACCCGCATGAGATCGCCAATGTCATCGGCCCGGACGGCATCCGCTATTTCCAGCAGGCTGCCCAACACACCCTGATGGATATCCGCGTGCAGCTGTCCTCCTGCGTCCCCTCGACCGCGATGGAAACCGCGGGCGCGCGGATCGACGCCGCCGATCTCGCCCCTCTCATGGGTCATCCCAAGGGAATCGGTCTGGCCGAGATGATGAACTACCCCGGCGTGCTGGCCGCGGATCCGGGCCTTCTGGCCAAGCTCGATCTCTTTCGCGGCGGCCATATCGACGGCCATGCCCCGCAGCTGACAGGCCGCGACCTGAACGGCTATATCGCCGCCGGCATCCGCACCGAGCATGAGGCGACAACCGCCGCCGAGGCGCGCGAGAAGCTGCAAAAGGGGATGCGCGTCCTGATCCGCGAAGGCTCGGTGTCCAAGGACATGGCCGCCCTCGCGCCTCTCCTGACCGACATGACAGCGCCCTACATGTGCCTGTGCACCGATGACCGCAATCCGCTGGATATCGCGGAACATGGCCATCTGGATTACATGATCCGCAGCCTGATCGCCGCGGGCGTGCCGCCCCTTGCCGCCTACCGCGCCGCCAGCCTGTCCGCGGCCGAGGCCTTCGGCCTCAAGGATCGCGGCCTGATCGCACCGGGCAAGCGCGCCGATATCGTGGCGCTCGACAAGCTCGAAACCTGCCATGCGCAGATCGTGCTTTGCGGCGGGGTCCCGGTCACCGATGCCGCCTTCGCCGCGCGCGCCACGGTGCCGCCGGTCGGGCGCGCCTCGGTCAAGGCCCCGCATGTCAAGCCGCAGGATTTCCGCACCACCGGCAACCGACAGGATACGGATGTCATCGGCATCATTCCGGGCAAGATCATCACCGATCACCTGCATGAAACCATCCCCATCACCGATGGCGACAAACGCCCCGATCCCGCCCGCGACCTGATCAAGATCGCGGTGATCGAACGGCATGGGCGCAACGGCAATATCGCCACCGGCTTCGTGCGCGGCTTCGGCCTGCAGGCGGGGGCCATCGCCTCGACCGTCTGCCATGATCACCACAACATCGCCGTGGTGGGCGCCGATTACGCCGACATGGCCCTGGCCGCCAATCGCCTGGGCCAGATCGAAGGCGGCTTCGTCGTGGTGCGCGACGGGCAGGTGCTCGCCGAACTTGCCCTGCCGGTCGCAGGCCTCATGAGCCTCGAGCCCTTCGAGGTCGTGCGCGACCATCTCACCGCCCTGCGCGCCGCCGCCCGCAGCCTTGGCGTGACACTCGAAGAACCGTTCCTCCAGCTGGCCTTTCTGGCGCTGCCCGTGATCCCCGCGCTCAAGATCACCGACAGGGGCCTTGTCGATGTCACAAGGTTCGAGATCATCGGTTGAGCAGAGCCTGCCCCATCATCGCCACAGCCGCATCCGCCATGCCCTGCTGGCCGATGCTGTCCATTACGATCACCCCTTCCAGCAGGGTCAAAAGCGCCTCCGCCACCGCCGCGGGCTGCGCCGTGCCCTCGGGCAATCGCCCCTCCAGCCACAGGGCAAAGCCCGCCATGATATCCTGCCCCGCCTGCCGATGCGCCGCGTCCCCGCCCGCGGCGGCCGACAGGATATCAAGCCAGACGCGCGCATAGCCCGCCATCGCGGGATTGCGCAGCAGCGCCACCACCTCGGCCAGGCAATCGGGCAGGCTGGCCGCGCGCCCGGGCGGCAGCGCCGCCTCCAGCCCCGCGACGAACCCGCCCGCCAGATGCCGCAGCAGTGCATCGATCAGCCCTTCCTTGCTGCCGAAATGATAGATCAGCATCCGGTCGCTGGTGCCCACCGCCTGCGCCAGCGGGCGCAGGCTGGCATTGTTCAGCCCATGCGCCAGCACATGCTGCGCCATGCCGTCCAGCCAAGCCTGTCTGCGATCGTCCGAAAGCGTCATCTGTCCCACCTGTAGCATCTGCTACATTTTGATTGTAGCGCGCGCTACATCCTGCTAGTCTGAAGCAGATGCTACATGGTCCTCTTGCCCAAGGAAACCTGCCCATGACCCTCTTTGACATCCTGCCGCTTCTGGCCGGCCTTGCCACCGCGACCTTCGTGCTTGCCTTTGCGCGACGCCCGCACCCGCTGGGTCCCGATGCCTGGATCGGGGCTGCTCTGCTCGGCGCGGCCTTCGCAGGGTGGAGCCTTTTCGCCATCCTTACCGGTGGGCCAGTCGGGTTCTGGGTGGAACATACGCGCAATGCCTGGGGGGTGCAGATCTGGTTCGACCTTTTGCTGGCCGCAGGCTGCGCCCTTGTCTTCATGGTGCCCGAGTCGCAGAAGGTGGGGATGCGCCCCTTGCCATGGGTCGTGCTGGTTCTTTGTTCAGGGGCCATCGGCCTTCTGGCGATGCTGGCCCGGATTCTTTATCTCAAGGGACGCATGCCGCAGGCTGACCGGGTTTGACCTTGCCGCCCCGGCGCGCAGACGCGGGCAAATCCGTTGCGTCACATCGCTTATTCCGACAGGCAAAATAGTTTTCCACTGATTGACGGGTTTGGTCCAAGGCACTACCGTCCTGCCCAATTCGGGAGGATAGAATGTCTGACATCACGGCCATCAACGACAAAATCGCCATCGAACGGGTGGGCGACATCGCCCTGATCTGCATCGAAAACCCGCCGGTGAATGCAACCGGGCAGGCCGTGCGCCAGGGGTTGCAGGATGCGGTCACGCAGATCAACGCCGAAGGCACTGCCAAGGTCATCGCGATCTATGCCGCAGGGCGCACCTTCGTGGCCGGGGCTGACATTCGCGAATTCGGCAAGCCTTTCGTGCCGCCCGCGCTGCCCGATGTGTTCAACATCATCGAGGCGTCAGCGATCCCCGTGATCTCCGTGCTGCATGGCACGGCGCTTGGCGGCGGTCTGGAACTGGGCCTTGCGACCCATGCCCGTATCGGGATCGAAGGGCTGCGCGTCGGCCTGCCCGAGATCCTGCTTGGCCTGCTGCCCGGTGCCGGTGGCACGCAGCGGATGCCGCGCCTGACAGGGGTTCCCTTCGCGCTGGAAATGATCCTCTCGGGCCGACAGGTCCCCGCGAAGGAGGCACTCGAGGCTGGCATCATCGACCGGCTGGATGCGGGCGATCCGCGCGACGTGGCGCTCAAGGCCGCGCAGGATGTGATCGCGGGCACGCTGAAAACCCGCCGCACCGACCAGATCGCGGTGATCCCGGATCAGGCGGCGCTGGATCAGACCGCGGCGCATTTGCAAAAGACCCAAAGCCATCTCTTCTCGCCCCACAAATGCGTCGAGGCGGTCGCGGCCGCGACCCTGCCGATGGCCGAAGGCCTCAAGATCGAACGCGCGGCCTTCATGGAATGCATGAACACGCCGCAGCGCGCGGGCCTGATCCATGCCTTCTTCGGTGAACGTGCCGTCAGCAACATCCCCGAGGCGAAAGGCCCCGCACGCGACATCGTCCATGTGGGCGTGATCGGCGGCGGCACGATGGGATCGGGCATCGCCACCGCATGCCTGCTTTCGGGCCTCAAGGTCACGCTGGTCGAAGTGGCCCAGGACGGTCTCGATCGCGGCATAGCCACGATCACCGGCAACCTTGACGGTGCCGTCAAGCGCGGCAAGCTCAAGGCCGACAAGCGCGACGCCACGCTCGCCAACCTGTCGCCCTCGCTCGACATGGGCGCGCTGGCGGATGTCGATCTGGTGATCGAAGCCGTGTTCGAAGACATGGCCGTGAAAAAGGACATCTTCGGCAAGCTCGACACCATCTGCAAACCGGGCGCGATCCTGGCCTCGAACACCTCCTACCTCGACATCAACGAAATCGCCGCCGTGACCTCGCGCCCGCAGGACGTGATCGGCCTGCATTTCTTCAGCCCCGCCCATGTGATGCGCCTGCTGGAAATCGTGGTCGCCGACAAGACCGCGCCTGATGTCGTCGCCAGCGGCTTTGCGCTCGCCAAGAAACTGGGCAAGGTCGGCGTGCGCGCCGGTGTCTGCGACGGCTTCATCGGCAACCGCATCCTCGCCCATTACAGCAAGACGGCGTCCTATCTGGTGCTGGATGGCGCCACCCCGCAGCAGGTCGATACCGCACTCGAAGGCTTCGGTTTCGCCATGGGACCGCACAAGGTGGGTGACCTTGCCGGTCTCGACATCGGCTGGATGACCCGCAAGCGCAAGGCGGCCACCCGCGACCCCAACGAACGCTACGCCGGCGCCGTCGCCGACCGCATCTGCGAAGCAGGCTGGTTCGGGCGCAAGACCGGCAAGGGCTATTATGTCTACGAGGGGAAAGACATCACCCCCAACCCCGCCGTGGACAGCTTCATCGCCGAAGAACGCGAAAAGGCCGGCATCACCCCGCGCACCTTCACCGGTCAGGATATCGTCGACCGCTACATGACCGCCATGATCTCCGAGGCCGCGCGCGTCGTCGAAGATGGCACCGCCCGCCGCCCGCTCGACGTGGATATGGTCTTCCTCTTCGGCTACGGCTTCCCCCGCCACCGCGGCGGTCCGCTGCACTATGCCGACACCATCGGCGCCGCCGCCCTGGTGGACCGCATCAAGACCTATGCCAAGGAGGATCCGACCTATTGGCAGGTGCCCGCATTGCTTGAAAAGATGGCCGCGAACGGCACATCCTTTGCTGACATGAACAAGGAGGCCTGAGATGGACCTGAGTTTTTCCCCCGAGGAAATCGCCTTCCGCGACGAAGTGCGCGCCTACCTGGCCGAGAACCTGCCCAAGCGCATTTCCGACGCCGTGCGCAACGGCGGCGAGATGACCAAGGCGATGATGGAGGAATGGCACGCCATCCTCAACGCCAAGGGCTGGCTTGCCACGACCTGGGATGTCGAATTCGGCGGGCCGGGCTGGACCCCCGTGCAAAAGCACATCTTCGAAGAAGAATGCTGCCGCGCCTATGCCCCCCGCATCGTGCCTTTCGGCCTGAACATGCTGGGCCCGGTGCTCCAGAAATTCGGCACCAAGGAACAGCAGGACACGATCCTGCCGCGCATTCTGGACGGCACCGACTGGTGGTGCCAGGGCTATTCCGAACCGGGCGCAGGTTCCGACCTCGCCAGCCTGAAAACCCGCGCGGTGCGTGACGGCGATCATTACGTGATCAACGGCCAGAAAACCTGGACAACGCTCGGCCAGCACGCGAACAAGATCTTCTGCCTCTGCCGCACCGACCCCGAGGCCAAGCAGCAGGAAGGCATCAGCTTCATCCTCGTCGATCTGGACACGCCCGGCATCGAAATGCGCCCGATCCGCCTGATCGAGGGCGGCCACGAGGTGAACGAGGTGTTCTTCACTGATGTCCGCGTCCCCGTCTCGAACCTCGTGGGCGAAGAAAACAAGGGCTGGACCATCGCCAAGTTCCTGCTCACCCATGAACGCACCGGCATCGCGGGCGTCGGCTTCTCGATGCAGTCGCTCGAAGAGGTCAAGGCGCTGGCCCGCAAGATCCGTCGCGGTGGCCGCCCCCTGATCGAGGATCCGCTCTTCGCCGCGCGCATCGCACAGGCCGAAATCGACCTCGAGGCGATGAAGATCACCAACCTGCGCATGCTCTTCAAGGCGCAGCAGCAGGGCGCGCCCGGCCCCGAAACCTCGATCCTCAAGATCAAGGGCACGGTGATCCACCAGGAACTCAAGGATCTGGCCCGCCGCGCGCTTGGCCCTGTGGCCGCACCCTTCCCCGGCTCGATGACGGACGGGAACATCATGTTCGGGCCCGAAGGCACGTCGAACAACGCCGCGCGCTATTTCAACAACCGCAAGACCTCGATCTTCGGCGGCTCGAACGAGATTCAGCGCAACATCCTGACAAAAACCATGCTGGAGCTGTAACCGATGGATTTCAACCTGACCGAAGACCGCCGGATGCTGCAGGACAGCCTGACCCGCTATCTCGGCGACAAATACCCCGTCGATCACCGCAACAAGGTGGCCTACACGCTGCCCTGCCATGACCCCGCGAAATGGGAAGAGCTGGCCGAACTGGGCGCGCTCTTCGCCCTCGCGCCCGAGGATGCGGGCGGTTTCGGCGGCACCGGCTTTGACATCATGGTGGTGTTCGAGGCGCTGGGCCGCGCCCTCTCGCCCGAGCCGATGCTGGGCGCCGCCATGGCCAGCCGCCTTTTGACCAAGGTCGGCGCCGATCAGGAAGGGCTGCTGTCCGGCGCGGTGAAATACGCCGTCGCGATTGGCGAGGTCGAGGCGCCTTATGATCTGGACCAGATCGCCTGCACCGCCACCGCCAAGGGTGACGGGCATGTGCTCTCGGGCCGCAAATCCGCCGTCTACGGCGGACAGGTGGCCGATGTGATCCTTGTCGCGGCCATGCTGGATGGCAAGCCCGCCCTGTTCAAGGTGCAGGCGTCCGATGCCCAGATCGCGGGCTATCCGATGATGGACGGCGGCGGCGCGGCCGAGGTGCTGCTGGACGACACGCCCGCCACGCTTCTGCTGGCCGATGCGGCTCAGGCCCTGACCGATGCGCTGAACGCGGGCGCGCTGGCTCTTTGCGCCGAAGCCGTGGGCGCGATGGAAGTGACCCACGCCACCACGCTCGACTACCTGCGCACCCGCAAGCAGTTCGGTGTGCCCATCGGCAAGTTCCAGGTGCTGCAACACCGCGCCGTGGACATGCTGACCGAGATCGAACAGTCCCGCTCCATCACCATCAAGGCGGCGGCGGAACTCGATGGCCCCGACGCCTCGCGCTTCGTGTCCATGGCCAAGAACCTGATCGGCCGCGCCGCGCGCCTTGTCGCGGAAGAGGCGATCCAGATGCACGGCGGCATCGCGATGACATGGGAATACCCGATCTCGCATTACGCCAAGCGGCTGGTCATGCTGGACGCGCAGCTTGGCGACACCGACTATCACCTCTCGCGCGTGATGGCCGGGCTCAAGGCGGCGTAAGCGCTTCGATCCACTGAACGGACAAAGGGCACCCCTTCGGGTGCCCTTTTTGCGTTGAAGCGATATCCGCTTTGGTCAGAAAGACAGCCCCGCGCGGAATCAAGGTGCGCAGCACCGCCGCGCGATCGCTGACACGCCCCCCCTGAAAACCGAAACAGCGGCGGCGATTTTGCAACCGGTGCGATCAGAATAATCGTTCGATGACCGGGCAACCATAACCCGCCCCGAACTGCGGTCGCATCGCCACCCCGCGTGCCGGCGACCGCGCGGCTTGGGGGATAGGTTGGGTTTGAGGGCATTGATAACGGAGGGTCTGACCTCAATTGCCGCCACGCCGATCAGCCGCATGCGATGTCGTGCAGCACGGCCCTGACCGGCACTCCACCCCGAACCGTTAAAAT
>JAJLKH010000118.1:0-6637 GCA_033839205.1 Rhodobacterales bacterium | reverse complement strand
GGCGGTATGCCGCCAGGCACGCCGCCAGCCGGGCAGGGTTGCGGCGCGGGCTTGGCCGTAATCATGCGTGGCGCGGTTGACCAGCGAGCCATAGCCGAAGAAAAACGCATCTTTCATGCAACAAATCCCGTCCTGTTGATCCATGTCAAACCCGTCGCGGCGGAAAGCGGGCATTCTGTGTCGCACCCACAAGGCGGGAATGAGACGACCATGCGTATCACGAAAAGAACCAATCTTGCCATCCGCGTGCTGATGTATTGTGCCGCCCATGAGGATCGGCTGGTCACCAAATCCGAGATCGCGCAGTGTTGCAACACCTCCGAGAACCATCTGGCACAGGTGATCAACCAGCTGGGTCAGTTGGGCTATCTGCATACGCAGCGGGGGCGCAATGGCGGCTTGATGCTGGGCCGGCCGATGGCCGATATCCGGATCGGGGATGTGTTCCGCGCCCTGGAAAGCCAGGTGCCGCTGACAGAATGCTTTGCCGATGTGGACAACACCTGCCCGCTGGTCGAAGCCTGCCGGTTGCGGATCGCCGTGGCCGACGCGGCCGAGGCCTTTTACGCCCATCTGGACGATATCACGCTGGATGCGCTGGTCTGCGGCAATGAACGCCTGCTGGAAATCATGCAACCCGTCGCCTGCCGGGCGTGAAACGGCGGTTGCGGCGCGGGATCGGAAAACGACCACTTGTCGGGATGATACGACTCGGCTAAGGCTGGAGACGTCATATCGGGAGAACCGGGGAACCGGTGCCGAAGGAGCAACCGCCCCGGAAACTCTCAGGCCCAAGGACCGGATGACAGGACGGACTCTGGAGAGTGGCGCCTCGCGCGCCCGCCGACGGGATAACGATCTCAGGCAACAGGACAGAGGGGGCATCAAGACCTGCGGATCGCGCGGGTGACGGATGCCGGATGATTGTTTCACTACTGTCAGGGCGGCGCATCGAGGGGGATACGATGAGCGAGCTTTTGCATTTGCCGCTTGAGGCGCTGCACACCGAACTGGGCGCCCGGATGGTGCCTTTTGCCGGATATTCCATGCCGGTCCAGTATGGGCTGGGCGTGATGAAGGAACATCAGCACACCCGCGCGGCGGCGGGGCTGTTCGATGTCAGCCACATGGGCCAGGTGATCCTGCGCGGGGCTGATTACGCTGCGGTGGCGCAGGCGATGGAGGCGCTGGTGCCCGTGGATATCGCGGGTCTTGGCCTGAACCGGCAGCGCTATGGCTTTTTCACCAACGATGCCGGCGGGATCGAGGATGACCTGATGCTGGCCAACCGGGGCGATCACCTGTTCGTCGTGATCAACGCCGCCTGCAAGGATGCCGATATTGCCCTGATGCGCGCGGGTCTTCCTGCGGATGTGACGCTCGAGGTGATCGAGGATCGCGCGCTGCTGGCCCTGCAGGGGCCGCTGGCCGAGGATGTGCTGGCGGGCCTCAACGATCATGTGCGCGCGATGCGCTTCATGGATGTGGCCGACCTGGTGCTGGAGGGCGCCGATTGCTGGGTCTCGCGCTCGGGCTATACCGGCGAGGACGGGTTCGAGATTTCCGTGCCGGTCGACGCCGCCGAAGCCCTGGCGCGCCGCCTGCTGACCGATGCCCGTGTCGAGGCGATCGGCCTTGGCGCGCGCGATTCCCTGCGGCTCGAGGCGGGGCTTTGCCTTTACGGCCATGACATCGACACCACCACATCCCCGGTCGAGGCGGGGCTGTCCTGGGCGATCCAGAAGGTGCGCCGCACCGGCGGCGCGCGCGAGGGCGGCTTTCCGGGCGCCGCGCGCATCCTGGCCGAACTGTCCGATGGCGCGCCCCGCGCCCGCGTCGGCCTCAGCCCCGAAGGCCGCGCGCCCATGCGCGAAGGCGTGGCGCTCTACGCGGCGGCCGAAGGTGGCGACCCGGTGGGCCAGATCACATCCGGCGGCTTCGGCCCGACCGTGGGCGCACCCGTTGCCATGGGGCTTGTCACGCGCGATCATGCCGCGCAGGGCACGCAGCTTTACGGGGATGTGCGCGGCAAGCGCCTGCCCGTCACCGTGGTGGCACTGCCCTTCACGCCCGCGAATTTCAAACGATAACGTCAGCGCCAACCAAGAGGGACCAGAGCGATGAAATACACCGAAGATCATGAATGGCTGCGCGTCGAAGGCGATGTGGTCGTGGTCGGGATCACCGAACATGCCAGCACCCAGCTGGGTGACGTGGTCTTCGTCGAACTGCCCGAAGTCGGCACCATGGTCGCCGCCGGCGACGAGATCGTCGTGATCGAAAGCGTCAAGGCCGCCTCCGACATCGCCGCCCCCCTGGATGGCGAGATCGTCGAGATCAACGAGGCCATCGTGGATGAGCCCAGCAAGGTCAACGAGGATCCGCTGGGCGAGGCATGGTTCTTCAAGATGAAGGTCGATGACCTGTCCGCGCTGGATCAGTTCATGGACGAAGACGAATACAAGGAACTGGTGGACTGACAGGCGCCACCTTGCCGGCGCGCCGCGACAGTTTCGCGGCCCCGGCCCGAAGCGGGCGCCAGCGCGCCCCAAGACGACATGGTATCGAACAGTAAGGGACCCGGGCGATGAGCTTCAAGCCGACCGACTATCTGCCGTATGATTTTGCCAACCGCCGCCATATCGGGCCGTCTCCGGCCGAGATGGCGGATATGCTCAAGGTGGTCGGGGCCGCCGATCTGGGGGCGCTGATCGACGATACGCTGCCCGCCGCGATCCGGCAAAAGCAGCCGCTGGAATTCGAAAAACCCCGGTCCGAGCGTGAATTGCTCTATCACATGCGCCAGGTCGGCAAGCGCAACACCGTCCTGACCAGCCTGATCGGCCAGGGCTTCCACGGCACCGTCACGCCCCCCGCGATCCAGCGCAACATCCTGGAAAACCCGGCCTGGTACACTGCCTATACGCCCTATCAGCCCGAAATCAGCCAGGGCCGGCTCGAGGCGCTTCTGAACTACCAGACCATGGTCAGCGACCTGACCGGGCTTGAAATCGCCAATGCCTCGCTGCTGGACGAAGCAACCGCCGCCGCCGAGGCGATGACCATGGCGCAGCGCGTGGCCAAGTCCAAGGCCACCGCCTTCTTCGTCGATGAAAACTGCCACCCGCAGAACATCGCCGTGATCCAGACCCGCGCCGCCCCCCTGGGGATCGAGGTGATCGTGGGCGCGCCTGACGACCTGCCCGCCGACCGCGTGTTCGGCGCGATCTTCCAGTATCCCGGCACCTACGGCACGCTGACCGATTTCACCGCCCAGATGGATGCACTCCATGCCACCAAGGCCATCGGCATCGTGATCGCCGATCCGCTGGCGCTGTGCCTGCTCAAGGAACCGGGCGCGATGGGCGCCGATATCGCCGTGGGCAGCACGCAGCGTTTCGGTGTGCCGCTGGGCTATGGCGGCCCGCACGCCGCTTATATGGCCTGCCGCGACGCGTTCAAGCGCGCCATGCCCGGTCGCCTCGTCGGTGTCTCCATCGACAGCCACGGCAACCGCGCCTACCGTCTGTCGCTGCAAACCCGTGAACAGCATATCCGCCGCGAAAAGGCCACGTCGAACGTCTGCACCGCGCAGGCGCTGCTGGCGGTCATGGCCTCGTTCTATGCCGTGTTCCATGGCCCCGAAGGCCTCAAGGCCATCGCGCAGCGCATCCACCGCAAGACCGTGCGCCTGGCGCGCGGGCTGGAAGAGGCCGGGTTCAAGGTCGAACAGACCCATTTCTTCGACACGATCACCGTCGATGTCGGCCCGCTTCAGGCGGCCGTCATGAAATCCGCGGTGGACGAAGGCATCAACCTGCGCGCCGTGGGTCGCACCCGCATCGGCATCACGCTGGACGAAGTCACCCGCCCCGCCACGATCGAGGCCGTGTGGCGCGCCTTCGGCATCACCCGCAAGGATGAAGGCATCGCCCCCGGCTATGCCCTGCCCGATGCGCTGGTGCGCCAGACGCCTTACCTGACCCATGGCGTCTTCCACATGAACCGCGCCGAGACCGAGATGATGCGCTACATGCGCCGTTTGGCAGACCGCGACCTTGCGCTGGACCGCGCGATGATCCCGCTTGGCAGCTGCACGATGAAGCTGAACTCGGCGGCCGAGATGATGCCCCTCAGCTGGCCGGAATTCTCGGACATGCACCCGTTCGCGCCGCTGGATCAGGCCGCAGGCTATGCCCATATCGTCAAGGACCTCAGCGAGAAACTGTGCCAGGTGACCGGCTATGACGGCATGTCGATGCAGCCCAACTCGGGCGCGCAGGGCGAATATGCGGGGCTTCTGACCATTGCGGCCTGGCACCGGGCGAACGGTCAGGGTCATCGCAACATCTGCCTCATTCCGATGAACGCCCATGGCACCAACCCGGCTTCGGCGCAGATGGTGGGCTGGACCGTGGTGCCGGTCGAATCCTCGGAAAACGGCGACATCGACCTTGATGATTTCCGCGCCAAGGCCGAACTGCATTCGGCCAATCTGGCGGGCTGCATGATCACCTACCCCTCGACCCATGGCGTGTTCGAGGAAACCGTGATCGAGGTCTGCAAGATCACCCATGATCACGGCGGTCAGGTCTATATCGACGGGGCCAACATGAACGCCATGGTGGGCCTGTCGCGCCCCGGCGATCTGGGCGGCGATGTCAGCCACCTCAACCTGCACAAGACCTTCGCCATCCCGCATGGCGGCGGCGGCCCCGGCATGGGCCCCATCGGCGTCAAGGCGCATCTGGTCCCCTTCCTGCCCGGCCATCCGATGACCGGCGGCACCGAGGGCCCGGTGTCCGGCTCGCCCTTCGGCTCGGCCTCGATCCTTACCATCAGCTGGGCCTATTGCCTGATGATGGGCGGCGAGGGCCTGACACAGGCCACACGCGTCGCGATCCTGAACGCCAACTACATCGCCAAGCGTCTCGAAGGGGCCTACAAGATCCTCTACAAGGGTCCGACGGGCCGGGTCGCGCATGAATGCATCATCGACGTGCGCCCCTTCGCCGACAGCGCCGGTGTCACGGTCGAAGATATCGCCAAGCGCCTGATCGACTGCGGCTTCCACGCCCCGACCATGAGCTGGCCTGTGGCGGGCACCCTGATGGTGGAACCGACCGAGTCTGAGACCAAGGCCGAGCTTGACCGCTTCTGCGATGCGATGCTGGCGATCCGCGACGAGATCCGCGCGATCGAGGAAGGGCGCATCGACGCGGCGAACAACCCGCTCAAGAACGCGCCCCACACGGTCGAGGATCTGGTGGGCGACTGGAACCGTCCCTATTCCCGCGAACAGGGCTGCTTCCCGCCGGGCGCCTTCCGCGTGGACAAGTACTGGCCGCCGGTCAACCGCGTGGACAACGCATGGGGCGACCGTCACCTGGTCTGCACATGCCCGCCGATGTCCGACTATGCCGAAGCCGCGGAGTGATGGTGGCCAAAGGTTAAAAATTGGTAAACGCCAGACTGTAACATCTTGATATTGTTTAGTCTGGCATATGTCCCATCATGGGACGGTCCGAAATCCGCCGCCGTGGGCCCCCCGCGGCGGCGTTTTGCGGTTGAATGTTCATAACTGGTCAAGAGTGATGCGATGCCCCACCATCTGACGCGCCGCCCCTTTCTGGCGGGTCTCGCCGCAAGCCTTGCCCCTGTGTCCCCTCGGCGGGCCTATGCCGCGCCTCGCCGCATTGCTGTGATCGGGGCGGGAATCGCCGGTCTTGCAGCCGCGCGGATGCTGGTGGATGCGGGGCATCAGGTCACGGTTCTCGAGGCGCGCCCCCGCATCGGCGGCCGCATCCACACCTCGCGCCTCTGGCCGGATCTGCCGATGGATCTGGGTGCAAGCTGGATCCATGGCCGGCAGGGCAACCCGCTGACCCCTCTGGCGCAGGCCGCCGGCGCGCGGCTGATCGCCACCAGCTATGACGCGGCAGTTCTGCTTGGCCTTGACGGTGAAGCCGTGGACCCCGACCTGCAACAGGCCCAGTCAATCCTTGACCGCGCCATCACCGCCGCCGAGCGGCTGGATGCCGACACATCGGTTCTTGCGGCTCTCCATGCCTCGCCCGGCTGGCAAAGGGCCGACGCGGCGAAACGCCGGTTGGTGCAGTATCTCCTCAACAGCTCGCTTGAACAGGAATATGGCAGCCCCGCGCATCAGCTTTCGGCATGGTATGGGCAGGACGGCGCCGCGTTCGGCGGCCCCGATGTTCTGTTTCCGCAAGGGTTCGACCAGATCACCACCCATTTGGCGCGCGGCCTGGACATCCGCCTGTCCGCGCCCGTGGCGATGATCGCGCCTGGTCAGGTAAGTCTGATGGACGGGCAGCGCATCGCGGCGGATCACGTGATCTGCACCGTCCCGCTGGGCGTGTTGCAAGCGGGCGAACTCAGCTTTGCCGAGGCCCTGTCACAAGCGCGGCAGGCGGCGATCAACGGGCTTGGAATGGGGCTTCTGAACAAATGCTGGCTGCGCTTCGATCGCGTGGCATGGCCGGATAACGTGGACTGGATCGGCTGGCTTGGGCCCGATCCGGGGTTTTGGGGGGAGTGGGTCTCGCTTGCGCGTGCGGTCAGGGCGCCTGTTCTGTTGGGCTTCAACGCGGCGGATGCTGCCGCATCGCTGGAA
>JAJLKH010000117.1:0-11008 GCA_033839205.1 Rhodobacterales bacterium | reverse complement strand
TTTTCACGGTGGCCAGTACTGTTATGCGACGTCTCATTCTTACGCTTCTTTCCGCTCTTTGCTTTGCGACTGCTGCCAGAGCGCAAGACCAAACCAATGCCGCGTCAATCCTGATCCTCGATGCCTCCGGTTCCATGTGGGCACAGCTGGAGGAAGGGCGATCGCGTATCGAGGTGGCGCGGGACGTTCTGGATGATTTTCTACGGGTCAGACAGGCGTCAGCCCCATTGGGTGTTATCGCCTATGGGCATAACCGCCGAGGGGATTGCAGCGATATTTCCGTTGTTGCCCCTTTAGGTGAACAGGACCCAAGGCTGTTGGCGTCCCGATTGCGTGCCATCTCTCCGAAAGGGAAAACTCCGATTGCCGATGCATTGCGCCTTGCTGCAGCACAGGTGCCGCCTACCGCCGAAGACGCCGACCTGGTTTTGATCACCGACGGGCTGGAAACCTGCGGCGGGGATCCTTGCGCCGTCGCGGCCGAGCTTGCCCGGTCCGGCATCCCCATGCGGGCTCATGTGGTGGGTTTCGGTCTGACCGAGAATGAGGTGAAGCAGATTGCCTGCGTTGCCGAGGAAACCGGTGGCATGGTCCTTGTAACAAAATCCGGTTCCGAACTGGCAGAGGCACTGGTGCAGACCACGACTGCGACCCGCCCGGTCGAGACTGAAGCCGGTTTTGCAAGGGTGAACCTGACCATCGCCGCGGACATCGCGGGCCGTCCGGATCGCGTGACCCTGCGCGGCTTGCATGAGGCGAAAGATGAGACTGTGGAATTCGGTGTGCTGGATTTCACACAAGACGCGGCCTTGGCCGTTGACCTTGCCGAGGGCAACTGGCTTCTGACCGCGGACTCGGGCGATCTTGGAAATGGTGAGCTGGCAGTTGCAATCGAGGCAGGAGATCATCGCACGATTTACATCCCGTTTCGGGGGCTTTTGCCGACGCTTGATCTTGTGCCCCCGATCGGTGCGATGCGCGCCGGCGCAAGCGGAATCTTTCCGCTGAGCATCAGAAACGAGGGCCTCGCGGTGGGCGGGGCGGATTTTCAACTGACGCTCTTGCCGGCGGATACCACCGCACTGGATGATCGCCCCATCACATGGAGCGCCCAGGACGGGAGGCTCGGCGCTTATGTCTCGCGGCTGAACATGCCTGCCGAGCCTGGGCAATATCTGGTTGCCTATCACCGCTACGGTGAAACCGATCTGTCTCAGGCGCTGGCTGTCTTTCCACTTGAGGTGGCGCAGCGGCCCGAAGTGTCCCTTGTCGCGCCCGAGGCGGTCGAACCCGGCTCAGTGGTGCCTGCGACCGTGATTGGCGGGCTGGCCCATGCGGATCGGCTGGAAATCTGGAAGGACGGCCAACTCTACAGTTGGGACCAAAGCCGCTATATGGAAACGCTGTTTCCCAGTGTCTATGGCCCGGCGACCCTTCTTTATGCGCCAGCCGAACCGGGTGACTATGAACTGGTCTATGTGTTTTCCGATGTCGACGGACCTGAGGGCATTGCCGCGCGGCAACCCCTGCGCGTCGGCGATGCAACGTTTGACGATGCAGCAGCGGCAACCGGCGCTTCCGCGCCGCGCTGTGACGACAACACCGATTGCGGTATGGGCGAAGATGCGGGACCGGGCGTCTTTCCCGTGCGCCTGATCGCGGATGATCCGCAGGGCCGCCCTGTCGAATGGTTCGTGCAGCCCGTGGATGTGCCTGATGGACAGGCCGTCGGTTCTGGTGAGCCGGTTGAGGGCGCATGGGAAACGGCGCTTGATGCCGGTCTTTGGGCTGTAACGGGCATCGCCGAGAATACGACATACTTCATGCAGATCACGGTGTCCCAGACAGGGGCGTCCGAATTCATCCTGACCGCGGATGCGCCTGTCGACGTTGCACCGACAGCACAGAATTTAACCTTCGTCTGCGAAGACCCGTTCCAGTGCGTCTACGAAAATGCAGATGTCGGTATCATCACGATCCTGCCGGCAGGGTGGGCGGTCGATCAGCCGACACGGGCGGCCATGAATGCCGGAGCGGGCGACGGACTTTTGCGCGTCAACCTCTTTGACATGGCGGACGCTTCGCAGTCGATGGCGCTTAACCCGCATCAATGGATCGAGATGAACGGGCCCTGTATCGATGTGCAGCCGGGGCAATTGTGCTATTTCGAACCCGCAACGGATGCGACCCTGACGGCCCTTGAACTGGTCCGGCGCAGTATCCGCGACACCCAGCCGAGCCAAAGCGCCTCACCGGCTGCTGCACTTGCCGATGTCCTGTCCAACATCGCCCGGCAGGACCCTGCCGCCGCAGAGGCCATGCGCGGGCTTCTTGATGCGGCCTCGGGCGATGGTGCGGCGGCTGTACCCGATCTGGGGGCGCTTTTGTCGGATGCCATGGGCAATGCGGCCTCTGCAGGTGCAACCGTTCTGCCCACGCCCGACACGGCGCTGACGGTCGATCAATTCGACAGCTTGCGCCAGCAACTGACAGGGAACTGAGATGATCAAGGGAACAATTTCGCTGTCCGCTGGCCTGCTGATTTCCCTTACTGCCTTGGCGCATGCCCAATCGGACATGTCGCAATGCAGCTGCGATCCGCTGGTGGTCATGATCGACGACGGCCAGCGCAGTGATGTGATCTGTCCGGCCGCAGATACGCGTGCGAGTCTTCTTGAAACATGGGGCGCAATCCGGCCCGAGGGCGCGCGCCTTCTCGTGATCCGCAAGGCGACTGGCACAACCGCCTGGGCGCCCGCCGATGCCACGCCCGAGGCCTTGGCGGCTGAGGCGGGGACAGTGGCTGTTTTTACCGGCAGCGCCGCGGATCGCGCGGCGTGTTTTGCAGCCGGCACGCTTTGCAACGCGCCGCAAAGAAACGCACTGGGGGCGATCCAGCCGCGGGATGGTGTCTGGCGAAGCACCATAGGCGAAATGACATTCACCGGCTGTCCCGCGCAGATCACCGGCGCATTGTCGCGGTCGGTTCCCGCGACGCTGGGGATGGCCGAGGAGCGGCGCACCTTTTCCGATCCGTTCCATCCCGACAGCCTTGTTGATGCAGACGGGCAGAGCGACCTGGCATGGCAGGCGCGACCCGAGGGCGGCTGGCAGACGGATTTCGTTCCTGAGGCGATCAACGATCAACAGGCCGCAGGCGCATCCACCCATGTCTACATGTCACTTGACGTCAGTTGCGATACGCAGATCGAAGGGCAGACAGAGATCGTGGTGGAGCTGCCTGACGTTGCCAAAGCCCTTCTTGGCGTTGGGCCGCAAGGATGCCGTATTGAACGGCCGTTCCAGCTTCGGTGGGTCGGGGAATGATCGACAGCGGGTCAGGATTCCGTCTGTTGCGCCGTGTCGCCGGGGCACTTCTTTGCAGTGTTTTGCCGTCGCTGGCGCTGGCGCAGGATTGCGAACGCGCCGACAGGCTGGGGTGGGCCGCAATCAAGTGGGATCAGATCGAGTATCCCCTGACGGTCAGGATGCCCGAACGCAGGGTTCTGGACCCGCTCTTCAGCGAAATCACAAAGGTCGCTCGGGACTATTATGCAGGTGCAGGATTTCCTGCGCCCTCGCTCTGTGTGATTTATCCGCTTGGCGTGGACCCGACGCAAGGCGCAGGCAACGCTGCCTATTATCCCTCGACAGGCCAGATCGAAGTGCGGACGAGTTCCATCGGGACAAGCACTGATTTCTTGAATACCCGCGATGGTGTCACTGGGCAGCGCATCTCGGATTATGATGCCCTTGTCGCCTTTTTGAACCACGAACTGTTTCACGCCATTCAGCAAAGCCAGACCGATCTGGTCTACCTGGCCAACAGCGGATATCTCTGGGTCGTCGAAGGCACAGCCAATGCGGCAAGCCTTGCCGTGTCGCGCAAGCTGGCCGATCAGGACATGGTGTTGATACTTTCGAACTGGCGTCCCGATTACGATCTTCCGCTGCACGAACCCGAGGCGCTGCCGTTGCCCAGCGATGGCGCGGCACTGGACCGTATCCACAGGTCGTTTTCAATCGGGATGGGCACCGCGAGCGAATTGGGCGAACGGCTGAATGATGATCGCGAGCGTCGGGTGCTGGGGGCCTATACCCGTGGCCATTTCTTTCACTTCATGGGGCGGGATATCGGCGCGGCGGATGGGGCAAGCTGGCTTGCAAAACACTGGACGCCGACCGTTTCCGATGGGGTGCGGGGGATGCGATGGCTGGACCGTGTTCTGGCCTCCGAAGGAAAAGGTGGGCTTGGCCTGTATTACCCACAGTTCATTGCCACACACGCCAATGATCTGGCGCTTTATTCAGCCGACGCGCGTCAACTGGCGCCTTGGGATGTTTCGTTGACTGTAGGCGAGGTGGCCACGACAACGCGCCGCGTGCTTCAAAATGCGGCAACGCCCGTTGCGATTGATCTGAGGATCGACAAGGTTGGAGTCTATGTCGCGAGCCAACGGATCACCACCTCCAGCGACCGGCTCCGTCTTGTGGTTGACGATCAACTGATGCCTCCGGGCGCACCCTACCAGCAGGTGATCACCGACGGTACGGCAAGCTGGCTGACACGGATTATCAACATCCATCCACGTGCGCCTTGGGTGGTCGGTGCCCAGGATGCAACCCTGGAACTGGCGATTACGCCCCTGCAAATCGGGAGTTTTTGCGCCGCACCGGGCGAAAACTTCAGGCTGACAATGAATGCGGAGGCCGAAACGGCAATCGCGCCGCAACTTTTGGACGGATCATTGAGATGGAGCATCAAAGACGGCCGGCAGATCGGCCCCTTCGAACTGCGCGCGCCAGACAAGGCCGGATCCTATGAAATCGCGCTGGAAACCCGCAAGAACGGGCGCTGGCAGTCCCAGGGCGTCGGCGAAGTCACGGTCCATCCGAACGGCTGTTCGGTGCGGGCAGTCATGGGACGAGATGGAAGTCAGACCGTTTTTACCTATTCGGCGCAACACGACACCACTGAAGTCGCCACCAACGACGGCGCCAGGGTTTTCATGACCCGGGACCGTTTTGCGATGTGGACGCCCGACACGGGGTTCGTCGAACTGCCGCCAGAGGTCGGAGCGATGATGACACCTCAGGTTTTTCCGGACGATGCCGATGAATTGCGCGTCTATGGCGATACGGTCGAAGACCGCATGGCGCATCTGCCCTTGATGCTGGCTGATCTTTTTTCCCGCGCGGGCGCGCAAGCCGTCGCAGACGGGGCCGCATCGTCAGAATCCCTGACGCGCCGGCGGGCGCCATTGAGCCCGTCCCGCCCCGTGACCTGTCCGGACGGTGGCAGTGGCTGCGAAGCCTTCACGGCGACGGCATTCGGAATGGCAACCGCGGATGTGATCGTCGACGACCGGGGGCGTGCCCGCCAGGTGGATTTTGCCGGGGCGCGTTTCTTACTGAGCTATGGTGATTTCCAGATCATGAGCCCGCCCTGGTAGGCCATTGACCTTGAACGGAGCAGAATCCCGATCAAGAACAGTCGTTCTAGATCGGTTGGTTGCCTGCGATCATTGGCTGACTTCCGTTTGCCAATGGCACATTACAGCATCTTAAATCATGTCTCTTTTCTTTGGAAAGTTCAGTTGGACGGTCAAGGATGTTGATAAGGTTCCATGGGTCATCGACTTGTCGGTTCCCAGCTATTGCCGTTTTGCAGAGACTTCAGCATCAGCCAGCGCTTTTCTGAAGCACCTGTCTGTGCCATGAAAGGCGGCTCGTTGCCGCGAGTGTCGACATGACCCCGCGGAGCGGAGAAGGTCAGCACCACCGGTCTATGCACCAGAGTGATGCCTAACTACTGATAGGACAACAAACGGGGGCACACCATGCGGCGCAGCATCTTTCCGGTTATTTTGGCTTTCACGCTTGGCGCAGGCTGCAGCAACATGGCTGCCGAACGCAGTTTTGTTGAAGGCACCGGGCCGGACGAATTGCTGAAGTTGCGGGCGGGTCCGGGGCTTGGATTTCGCGTGATCCTGGGCTTGCCTGAAGGAACCTCACTCATGCGCCGCGACTGTGTGACCGAGGTGGGTCAGCTATGGTGCCGAGTTTCGCTCACTGCAGCGCCACAGATCACGGGCTATGTCTCGGCTGATTACCTTTCAGCGCGTTAGCGTCTGACCGGTGCGGCCCTCGGGAATGTCGTCGATCAAAATGCGTGCTGTTGCAGGGCTAACCGCGATGGTCAGGCCATGGCGTCGCACTGAAGCGCCAATAAATCTGTTCTCAGGCCGGATCGTGCCGATCTCAAAACCCTGTGCCTGCTGAAGGATACGGCTGTCATGCTGATCCCTGACGTCGACGCCTTCGAGGAGCGGGCGGGCGAGGTGTCTGAAGGGCTCGCAATGGGGCAGGCACAACGCACGAAAGTTTGGAACCTATTGCGTACTACTTATGTAAAAAGGCCCCCAGAGTTTCAGGGGCCTTTTCCTAACTGTCACCTGTAGGGTGCGTCTCAAGCGTCTCCGCCAGTCTCTGCATAGCCTTCTTCAGCGACATCTTCCTCTGAGGATGCTTCGCTGCTGTCTTCGGCGTCGGCATCATCGGTATCCTCAGCGACATCATCGCTGTCTGCGTCGTCTCCGTCTTCGGCCTCGCCCTTTGTCCCATCCGACATGCCGCGAGATCCGCCGCCCCAAGCCCCCACTTGACCATTTGGGGCCTCTCCCGCGTTTCCAACATCCTTGCCATTGCCTGGGTTACCCGCAGCATCGCCGGTCCCAGAGGCGCCTAAAGCACCACCGTTGCCGCCGCCGTTGCCACCACCACCGTTTCCACCACCACCGCCGTTGCCACCGCCGCCGCCGTCTGCCTTTGCGTACGCCGTATCAACCGTGAAATCGAAGCCGCCCAGGGTCAGTGGAGCTGCCAAAGCCGTCGATGTGACGAGAGTGAATGCGATCTTCTTGAGTGTCGACATGGGTCCTTCCTCAGTGGGTTCATGTCACGCTACCGCCGAACTGGGACCATTTTGCGGCGAAAGGGCACTCTGATTGTTGAGGAGGTGCCACTTGGCTTCCCACTGCAACCGCCAAGGCAGCAGCAGCCATCCCGACGACCAGCTTACTTGCCATCCCTCGACCGCGTCGATGTCTGAAACGGATCACATTTGTCGCGTGGGCAGGTGATCACAGGACGATGGTGAAAGTTTGGCGGCAATCAGGGCGAATTCTGCGGTTTGCACAGATGAACGCTCGACTGAAAGAGCAGTATGAACCGATATTTGCTAGGAAGCATCGGCACGATCGTATCTATTGTGCCAGACTGATGTTACGAAAAATCGAAGGCAGATCCGGGAGTAAAATCATTGTCCTCCTTCCGCTTCGGGGATTTTGTCTTGGCGACGGAAGAGCGCAAGTTGTCGCGCGATGGTATCGAATTGCCCCTTGGTGCGAGGGCTTTCGACATGCTGAGCTTCATGGTGGCGAACCGACATCGCGTCCTGACCAAGGCAGAGATACTCGACGCCGTCTGGCCGGACATCGCGGTTGAGGAAAGCAACCTGACCGTTCATGTCTCGGCCCTGCGAAAGGTGCTCGGACCCAAGGTGCTGGCGACGATACCTGGCCGGGGCTACCAGTTCGTGCTCCCTGTAGGGGAGAACGCGCCTGTCCCCGCGCCTGACGCCGACACGCGCGACACCGCTTTCCCCAAAGTTCTTGTAATCCCCTTTACCAACACCTCGAACGATCCCGATCAGGAATATTTCGCCGACGGTATCACCGAGGATGTCATCACCGATCTTTCCAAGGTCGCGGCGCTGTCTGTTGTCGCCCGCAACACGGCCTTCACCTTCAAGGGGCGCGCCGTCGATGTTGCGCAGACAGCCCACGACATGAACCTGACTCATGTGGTCGAGGGTAGCGTACGCAAATCCGGCAACAGGATTCGCATCAATGCCCAGCTTGTCGATGGCACAACGGGGCATCCGATCTGGGCGGAGCGCTTCGACCGCGACCTGACCGACATCTTCGATCTTCAGGATCAGATTACCGAGGCCATCGTTGCCGCGCTCAAGATCAGGCTTGTCCCAGCCGAGCGCGCGGCAATCCAGTCGCGCCCAACCGACAACCCCGAAGCCTATGAACTCTATCTCCAGGCGCGCTTTCACCACACACGTCTCGACAGGCGCAACTTCGAGATTGCCAGCCGCCTCGCTCAAAAGGCGCTTGATATCGACCCCGACTTTGGCCTGGCGTGGGCGCTTCTGGCCATTAGTCGGACGGGGCTTTATGGCCTTTCAGGCTCGACCGAACATGGCCTGCAGGCGGCCGAGCGCGCACTCGCTCTGAATCCAGACCTGTCAGAGGCGCTTGCGGCAAAGGCCTTCGTCCTGGCGGGTCTTGGTCGCTTTGACGAGGCTTTCGAGCTTCATGAACGCTCGCTTCAACTCGACCCGAATTCTTACGATGTTCGCTTTCTCTATGGGCGAACGTGTTTCCAGACCGGGCGGCATGACGAAGCCATTTTGCACTGGGAACGCGCAACCGAACTTTCGGAAGCGGATTTGGCGGCCACCTCCCATGTCGCCATGTGCTAAAGGGCAACAGGCCAGCATGACAAGGTGCTGGACACAGCCCGCCGCACGCTCGCGCGAGCGGAACGCGTGCTTTCAGAGAATGCGTCGGATTCCTATGCATTGATCACCGGTGTCAGTGCCCTCGCCAAATTGGGCGAAGCCGAACGCACCAAGCAATGGGCTGTGCGGGTCAAGGCCGTTGATCCGGATGATCCGAGCATCGACTACAACATCGCTTGCGCCATGGCGTTGCTCGGTGAAACGGATGCCGCGCTCGATACGCTCGACGCTTGCCTGCCACGTGTCGATCCCGTCACCTTCTCTGTCTGGGTTGAACAGGATACCGACCTTGACGCCCTGCGCGATTTTCCTCGCTTTCAGCGCCTCGTTCGCGAACTTGATGCGCGTGCGGCCGCGGCAAGGGCGTGACCACGCGACCCGGCCCTTCGGGGTCGGGCAATCGCAGCGTTTGCCTGCCTTCAACCCATAAGCGTCAACGCTGAATCTACCGGCCATTCCGATCCTTTCCGAAGTTTTCGGAACGGTTCGGACCGCTTCAGGACATTCACCCTTCTGGCTGCCAGCATGGCTTCACAAACCGGCCATTCCGGCAGGTTCTTCAGAAGGATACCAGACATGACCGATCGTTCGCCACCGCTTCAGACCCGCACACCGACGACGCACCTCGCACGTGCCCTGCGCCTTCCGCTGACGCTCTTGAAATCTCTTTTCCCACCCCGCCCCGGCTCTGATGTCGACCTTCGCCACGCCAATGACCATTTTCTCAGAGACATCGGCCTGCGCCGCTGAATTGATGCCGCGCCCATCGCTGCGGTCTGAAAGGCTGCCGCGAACCAAGCAGCGAGGTGCTGCCAATAGCCCTACTGCTTCGAAAGCGAAGCAGGGCAGCGATTTCGGCCGCTAGGTGGTGAGTTGGCTGGGGCGGTAGGATTCGAACCTACGGTACACGGTACCAAAAACCGATGCCTTACCACTTGGCCACGCCCCAACGTGAGGGGGTGATTACTCTGACTGCGATGCAGGTTCAGGGCAGGCGCGGGGGCCTACCTGCAGACCCAACTTGGGGCATCGGTTGGGGCGACGGCTGTCTCACTTTTTCAGGCCGCGAAGCTTGGCTACAAGAAAAAAGTAGGCCGTTGTCCCGACGAACGCTGGCACGGCAACCATTTGACCTACTATTGGGATAAAGTTAACGCCGATACCGGCAGCCCCACCAGCTAACATCGCAGTCTTGAGATCAGGGTCGATTTTTTCCCAAGCTACGCCAGCCTTTTCAGCAGCTATCTTTAGGTCTTCGCTATCGAACTTGCCGTCGCCGTTGAGGTCGGTCAGGTGCAGTGACAGCTTCTTAGCGGTAGATACCGCAGCTTTCGTCTTTTCTTTGATCTGGTTTGCGGTGTCAGAATCAAGAACTGCTCCCGTTTCTTTTACAGCTCGATCGAAGGCTTTGTTAACTATGTCACTCGACTCGCCAAGTCTTCCTTTAATTTTTTGCCACATCAATGCTTGCCACTTCGAATTTTAGGTAAACGTCAACTCACGGTTGCTGGTTTCGCTAAAGATATCAATTTTTTTTTCATACTGTCTGAGGTCGGAACCGTGCCCGTGTGTGTCTAAAATGGAAACAAACGCAGAAGCTTAGCTATGAAGACCCTAGCAGCCCTCGGCGTTCTCGCAGGAGGGGCTTTGTCCCCACCCCCCAAGACCATCGTGACCACGGTTCTCTGGGTGGCCTCACTAGTCCCGAGTCTTTGACTTAAGGCTAACCTATCAGCATGCTTGCTGCGCCCAGTCCATCACTTCCACCGCCATCCATCCCCGATCACCTTGGACAGTTCGAAGAGCGACCGCCTCGCCGGTCTCAAGGCTGGCTATCCCGGCAGCACGTAGAACCTCGAAGTGAAGGAACACGTCGTCAGCCAAGCCGAACACGTTAGCAAACCCAATGCCCTTGGCCTGATCGTACCACTTAACTCTCGCAGGCAGGCAGGGCAGGGCTTGCAACGCTTCAGGGTCGAGGGTGGCGAACTGGGCGAGGTTAGGGACTGTCTGGCTGTCACCTGAGTGGATCGCAACGATCGACTGTGCCTGCCATCTGCCATCGTTCTCTACGATCTCGGCTTCCACGAGCACACCATCTGCCAGTGTGCTACGACCAGTGGCGCGGAGGACATTGGCATGGAGCAGGATATCCGACCCCCCACCCTCGGGTACTAGGAAGCCAAAGCCCTTTTTCGGGTCAAACCACTTCACGCGGCATGCGACTGTCTGGTGATTGCTGGCGTCCGCCATCGTATCCCTCTCTCGTTAAAGCTGTTCACTGATACCCGTTACGGGATAGGGGGAAGATAGTGAGAAGTTGCCGGTCAAGCAAGGCACGGGCTGCTTGGTGCGTCAGGAATTCTATACGTCTGGATCGGAACACAAGATAGCGTGGTGACTGAACCATGCAGA
>JAJLKH010000116.1:0-23036 GCA_033839205.1 Rhodobacterales bacterium | reverse complement strand
CGCCCCGCAGGCCTGGTCCAGCGCGATGATGCTGAACGCGCCGCGCCATTCGGACCATCACGCGCAGCCTGCGCGCCCCTACCCCGCGCTGCGGCTGGAGGCCGACATGCCCATGCTGCCGCGCGCGGTGCCGGTCATGGCCGTGGCGGCGCTGATCCCGCCGCTGTGGCGGCGGATGATGGACCGGCGCGCCAAGGCGTGGTCAGCCGACTAAAGCAGGCTGCCCTGTTCCGGCGGGGTCTGGGGCTTGGGGCTGGCCTTCGGCGCGGGCTTTCCCCCTACGGCCAGACGGCCATCGGCGAACTGGATTTCCAGCGCGCGCGCCTTGGCAGCCTGCGCTTTCGTGGTCAGCACCTCGCCCCCCTCGCCGCGCACCACGGCATAGCCGCGCTGCAATGTCGCCTCGTAGCCCAGGGTCAGGCGCAGGCGGTCCTGTTCCTCGATGCGCTGGCGCCAGCCCTTGACCTGCCGCTGCCCGGCCTCGGACAGGCGGCGCGACAGGCTGGCAAGGTCGCGGTTCTTGCGCTCCAGATCGGCGCGGAAGCGATCAAGGCTCAGGCGGTCCGAGGCCACGGCCAGGTTGCGCCGCTCGGTCTGGATGGCGCGGCGCAAAAGCGCGGGGCGTAGCGCGCCCGCGTGATCGGACAGGGCAACGCGGCGCAGCTGAACCGCGCGGATCAGGGCCGCCGGCAGACGGTCCGACAGCACGTCAAGCCGCTGTCGCGGACTGTCCAGCAGCGTGTCGGCCCGTGGCAGGGCGCGCGACAGGTCGCGCAGGCGTTGGGCGCGCAGGCTGACGCCCCCAGTCAACGCGCGGGTTAGGCGGCCCGATTGCGCATCGACCCAGGCCAGCAGATCCAGTCGCACCGGCACCGCCATTTCCGCCGCCGCCGTGGGCGTGGGCGCGCGCCGGTCGGCGGCAAAGTCGATCAACGTCGTGTCGGTTTCGTGCCCCACGGCGGAAATCAGCGGGATGCGCGATGCGGCAGCGGCGCGGACCACGATTTCCTCGTTGAAGCCCCAGAGGTCCTCGAGCGAACCGCCGCCCCGCGCCACGATGATCAGGTCGGGGCGCGGCATCGCGCCGCCCGGTGTCAGCGCGTTGAAGCCGTAGATGGCGCGGGCCACCTCGGGGGCGCAATTGGCGCCCTGCACGGCGACGGGCCAGATCAGCACCTTGCGCGGAAAACGGTCGCGCAACCGGTGCAGGATATCGCGGATCACGGCCCCGGTGGGGGATGTGACGACGCCGATGATCTCGGGCAGATAGGGGATTGGCTGCTTGCGCGCCTCGTCGAACAGGCCTTCGGCGGCCAATGCGCGGCGGCGCTTGTCCAGCATCGCCATCAGGGCGCCCGCGCCCGCGGGTTCGATATCCTCGATGATCAGCTGATATTTCGATTGACCGCCGAAAGTGGTGATGCGGCCCGTCGCGATCACCTCCATCCCTTCCTCGGGCTGGGTGGTCAGACGCGCCGCGACACCTTTCCAGATCACGGCGGCCAGAACCGACCGGTCATCCTTGAGGTCCAGATAGACATGCCCCGAACGCGGCATGGTCACGCGGCCCAGCTCGCCCCGGATGCGGACATGGGAAAACTCGCCCTCCAGCACCCGTTTCACCGCGCCCGAAATCTCGGACACGGTATATTCGGGGTTGTTTGCCCCGCCTTGCTGCGCGGGGGTGTCGTCGTCAAGAAGATCGGACATGCGGGCGGGCCTTCTGTCTGGCGTCACAGTCTTGTTTCTGCGCTAGAGGCACCTTAAAGCGGTCACCGACGAAGGCCAAGCGGGAGAGCGCCATGAATATCCTGATCCTCGGCGGCGGCGGGCGTGAACATGCGCTGGCCTGGGCGGTGATGCAGAACCCCAAATGCGACAAGCTGATCGTGGCACCGGGCAATGCGGGCATTGCGCAGATCGCGGAATGCGCCAGCCTTGATATCCTGGACGGCGCGGCGGTGGTGAATTTCTGCGATGAAAACGCGATTGATTTCATCATCGTAGGGCCCGAAGCGCCGCTGGCCGCAGGGATCAGCGACCGGCTGCGCGAGGCGGGGTTCAATGTCTTTGGCCCGTCCAAGGCGGCCGCACAGCTTGAAGCCTCCAAGGCCTTCACCAAGGAGATCTGCGCCGCCTGCGATGCGCCCACCGCCGGTTATGGCCATTTCACCGATGCCGCGGCCGCGCGCGCCCATATCCGCGCCCATGGCGCGCCCATCGTGGTCAAGGCCGATGGGCTGGCCGCAGGCAAGGGCGTCATCGTCGCCATGACCGAGGCCGAGGCGCTGGCGGCGGTCGACGACATGTTCGGCGGCGAATTCGGCGCGGCGGGCGCCGAGGTGGTGATCGAGGAATTCATGGAGGGCGAGGAGGCCTCGTTCTTCGTGCTCTGCGACGGCAAGGATGTGCTGGCCATCGGGACCGCACAGGATCACAAGCGCGTGGGCGATGGCGATACCGGGCCGAACACGGGCGGCATGGGGGCCTACAGCCCCGCGCCCGTGCTGTCCGATGCCGTGGCGACACTGGCGATGGAACAGATCGTCAAACCCTGCATGGCCGAAATGGCGCGGCGCGGCATGCCCTATCAGGGCGTGCTTTATGCCGGGTTGATGATCAAGGACGGCCAGCCACGGCTTGTGGAATACAACGTGCGCTTCGGTGACCCTGAATGCCAGGTGCTGATGATGCGGCTGGGCGCGCAGGCGCTGGACCTGATGCTGGCCTGCGCCGAAGGGCGTCTGGCCGAGGCACAGGTGCATTGGGCCGATGATCATGCGCTGACCGTGGTGATGGCCGCCAATGGCTATCCGGGCGATTATGCCAAGGGCAGCGTGATTGGCGGGCTGGACGCCCTGCCCGAGGACAGTTTCAACATGTGCTTTCACGCGGGCACGGCACTGAAGGACGGGCAGATCGTGGCCAGCGGTGGCCGCGTGCTGAACGTGACCGCGCGCGGCGCGTCGCTGGCCGAGGCACAGGCCCGCGCCTATGCGATGGTGGACGCCATTGACTGGCCCGGCGGGTTCTGCCGCCGCGACATCGGCTGGCGCGCGCTGTGAAGAAGAACCGCCGCCGCGCCCACAGGGTCAAGCCCGCGCTGATCAAGGCGCCGCTGACCTATGCGCTGGAGGATGGTGTGCTGATCTGCGAGGATCCGAAGGGCCGCGCGCTCTGGCGGATCGCCCTGTCCGATGTGCAGTCGGCCCATTGGACGACCTCGCGCGCGGGGCAAAGCCTGACCCGCGTGCTGCGGCTGCGCGACGGCACCCAAAGCTGCGCGATCCGGCAGCATCTTTATCGCCGCGCGCTGCTGGGCGGACCCGATGACATGGCGTTCCGCGCCACCCTGATCGATGTTCTGCGTGCGCTGATGGCCGCACAGCCGGGGCTTGAGGTGGACACCGGCCCGTCAGCGACCACCGCGGCGCTGCTGCGGCTGGCCGGTCATGCGTTGCTGGCGGGCGCCTGCGCCGCCCCGGTCTATGCCGTGGCGACAGGCCAGCCGCTTATCGCCATCGCCAACTGGGCCGTGCCGGTGGCGCTGATCGGGTTGCTGGGGATGGCCATGCGGCGCAGCTACGCGCCCGGACGCCAGCGCCCGCGCCTTGCGCTGGCGCAGCTGATCGCCGAGATGGAACAGGTCTAGGGCCTGCCCCGGCACGCCGCACGACAGAGGGGGTGGGCGCGGGATGCGCCCCGCCGGATCAGATCTGCTTTTCCGGCATATGCACGACCAGCCCGTCCAGCGCATCGGTCACCTTGATCTGGCAGGTCAGGCGCGAACGGGTGGTGTCGGGCTGATAGGCAAAGTCCAGCATGTCCTCTTCCATGTCATCCTTGGCGGGCAGCTTTTCGACCCAGTCGGGATGCACGTAGACATGGCAGGTCGAGCAGGCGCAGGCGCCGCCGCAATCGGCTTCGATGCCGGGGATGTTGTTGTCGCGCGCACCTTCCATCACGGTCAGGCCGTTGGGCACGTCGACCACATGTTCGGTTCCGTTATGCTCGATATAGGTGATTTTCGCCATGTCCGTGCAGACTCCGGTTGGGATCCATTTGCCCCCTACCTAGACAAGCATGGCAGGGCGTTCCAGCCCCTTTTACGCAGTTTTCTGCAAGGACGGGTACGCGGTGCGGTTCCGGCTTGCCGCAATCGGCGGATGTTCCTATAACGTTCTCATGCCTGCGAAAGCCTTTTCCGTCCGTTCCGCCCCCGCGCCCGCCTGTACCCCGGCGGCCTATCTGGGGCGCGTCAGCACCGGCCACCGCGTCACGGTGGCGGGGCTGGTGATCCTGCGCCAGCGGCCCGGCACGGCCAAGGGCGTGATCTTCCTGACGCTGGAGGACGAGACGGGTGTGATCAATGTCATCGTCTGGCGCAAGCTTTACGAACAGTTCCGCCGCGCCATCATCGCGGGCCGCCTGTTGCGCGTGACGGGCCGCTTGCAGCATGAGGGCGGCGTCACCCATCTGATCGCCGAACATATCGAGGATATATCCCCGATGCTGGACCTGCTGTTGCAGCAGGAAGGCGCGGGCGGCTGAACCACGGCGCGGCGCAAGCCCGCCACCAAGACGCTTTGCGCCTTGCCCAAAACCCGCTAGGCTGCGCGCGAACCGGCCTTGCCGGGATGACAGCCCGGGCACAACCCGGACCCAGCAGGGCAGATGACGCGCGCATGATCCGATCCAGAACCGCCCTTTGCCTGGCGCTGCCGCTCGTGGCGCTGCTGGTGCTGCCGGCCTGCACCCCGGTTGCCACGGAAAACCCCGCCGATGCGCTGCTGGGCTCGATGCTGGATACGCCGCCCGGCGCGCCGCCCGGCACCTGCTGGGGCAAGATCGTCAGCCCCGCCCTGATCGAGACTGTGACAGAACAGGTGCTGGTGGAACCCGCGCGGCTGGCTGCGGATGGCACAGTGGCCACGCCCGCGATCTTTCGCACCGAAACGCGCCAGCGCATCGTGACCGAGCGCGAGGTGACATGGTTCGAAACCCCCTGCCCGGCTGACCTGACACCGGATGTCATCGCATCGCTGCAACGGGCCCTGACCGTGCGCGGGCTTTACGCGGGCGCGGTGACGGGCCAGATCGACCGCGCCACAAGCGAGGCGGTGCGCCGCTACCAATCGGCCACGGGGCTGGACAGCCCCGTGTTGTCACTGGCCGCCGCCCGGACCTTGGGGCTTGTGGCCACCCCGCTGGACCAGCTCGATCAGGGTTGAGCCGGCTTTTCCACGCCAATGGCGCGGTGCAGCCGGTCGCGGGCCAGCCGCGCGGCCTGCAACGCATCAAGCCGCGCCAGCGCATCCTGCGGGGCGCGCGATTGCGCAAGCGCCCGCTGCCAGGCCCGCAGCGCCGAGCGGGGGCTCCAGGGCAAGGCAGCCTGCGCCAGCCAGCGGCGCAATTCGGGCGGCAGGCGGTCGAATTCGGCCATCGGATCGCGCGCGGGGCGCGGTTTGCGCCGACGGCTGAGGCCGCTGGCCAGGTTGGCGCGCGTCGTCTTGCCCGCACTGCGAAAGCCGGACAGGACGGTCACGGGAAGGCGGGGATCGGCACGGGTCATGGGGCTCTCCAACTGGCAAGATATGTAATGTTATTACATAACGTATATTGATCAGAGCAAGCCCCTGCCCATGAAAAAAGGGGCGTCGTGCGACGCCCCTTCCCTGTTTTCCGCCAATCAGACCCGGATCAGTCCAGCGACAGCGCCACGAAGCGCGGGTCGCCGGCGCGGCGCACCAGCAGCAGCAGCGATTTGCGCCCGGCCTCGCGCGCCTCGTCGATGCGGTCGGTCAGGTCGCTGACCGCTTCCACCTTCTGCTGGCCCGCTTCGGTGATCAGGTCACCGGCGCGCAGACCCTTTTCAAAGGCTTCGCTGGCCTCGTCCACATCGACCACGACCAGACCGGTGGCCCCGGCGGGCAGATCAAGCTCGCCGCGCAAGGTTTCGGTGACGGGGCTGAGGGTCAGGCCCATCATCTCGACCGGCTCGTCCGGCGCGGGGGCGGTCTGGGCGGCGGGCACGGCGCTTTCGGCCTCTTCGCGGCGGCCCAGGGTCACCATCAGCGTCTGGGTCTTGCCATCGCGCCAGACCGTCACGCGCACGGCCTTGCCGACTTCGGTATTGCCGACCTGGCGCACCAGTCCGCGGGTGTCTTTCACGTCGCGGCCATCGAAGTTCAGGATGACATCACCCTGCTGGATGCCCGCTTCCTTGCCGGGACCTTCGGGCACGTCGGTCACAAGGGCGCCAGCGGTCGCCTCAAGGCCCATCGCCTCGGCCACGTCATCGGTGACATCCTGGATGCGCACACCCAGCCAGCCGCGCCGCGTTTCGCCGAATTCGCGCAGCTGGTCGACCACCCGGGTCACCACGTTCGAGGCCATCGAGAACCCGATCCCGATCGAGCCGCCATTGGGCGACAGGATCGCGGTGTTCACGCCGATCACCTGGCCGTCCATGTTGAACAGCGGCCCGCCCGAGTTGCCCCGGTTGATCGCGGCATCGGTCTGGATGTAGTCGTCATAGCTGCCCGACAGCGCCCGGTTGCGCGCCGAGACGATCCCGGCGCTGACCGAAAAGCCCTGGCCCAGCGGGTTGCCCATGGCCACGACCCAGTCGCCCACACGCGCGGTGTCGCTGTCGCCAAAGCTGACATAGGGCAAGGGCTTGTCCGCCTCGACCTTCAGCAGGGCGATATCGGTGTTGGGATCGGTGCCGATGACCTTGGCCACCAGTTCCTCGCCCGAGAAGAATTCGATGGTGATCTCGTCGGCGCTTTCGATCACGTGGTTGTTGGTCACGATATAACCGTCTTCGGAGATCACGAAACCCGATCCCAGCGCCGAGGACCGCCGCGGCCGGTCACCCGGTGTGCGGTTACGATCCTGGAACTCACGAAAGAAATCCTCGAACGGGCTGCCCTCGGGAACGATCGGATTGGGTCCGGCATTGCCGGCCACGGTCGTCGATGTGGTGATGTTCACCACCGATGGGCTGATCTTGTCGGCAAGGTCCGCGAAACTTTCGGGACGCGCCTGCGACTGCAGCGCCGTCGCCAGGATCAACGCCGTTGCAATCAGGCCCATCCAGAACGCGCGGATCAGGCCGGTTTGATGGTCGGGGATGGAAACCGCTTTGTTGCTCACACCCGTAACTCCTTTGTGCTTGATCACTGCGGCAGCGGGGTCGGCATCGCGTCGACGCATGGCGCAGCATGTCTATCCTTTACCTAGTGCGCGGATGACGCAACACCAAGAGGCGTCGCAATCGCTCAACAGGGTGTGAAGAGGCCGCGATCACGCCCCCAGCATCCGGGCCAGCCAGACAAAGGCCAGCCCCGCGACAATGGCCAGCAACCCAAGGGTGCGCCGGGCCGGCAGCGGCAGTTCGCGCAGCGCGGCCAGCAGGCTCTCTACAAGCGAAGGGGCCAGCGCATAGGCCAGCCCCTCCACGATCAGCACCAGCCCGAGGGCCAGGAATGCCGTTTCGATCATCAGTTCTGCGTCCGCGTCGGACGGTCGGACCGCAGGTAGTCGAAGAACTGGCTGTCGGGCGTCATCACCATGGACGAGTTGTTGCCCTGCAGCGCGCTTTCATAGGCCTGCATCGACCGGTAGAAGCTGAAGAATTCGGGGTTTGCCCCGAAGGCTTCGGCCAGGATCGCGTTGCGCTCGGCGTCGGCCTCACCGCGGGTGATCTGCGCCTCGCGTTCCGCGTCGGACAGTGTTTCGACCACGGTACGATCGGCCAGCGCGCGCACACGCTGCGCCGCTTCGTTACCGCGCGCGATCTCGTCCGCGGCTTCGCGTTCACGCTCGGCCCGCATCCGGGCAAAGGTCGCGTCAAGGTTCTGCGCGGGCAGGTTCGTCTGCTTCAGGCGCACGTCCACCACGTCAAGGCCAAGGCTGCGCGCCGAGGCCTGCGCCTGGTCGCGGATGCGGTTCATCAGGATCCGGCGATCCTGCGACAGGATCGTGTCGGATGTGACCTGATCGGCACCCAGAACCTCGCGGATCTGCGCGTTCAGGATCGAGGACAGACGATCTTCGGCGGCGCGCAACCCGCCCACGCCGACGGCCTGACGGAACTGCACCACATCGGCGATGCGGTAGCGCGCGAAGGCGTCGACCACCAGACGGCGATCATCGGATGGGGTGACTTCGATGGTTTCGGTATCCAGCGACAGGATCCGGTCGTCATAGCGCACGACCTCCTGGATAAGCGGGATCTTGAACGCAAGGCCCGGCTCCTGCTTGACGGCCTTGATCTGGCCGAATTGCAGCACCAGCGCCTTTTCACGCTCGTCCACCACGAAGATCGAGGACAGGGCGGTCGCGACCACGACGACCAGGATCGGAAGAAGATATGTTGTCTTGCGCATGATCTCAGTTCCCCTGCTCTGCGGGACGCCGCAATTCGTTCAACGGCAGATAGGGCACGACGCCCTGCCCGCCTTCGCCACCCACGATCGAATTGTCGAGGATGGTCTTGTCGATCTGGCCCAGAACACGCTCCATCGTCTCGATGTAGAGACGGTTGCGGGTCACCTCCTCGGCCTTTTCGTATTCGGCCAGAACCGCCGAGAAGCGGCTGGCCTCACCCAGGGCCTGGTTGACGACCTGGGCGCGATAGCCTTCGGCCTGTTCCAGGATCTGCGCCGCCTCACCGCGGGCCTCGGCCAGAACGCGGTTGGCATAGGCATCGGCCTGACGCTGCAGACGGTCACGTTCCTGTTCGGCGGCCTGCACTTCGCGGAAGCTGTCGATCACCTCGCGCGGGGGGTCCGCCTTGTCGAGGTTGACGCGGACGATGGTGATGCCGCTGTCATAATCATCCATCGTCGCCTGGATGTTTTCCATGGCGGTATTGGCGATCAGACCACGGTCACGGTTGAGGATCGGCGACAGGTTCGAGGCCGCGATGATCTCGCGCATGACGGATTCCGACACGGATTGCACGGTCTGGCGCGGATCACGCAGGTTGAACAGCAGCTTGGCCGGATCGTTGATGTTCCAGACCACCTGGAAGTCGATATCGACGATATTGGCATCGGTGGTCAGCATCAGGCCCATGTCCTGGTTGCCGCGCGCCTGGCCCACATCTTCGGTGCGTTCCGAGGTGACATTGACGATTTCCGCCGTGACCAGCGGCCAGGGCGCAAAGTTCAGACCGGGATTGCCGATCTTGTAGAATTCGCCCAGGAACAGTTCGACCGACTGTTCTTCGGGCCGCACGGTGTAAAAGCTGCTGAACGCCCAGAGGCCGACAGCCGCCAGAATGCCAAGCCCGACGGTGGACTTGGTGAAGATGGGGCCGCGCGGGCCGCCATCGCCACTGCCGCCACCCTGACCGCCACGGCCGCCGCGACCGCCCATCAGGACGCGCAGCTGTTCCTGGCCCTTGCGCATCAGCTCGTCGATTTCCGGGATCTGCGGCCCGTTTTCGTCGCCGGGGCGCCGTCCGCCACCGTTGTTGCGGCGATCGTCGTCACCGCCCCTGTTGCCGCCGCCGCCGCCCCATGGGCCGCCCGAATTTCCAGCCATTGACCTGTGTTCCCCTTGTTGTCTTCTTTTGAATGGTTCTGAATACCTGCCCCTTACCTGTGAGGCCGGCGCGAAATTTCAAGCGGTACGGACCGGCGATTTCATCGTCACGATCTCTTCCGACATGGTCGGATGCACCGCCACGGTGCGGTCGAAATCCTCTTTCGTGGCGCCCATCTTGATCGCGATGCCCGCCAGCTGGATCATCTCGCCCGCGCCGGGTGCTACGATATGACACCCCAGGACACGCCGTGTCGCCTTGGAGACCACCAGTTTCATCAGCACGCGGCGCGGGTTTCCGGCAAAGGCGCTCTGCATCGGCTTGAACGAGGTGCAGTAGATCTCGACCGGCTCGATCTCGCGCGCGGCCTCTTCGGACAGGCCCACGGTGCCCATCTCGGGCTGGGTGAAGATCGCGGTCGGGATCAGGTCGTGATCCACGGGCGTCGGATTGCCGCCAAAGACGGTTTCGACAAAGGCCATGCCTTCGCGGATCGCCACCGGGGTCAGGTTCACCCGGTCGGTCACATCGCCCACGGCATAGATCGAGGGGATGGCCGATTGCGAATACTGATCCACGATGACCTGACCGTTGCGGCCCAGATGCACGCCCAGCGCCTCAAGGCCCATGCCTTCGGTGTTGGGGGCGCGGCCGGTGGCGAACATCACCTGGTCGAAAAGCTTCTCATCGCCATTGGTGGCCTTGGTGCGGATGCCCTCGCCCTCGCGTTCCAGCGACAGGATATTGGTGCCAAGATGCAGGTCGATGCCATCCTGGCGCATTTCCTCGGCGACCAGGCCGCGCGCCTCGTCGTCAAAGCCGCGCAAGACCTGCGCGCCGCGGTAATACTGCGTCACCTCGACCCCCAGACCGTTGAGGATGCAGGCGAATTCGCAGGCGATATAGCCGCCGCCGATGATCAGGATCGACTTGGGCAAGGCATCGAGGTGAAAGATCTCGTTCGAGGTGATGGCCAGTTCGGCCCCCGGCATGTCGGGCTTGACGGGCCGCCCGCCCATCGCCAGCAGGATGTGCTTGGCGCTCTTGCGGGTGCCGTCGGACAGTTCGACCGTATGCGGATCGACCAGCGTGGCGCGCGCGTCGAAGGTCTCGACCCCGTTCGATTTCAGGATGTTGCGATAGATGCCTTCCAGCCGGTCCAATTCAGCATGCAGGTTCTTGCGGAAGGCCGACCAGTCAAAGCCGCCCACCTGCATGTCCCAGCCATAGGCGCGCGCCTCTTCGGCAAGGCCGCCGTATTCGCTGGCGAAGACCATCAGTTTCTTGGGCACGCAGCCCCGGATCACGCAGGTGCCGCCGTAACGATCTTCCTCGGCCAGGGCCACCTTGACGCCCCGCTGCGCCGCGACGCGCGCCGCGCGCACCCCGCCAGAGCCGCCACCGATGACGAACAGATCATAATCGAATGCGCTCATGCGGTCCCCCTGCCTTGATCGGTGACAGGTATTTCACATCACCGCGCCAAGGGCCAGAGGAAGCAGCCAGCGCGCCCTTCACCTGCGCGCGAGCATCACCCGCCATGGCAGCATGGCAAAAGCCGCGCCCCGAAAGGCGCGGCTGTGGTCACCCGGCCTCGCCGGTCCAATGTCAGGGCTTGGACGGCGCAGGCGCCGGCGCGGGAGCGGGAGCAGGCGCCGGGGCCGGGGCCGGTGCGGGCGTCGCGCCGGGCATCGCCTTGCTGCCGTAACCCTGCCCGTAGGTTTCCATCTTGATCACCGCCAGCGTACCGGGATCAAGCTCGACCTCGATCTTGCGGCCTTCGCGGTCGTGGCCCTCGATCTCGTAGCAGCCGTCATCGACCTTGAACTCGCGGATGGTCCAGCCGTTGTCCTGGGCCAGTTTCATCACCGCCTCTTGCGATTGCCACTGTTCGCGCGGGACGCGGCAATCGTCATCGCTGGCCAGTGCCGCCCCGGCGGGCAGCAGGGCAACAAGGGCAAGGGTGGTCAGCATCTTGGTCATCGTCATCGCAGGTCTCCTTTTCTGTCTCTGCTGAGGACTGTTTGACCCTCCGGGCTGAGCGTTTCCTGACAGCGGCACAGATTCTGCGTCAGCCTGCCGTCAGCAAAGGGCCCGAATGACAAAAAAAGACCCCGCCAGGATATGGCGGGGTCAGGTCCAGGGGCCACGGGGACGCGTACCCCTGCCGGGAATTCCGTGCCGGATCAGGCGATATCGCCGGGCCCCGCAGCGCGCTTGTCGCCCGTGACCATGGCCAGCGGCAGGTTCTCGTGATGCCGGAAAGACGCCAGGACAACACCGCCGACATGCAGCGCGGCCAGAAGCAGCAGAAGATTCGCCAGCACTTCATGCACCTCTTCCAGCGCCTCGTTCGCCGCCTCTCCGCGCCATGCGGTGACGGCGTCACGGTCGTCATCATCGTCATCGGCAAAGGCCGGGGTCACGATCTGCGGCAGCGATGGCAGCATCGCCACGCGATCGGGCTCGGCCATCAGCCAGCCGGTGAAGGCGGTGCCCGACAGGGTCAGCAGCAGCGCGACGATCATCGCGGCCCCCGCCGGATTATGGCCAAGATAGCGCCGTTCGCGGCCATGGATCATGTCGCCCAAATAGGCCAGCGTGGCGCGCGGCCCCTTGAGAAAACTTGCGAAACGCGCCCGGCGCGACCCGACCAGCCCCCAGAGCAGGCGAAACGCCACAAGGCCCGCCACCGCATAGCCCGCGATCTCGTGGACCCTTTGCAATTCATCCGCGGTCAGCCAGGCCACCGCGACGGCCAGCACCACGCCCCAGTGAAACACACGCACCAGCGGATCCCAGACGCGCACCCGCGCCGTCTGCCCCGCCTCATGGCCGCCCTGGTCATCTGCAACAGCGTCAATCATCGTCCCGATCCTTTCCATCGCGATCGCGCGACCACCCGCGGTGGTCGTCATCATCATCCTCGAATTCCCACTCGATCACGGCCAGCGTCGCGGGATCGAGTGTCACCTCGATCCGACGCCCCTGCGCATCGGTGCCGTCAATTTCGTAGCAGCCGTCGTCGATCTTGATCCGGCGCAGCGTGTAGCCCTGTTCTTGCGCCCACTGCACCACGCGCTCGCGCGGCTGCCAATCGGCAAGGGGGGCATAGCAATCGTCATCATCCGCCAGGGCCGCACCGGCCGGCAGCGTCACCAGCAAAACGAGAATCTTCAGAATGTCCTTCATGGATCATACTCCGTTTCGTGACCCTGGGCCCGTTGTGCGCCGCCAAGCTGACGGGAACCTGACAGAGCGCGCGCGATGCCGTCAGCCTTGCGTCAGCCCCGCGCGCGATGGAAGATCACAACCGGAAAGACGGAACCCATCATGCGCATCCTATTGATCGAAGACGATACCATCCTGGGCCAGGCCGTGCGCGACCAGATCGCGGCGGACGGGCATTCGGTGGACTGGGTCACCCGGCTGGATGCGGCGGGCGATGCGATCCGCGCCACCGCCTTCGATCTGATCCTGCTGGACCTGATGCTGCCGGACGGGCGCGGCATCGGCTTTCTCAAGACCCTGCGCGCGCGGGGCGACGTGACGCCGGTGATCATCCTGACCGCGCTTGACCAGGTGTCGGACCGGATCGAGGGGCTGAACGCGGGGGCGGATGACTACCTGGTCAAACCCTTCGATCTGTCGGAACTGTCGGCGCGGATCGGATCGGTCGCCCGGCGCTACAGCGGCAATCCGAACCCGATCATCACCCATGGCCCGCTTCAGGTCGACCTGGCCGCGCGCAGCGTCCTGCTGAACGGGCGGGCGGTCGTTCTGACCGCGCGCGAATGGGCCCTGTTCGAGGCGTTCCTCGCCCGGCCCGGGCAGCTTTTGTCCAAGGCGCAGCTGGAAGAAAAGCTTTATGCCTTCGATACCGAGATCGAAAGCAACACGATCGAGGTGCATGTCAGCCGCCTGCGCAAGAAGCTGGGCGCGGGGATCATCGAAACCCAGCGCGGCCTTGGCTACAGGCTGGGGCGCGGATGAGGGTGCCGCGCAGTCTTCAGGGGCGGCTCGCGCTCTGGCTGGGGGCGGGGCTGATGCTGCTGTGGATCGCTGCCGCCTCGGTCACGGCGCTGCTGGCGCGCCAGCAGATGGACGAGGTGTTCGATTCCGCCCTGGCCGCAACCGCCCAGCGCCTGCTGCCGCTGGTGGTGGTCGACATCATCGGCCGCGAAGAGGAAGGCATCACCCAGCGCCTGGCCGCCATCCCGGAAAACGACGCCTATTTCACCTATCTCGTGCGCGACGACCGGGGCCGGATCCTGCTGCAATCCTTCTCGGCCGATCCGGCCAGTTTTCCCGACTGGGACGGGCCGGGGTTTCGCGACACGGCCACGCATCGGCTTTACGGGGTTGCGGCACTACAGGGCACGATCCGCGTGACCGTGGCCGAGCCGCTGTCGCATCGCGCCTCGGTCGCGCGCGAGATCCAGCTGGGCCTTGGCCTGCCATTGCTGGTCGTGGTGCCGCTGGCGCTGGCGGCGATCATCCTGGCCCTGCGCGCCAACCTTGCGCCGCTCAACCGGTTCCGCGACCGGCTGGCCGATCGCACGATGCATGACCTGTCCGCGATCCCGATTGCCGATCTGCCGGCGGAACTGGCGCCGGTGGGGGCCACGCTGAACGATCTTCTGGCCCGGCTCGATGCCGCCTTTCAGGCCGAGCGCGGCTTTGCCGCCAATGCCGCGCATGAGCTGCGCACGCCCCTGGCCGGGGCCATCGCGCAGGTGCAGCGCCTGCAGGCCGAGGCCAGCGATCCCGCCACGCGCCAGCGCGCCGCCGAGATCGAGACATCCCTGAAACGGCTGACCGGCCTGTCCGCCAAGCTGCTGGAACTGTCACGCGCCGAAGGCGCGCCGCTGCGCAGCGCCCAGACCTACGATCTGCGGCCCGTCTTTGGCATGCTGGTCGAGGATCTGGCACGGCTGCCGGGCGGGACACGCATCGCGGCGCGCCGGCCGGAACAGGCGGTGCCGACCGATCTTGATCCCGACGCGGTGGGGATCGTGCTGCGCAACCTTGTGGAAAACGCCCTGCGCCACGGCGCGCCGGATGGGCCCGTCACGGTGGAACTGGGCAAAGATGGCAGCCTGCGCGTGGCCAATGACGGGCCGGTCATCGCGCCCGACACCCTGACGCGGCTGACCGGACGGTTCGAGCGCGGCGCGGCATCATCGACAGGCAGCGGGCTGGGGCTGTCCATCGTGGCGGCCATCGCGGACCGGCTGGGGGCAAGCCTTGTGGTGGCATCGCCCCGCAAGGGTCATGCCTCAGGGTTCGAGGTTACCTTCACCCCGCAACCGCCCGCCGCCTGACGCAGCCGGTGCCGCCCGGCTGATCGTCAGTCGGCCAGGTCGGTGAACAGGTTGTCGTTCTCGACGAAATCCAGCCGATCCTGTTCGATCGTGCCCTGGTTGATGTCGCGGGTTTCCACGCGCCCGTCGCCGTAGCCCACGATCACGATATCGCAGATGTCGATGAACAGGCCGTTTTCCACCACGCCGGGCACCTGGTTCAGCACCATCGCCAGCTGGCGCGCATTGCCGATGCGGTTCAGGTGCAAATCAAGGATGTGATTCCCCTCGTCCGTGATGAAGGGGCGGTCGCCATTCATGCGCAGCGTCACGTCGCGGCCCAGCACATCCATCGAGATCAGCATCTCCTCGACCAGCGCGCGGGTGGTCTGCCAGCCGAAGGGGATCACCTCGATCGGCAGCGGGAAGGCGCCCAGCGTCTCGACCTCCTTGCCGACATCGGCGATCACGATCATCTGGTCGGATGCCGTGGCCACGATCTTTTCCTGCAACAGCGCACCGCCGCCGCCCTTGATCAGGTTCAGATCGCCGTCGAATTCATCCGCCCCGTCGATCGTCAGATCCAGCCATTTCGCCTCGTCCAGGCTGATCACCTCGATGCCGACCTCGCGCGCCAGCGCCGCCGTGCGGGTCGAGGTGGGCACGCCCTTGATCCTCAGCCCGTCCTCGCGCACCAGCTCGCCCAGGCAGCGCACCATCCATGCGGCGGTCGATCCGGTGCCCAGGCCCACGCGCATCCCGTCCTCGACGTAATCGACCGCGCGTTTCGCGGCGACGAACTTGGCCTTGTCGATGGGTGACAATTCTCCGGGCATGGCTGCGACTCCGTCTGGTTCAATGGCGGTTGGGGGCGGTTATAGGAAAGTTGCGTCCCCGGTGCGAGGGGGCAATCGCGCCGATTTGCGCGAAAGCTGCGGCAGGCGTCGTTTTCCGATGATGCATCCGCGCCGATTTGACGGCAGATTGCGCGCATGACGCAAACCTACCGCCTGCATTACGCGCCCGACAATGCCTCGATGATCATCCGGCTGGCGCTGGAGGAATTGCACCTGCCCTATCAGGCGGTTCTGGTGGATCGCCGCACGCAGGCGCACAAGGGCGCGGCCTACCTTGCGCTCAACCCGCATGGGCGCATCCCGGTTCTGGAAACACCCGACGGCGCGATCTTCGAAACCGGCGCGATCCTGCTGTGGCTGGCCGACCGGCACCGAAGCGACGCCTGCAGCCTGATGCCCGCCCCGGATCATCGCGACCGGGGGGATGCGCTGAAATGGCTGTTTTTCCTGTCGAACACGCTGCATGCGGAACTCAGGATGCTGTTCTATCCGCAGAACTATGCAGGCCCCGATCGCGCGCATCAGGCCGCGCTGCGCGCGGGCCTGCGCCTGTCGCTTGCCGGGCACCTGCGCCTGCTGGATGACGCGGCCGGTGCGGGTCATCCCTGGCTGAACGGGGAAAACCCCTCTATCCTCGACCTTTACCTTGTCGCCTGCCTGCGCTGGATCGCGCTGTATCCCGTGGATCTGGCCGGCTGGTGGGACAGCGACAGCGCCCCGCATCTGCGCGCCCTTTGCGCCCGGATCGAGGCGCGCCCCGCCGCCCGCGCCTGCGCCCTTGCCGAAGGTCTGGGCCCCCATCCGTTCACCGCACCCGATTATCCCACCCCACCCGAAGGAAGCGCCCTGTAATGTTCCTGTCCGTCTTCGAGATGTTCAAGGTCGGCATCGGCCCCTCGTCCTCGCATACCATGGGGCCGATGGTGGCCGCCGCGCGGTTTCTGGACCTTTTGCGCAGCCAGCCCTTCACCGCGCATGGCCTGCGCGCCTCGCTGCATGGCAGCCTGGCCTTTACCGGCGTGGGCCATGCGACAGACCGCGCCACGATCCTTGGTCTGGCCGGGTTGAAGCCCGACACCTATGACCACGAAAAGGCCGAGGCGCTGATGATCAGCATCCGCGACACCAAGACGATTCAAGTGGACGGCCTGCCGCCGCTGCATTTCGATCCGCTGGCCGATCTGGTCTTCGATTTCGGCCCCGCCCTGCCCGGCCATGCCAACGGGATGAAGCTGATGGCGACCGATGCCCAGGGCGACATCATCCTGCGCGAGACCTATTATTCCATCGGCGGCGGTTTCGTGATGACCGAAGCCGAACTGGCCGCCGGAAAGGATACCGACGACGGCCCGCCCGTGCCCTATCCGTTCAAATCCGCCGCCGAGATGCTGGACATGGCCAGAACCTCGGGGCTGAGCATCGCGCAGATGAAACGCGCCAACGAACTGTCGCGCCGCCCGCGCGCGGCGCTGGACAAGGGCATCGCCCGCATCTGGCAGGTGATGAACGACTGTATCGAGCGCGGCCTTGCCCATGACGGCATTCTGCCCGGCGGGCTGAAGGTGCGCCGCCGCGCGCGCGGCATACACCAGGCGCTGATGGCCGAGCGTGGGCTGAACCTGACCGCGCCCCATGTCATCAACGACTGGATGAGCACCTATGCCATGGCCGTGAACGAGGAAAACGCCGCCGGCGGACAGGTGGTGACCGCGCCCACCAATGGCGCGGCAGGCGTGATGCCCGCCGTCATCCGCTACTGGCTGGATCATGTGCCCGGCGCCAACCCCGCGCGGGTGGACGAGTTCCTGCTGACCGCCGCCGCCATCGGGGGGCTGGTGAAATACAACGCCTCGATCTCGGGGGCCGAAGCGGGCTGCCAGGCCGAGGTCGGCAGCGCCGCCGCCATGGCCGCAGCCGGGCTTTGCGCCGTGCTGGGCGGCACCCCCGAGCAGATCGAGAATGCCGCCGAAATCGCGCTGGAGCATCACCTGGGCATGACCTGCGACCCGGTCAAGGGGCTGGTGCAGGTGCCCTGCATCGAACGCAACGGGCTGGGCGCGATCAAGGCGGTGTCGGCGGCGTCACTGGCCATGCGCGGGGATGGGCAGCACCTTGTCTCGCTCGATGTCTGCATCGAGACGATGCGCCAGACCGGCGCGGACATGTCCGAGAAATACAAGGAAACCTCGCTGGGCGGGCTGGCCGTCAACGTGCCCAACTGCTGATGGGCGGCGCGGGCGCGGAATTCCGGGCAGACGCAGAACGATGAAAACCGTGTCGCTTTTGGCATGGCAGGGGCGCGCCGGACGCGCTAGGCCCGTGTCATGAGCCATGTCCGCACCCCCGCCCTGCCCCATCTGAACGACCGCATCGTGCTGGGCGTGGTGCTGATGCTGGGCTTCTGCCTGACCGCGCCGCTGATCGATGTCGCCTCGAAACTGGCGGCGCAGACGGTGCCCGTTGGCCAGGTGACGACCGCGCGTTTCATCGTGCAGGGCCTGTTGATGCTGCCCTTCTGCCTGCTGATGGGGCATGGGCTGCGCCTGCCGCCGGGCGTCCTGTCGCGGCTGGTGCTGCGCGCGCTGTTCCTGATCCTGTCGACCTATTTCTTCGTGGCGGCCGTCAAGGTCATGCCGATCGCCGATGCGCTGGTGATCGCCTTCGTCGAACCCTTCATCCTGCTGTTGCTGGGCAAATACCTCTTCGGCGAAGAGGTGGGGCCGCGCCGGCTTGGGGCCAGCGTGGTGGGCTTTGCCGGGGCGCTGCTGGTGATCCAGCCCAGTTTCGCGGCCTTTGGCCTCGTGGCGCTGTTTCCGCTGGGCACGGCCTTTTTCTTTGCCTTCTACATTCTGGTGACACGCAGCCTGTCGAGGCAAATGCATCCGGTGCCGATGCAGTTCCACACCTCGACCGTCGCGGCGGCAATCTGCCTGCCGGTGATGCTGCTGGGCACCGGGATCGAGATCCCGACGATCAGCCCGGTCTGGCCTGAAGGGATCGAATGGACCTGGCTTTTCGCCGTGGGCGCGGCCTCGGCGCTGGCGCATCTGATGATCAGCTATGCGCTGCGCTATGCGCCCTCGGCCACGGTGGCGCCACTGCATTACCTGGAAATCCTCAGCGCGGTGGTCTTTGGCTGGCTCTTCTTCTCGGACCTGCCCAATGCCATGACCTTCGCGGGCATGGCGGTGATCACGGCCTCGGGGCTTTACATCTTTCACCGTGAACGCGTGGTGGAGCGCGAAAACCGCAAGCTGTGACAGGGGCCAGCAGCCGGGACCGGCAGCAAGGGCCAACACCCTGGGCCAGCAGGCAGCCCCCCGGAAGGGCGCATTGCCATTCCCGCCGCCCCCTCATAGCCTGCGCCGCATGAGCGCGATCCATCCCCCCGACCGTCCCATGCTGGGCATCCTGCTGATGCTGGGCTTTTGCGCCGTGGCGCCGCTGGCCGATGCGCTGGCCAAGATCCTGGGCGAGACGGTGCCCCTGCTGATGGCGGTGCTGGCGCGCTTTGCCGTGCAAGCCATCGTGCTGGCGCCGCTGGTGCTGGCGACTGGGCGGGTCTGGCGGCTGCGGGGGCGGATGCTGCGGCTGGTGATCCTGCGCACCGCGCTGCATATCGCGGGGATCACGCTGATGTTCAGCGCGCTGAAATACCTGGCCCTGGCCGATGCCATCGCCATCGCCTTCGTCATGCCCTTCGTGCTTTTGCTGCTGGGTCACACGATCCTGGGCGAAGAGGTCGGCCCCCGCCGCCTGATCGCCTGCGTCGTGGGCTTTGTCGGCACCCTGCTCGTGATCCAGCCCAGCTTTGCCGAAGTCGGCTGGCCCGCGCTGCTGCCGGTCGGTGTGGCCGTGGTCTTTGCCGCCTTCATCCTTGTCACCCGCCTTGTGGCGCGCGACACCGATCCGATCGGGTTGCAGGCGGTCAGCGGCATCATGGCAAGCTGCGTTCTGCTGCCGGTGCTGCTGATCTTCGGCGGGATCGAGACGGGGCCCGCCGCGCTCAGGCTGGTGATGCCCTCGGGGCAGGACTGGGCGCTGCTGATCGGGGTCGGTCTGCTGGGCACGGTCGGGCATCTGCTGATGACATGGTCGCTGCGCTTTGCGCCCTCGGCCACGCTGGCCCCGATGCAATACCTGGAAATCCCCTTCGCCACGCTGATCGGCTGGCTGATCTGGCGCGACCTGCCCGACGGGCTGGCCGCCATCGGCATCCTGATCACCGTGGCCTCGGGCCTTTATATCGTGCTGCGCGAGCGCCAGCTGACCCGCGCGGGCGCGAAGATGGCAAGCGCCGCTCAATCCCAGCCGTAGGGCCGCGCCAGCAAGGTCTCGACCAGGTGGCCCAGGGTGGCGCGCGGCAGGATCAGCAGCATCTTGGGGGCCGTCACCGCCAGCCAGATCGGCCCCATGGCCCGATTCGAGGTGCCGACCCGCCCGTCGGGCGCAAAACTCAGCCCGCCCACGGGCCAATGCAGCCCCTCCGACTTGGCCTCGACCGCGCCCATGGGAAACAGCGACACGACATCGCCCCCCTGCAGGTTCAACCGCAAGGACGGTGGCGCCAGCATCACGATTTCCGACGCACCGATCAGGATGCAGCGTTGCCGGTAATGCCGCACCAGCGTGTTGAATGCCGCCATCTGGTGATCAACGCGCGGCCCGGTAAAGCCCAGCCCCAGCACCAGCGGCGCCCGGATCGCCATGAGACATTTCTCGAAATCGGTGGTATCCTGTTCGCTCACGGGGTGAATGCGCCCTTCGGGCAGGCGGGCCCGGTCGGCAGGGTTCAGCGAATCCATATCGCCGATCACGGCGTCGGGCAGATGCCCCGCCGCCATCGCAACCCCCGCACCGCCATCGGCGGCCACCAGTTTCGGGCCCAGTTCAAGCGCATCCTGCAGGGATTGCGCATCGGACTGGCCCCCACCGATCAGGGTGACAGGCGTGGGGGAATGAACAATGATGTCTTGCATCGCTTGATTATGGTCCGTTCAGGAAACAGATCACAATGTAAACACAAAATGATACGTTAAAAATCGAAGAATCGTTCCCGTTTCGACGCCTATCCGGTGGTAAACACAATCCAGACGGGCAAAAGAAAGCGAGTGACCAATGGTGAGCACCAGTAAGATCCTCACGGTCTCCTATGGGACATTTTCATGCACTTTGGAAGGTTTCGACGATTCCTTCGAAACCATGAAAGCAATTGCGGAATATTTCCGGGACCTTGCGGCGGAAGACCGCTACTTCGGGGCCGAGCCCCCCGTCCCGGATGCCGACATGCTGGCCCGGATCGCCGAGCGCGAGATCGCCCGCCGGGTGGAAGCGCGTGAAGAGCGCGGCAATATCGTGCTGCGGGCCGCACCCTATGGCGCCGTTGCCGCCCCGCTGACCCCGCAGCCCGTGGCGCCCCAGCCCCAGCCGCAGCCGGCGGCACCCCAGGCAGTCGCCCCCGCCCCGCAGCCCGCAGCCCCTGCCCCGCAGCCCGCCGCGGCCGCTCCGGCCCCGGTTCAGACGCCGGCTCCGCGGCCCGCTGTCGCCAAGGCGCCCGACGTGCCCGCCATGCAGACGCAGCCCGCGGCGGCCGCTCCCGCGCCGCAGCGCCCGACGCCCGTGCCCCATCCCGATCCGGAAAGCGTGGCCGCCAAGCTGCAGCGCATCCGCGACGTGGTGACGCGCTCCGCCCCGGTTGCCGACACCTATTCCGAGGACGAGCACGCCGAGAACTTCGCCGAGGAGTTCCTGGCCGAGGCGACCTCGCATATCGAATCGGCCCTGTCGCTGGACGATCAGGCCATGGAGGCCCCGACCGAGGCAGAGACCGACGAGATCGACGCCCTGCTCAGCCGCCTGGCCGGCGACGACACCGCCTATGCGCCGGCAGCCCGGCCCGATGCGATCGCCGATGAAGAGGCGCCCGTCCAGGACGCGGCCATCGAAGACGCCGTGGCCGAAGACGCGACCGAAACCGACACGGACACGGATATCGACACGGACCTTGCTGGCGAAGCCGAAACACCGGCCGAGACCGCAGAGGATGCCGGGGAAGAGGCTGTCGAAACCTTCCTCTCCCTGGATGAAGACGCCATCGAGATCATCGAGGACGAAACCCCAGAAGATGTGACCGCGGCGCAGGATGACCGGGACGAGGCAGATCAGGATGACGATCTGGCCGCGGACGAGGCCCCGCTTGCCCGTGTGATGAAGATCAAGCGCGAGGATCTGGAAGCGGCGATTGCCCGTGGCGAACTGGTCGAGGAAACATCCGATGCCGATCCCGCCGCCCTTGCCGACGAAAGCGCCGCCGGAACCGCCCGCGCACCCTTTTCGGAACTGAGCCCCGAGAAGGAAGACGAACTGCGCCGTGAACTGGCCGCGGTCGAGGCCGAGTTGCTGGACCTCTACCGCGACACCGATGACCATGCCGCCCCCGCGGCGACGGTCACCGGTCTGGCCGATCTGGACGACCTCGACGATGACGAGGACGAAGACGATGACGACATCGCCTCGATCTTCGACGAAGACGACGCCGAGGACGACAGCATGGAGACCGACGCGGACGAGGCCGAGGAAGAAAAGGCCCCCCTGGTGCTGCGCGATCCGCGCGAGCGGCTGGGCAAGGTCCGGGCCGAGGATGACATGTCCCGCCTGATGGCCAAGACCGAAAACGAACTGACCGAACCCGAAGGCGCCAACCGTCGCAACGCCATCGCGCATCTGCGCGCGGCTGTCGCGGCCACCAAGGCGGATCAGTCGGCGGGCGTGATCCCGAACCGCGATCCGGCGGCGAATGTCTTCCGCGAGGATCTGGCCAGCGTCATGCGCCCGCGCCGTCCCGTGACGGAACAGGCCAGCGCCACGCCGCGCCCGTCCGAACAGCGCCCCGCGCCGCTGAAACTGGTTGCGGAACAGCGGGTTGACCTGCCCGAGACGCGTTCGGGCGCGCCGGTGCGCCCGCGCCGCGTGTCCCTGGCGCCCCTCCCCGAAGAGGCCGACATCGACGAGGCCCCGGTGACGGGCAAGGCGGAAGATGAAAAGGGATTTGCCGATTTCGCCCGCAAGATGGGGGCCACGTCGCTGCCCGACCTGCTGGAAGCTGCCGCCGCCTACCTGGTGCATGTGGAAGCGCAAGAGGAATTCTCGCGTCCGCAGCTGATGAAAAAGGCGCGCCAGGGGTCCGATGACACCCTCAGCCGCGAAGACGGATTGCGCGCCTTCGGCCAGCTGCTGCGCCAGGGCAAGATCCAGAAAATCCGGGCGGGTCGCTTCACGGCATCCGACGACATCAGCTTCAAGCCGGCCGCGCGCCGCGCC